>DAOTTM010000096.1:0-13145 GCA_034437915.1 Dehalococcoidia bacterium | reverse complement strand
CATCGGTGGCATCGGCGGCGAGCAGTTCCGAGAACCCGAGGATGGCCGTCAGGGGATTGTTCAGTTCATGGGCGACGCCGCCGATCAGTTCGCCCAACGCGGCAAGGCGTGCCGCCCGCTCCATCTGCTCGCGGCTGCGTTCCTGCTCGCCTTCCAGGGCCACCTCGTGTGTCACGTCCGTCGCCACGATGAGGAGTCGATACTGGGGGTGGCTCAAGGGGATAAGTTCGAAATCGAACCAGCGTGGCTCCGGCCCGAACGTGAAATGCGTCCTGCCGCGCGCGGGCTGGTGGTCGAAGGTCGCCCGCACCATCGCTTTCGCGAGCGGTGGGTCCAACAAGGCGATTCGCTCGGGGCCGCTCTTGCCCGCCCACACGGGTCTGAGCGCATCGACGATCTCCTGGCCCACGCGGTTGGCATAGACCGCCCGAAGGTGCTCATCGATCAAGAGCACGCCCTCGGAGAGCGATTCGAGGGTGAACTGGTACAGTGCCCGCTCGGCCTGCGTCTGCGCGGCCGAGCGCAGCGTCATCATCGCCGGTCCCATGATCTGGGCCGCCAGTCGTAGGATTCGTAGTTCGTTTTCGCTGAAGACGTAGCCGGGCTGTCGCGATCCCACCATCAGGATCCCTGTCGGGGTGCCGCCCGAAGTCGCGGCCGTCACGGAAAAGGCGTGCACACTGAAGCGTCCGAGCAGAGTCGAGTGCACTGGCGCCATGGATTCCGGCAGTTCTGGGAATGAGACTTGGCCGGTCGCCATCGCCTGTCGGCCATGTTCGCCGAGGGGCAAAAGGTAGCTCGGTCCGGAAGGGTCCGAATAATCCACCTCCTCGCCAATGATGTTCCCGAACGCAATGAACGGCTGCGGGATGAGCCGCCGAAAGGCCGGGATGATCGCCGCCACGAGGCCGGTCGTCGTCGTTTCGCGCGCGGCCGCCGCCGCAATCTCGGCGATGAAAGTCTGTTCCTCCCCCTCTCTTCTTGCCTCCGCGGCTGCCCGCGCGTTCGTCATCGCGGGCCCCACGATCTGGGCGAACAGCCGCAGCAGACGCAACGTGCGTCCGTCGGGTTCGTATCCGGGTACCCGTAACAAGACCGAGAAGTACCCACACACCTCCCCGGAGGCCTGCGCCCTCGTGATGATCATCCCGTTCGCCCCGGCCGAAACCAGCAACTGCCTCACGTCGTCGGATATCTCCTCGTCGTCGAGCGCCGTCGCAAAGGCTTGGCCCTCGCTCATGGCCCGCATGATCAGCGGGTCGTCGATGGGGTTGATGTCGCCGCGTTCCGGATCGACAAAGGTCGACCCTTCTACGTGGTAGTACAACACGCTCGCCCGCGGGACGATCCGGCGGACGGACTCGCGCAGAACGGCCACCAGGCCCCGAGGTTCAGCTTCCCGTGCGGCCGCCGATGCGACCTCCGCCAACAATCGTTGATCTTCCGCTTCGATCATCGCCCGTTCCGCCGCACGCCCGTACGTCAGCGCCGGCGCCACGATCCAGCTGATCTTCCGCACGAGCAGACAATGGCCTTCGTTGAAGGGGTACGGGACGCCAATCGAACCCACGAGCAAAATTCCCCGTGCCGCGCCCCCTATGGTCGCGACGGTAGCAACGAAGCTCTGTATTCCAGACTCCACAAGCTGCGCCATGATCGGCATCCCGGGTCCCGGCGGCAACTCCAGCATCACGATCTGGCCGTCTTCGATGAGGCGCCTGGCGAACGGCCCCATCGCTATCGCCCGCTCTTCCGGGTGATCCGGGCTGCGGAAGGCGATGGTATCCCCTTCGATATTGCCGTACCTCACAATCGCGGTGGGGATCATTGGCCTGAGCGAGGCGGCCACCGCCTCCAGGAGCGCAAGCTCGTCGGCGATCCTTGCAACGGCCGATGCCGCCGCTGCAAGGATCGCCTGTTCCGCCGCATCCGCCTGGAGTTCATCGGCAGTTCGCGAAGGGGCAGGTACGGTGTCACTGGACATGCGCTGCCCTTCGGCTTCCCCGGTTTGCTTTGGCGCTCCTGGGGGTTGAGACTCGAAGTCCAAACTGAAGGGCACTCCCTTACTCATATATACGTGAAGACGGTGCGCCTTCGGTATAGGAGAATCCCCGCTTCGGGTGCTCCAGTCACGTCAGTAGGGCAGCCCGCTCTTCCCGAACAGCGTCCGGGCGTAGGAAGCGCGCCCCAGGTGGCCGTTGCCGTGTCCGATCAGCCCGTGCCCGATCGCCTCGATGCGCGGCACATCGCCCCACGGCCGTATGAACTGCGCCGTCGCCAGGTATGCGTCGCTCATCGCCGCCACCTTCGGCACGACCGCTTCCGAGACCGCCCGCGTATACCGGCTGAACTCCACTGGACCGGGGAACCCAAGGCTGTAGGCGTCCTTCGGGTCCATGCCCGTGCCCTGGTCCACCTTCGGCAGCTTCCACTGCTCGTGGAACGATTGCGCCAGCCACACCGGCTGCTCCCGCTCGAACACAAAGTGGATGATGTTGTCCACCGTGCGCACCACATGCCACACATCCCACCCGATCGAATTGGTGAGAGCGCCCCGCGTATCGCAAAGCTCTTCCACGGAAAGGTCCGCGGCCGCGAGGTCGCAGTACAGCAACAAGCGCTCAATCAGGCTCGCCGCCTGCGAAGCCTGGTCTGGCGCATTCCCGAACCCCGGCAAATTTGGCATCGTCTTTCTCCCTGTCTCGTTTCGTGTGCCAAGGATACGAGCACGATGGACGACAGGACACGATGCATCCGTCGCCCGACCGTCAGGGAGGGTTTCACCGGGCCCCAAGACCCGCCCAAGCGCCGACAGCCAACGGCGTTGCTAATCCTCGCCCGCCCATGTAGCCTCCGGTCATCACTCCATCGGAGCACCCCATGAGCACCATCCTTCAGGGCCGCGTCAACACCGAGAACGATGTCGTCTTCGGCAGCGGCGGCGGTCGCGACCTCAAATGCGACATCTACACTCCCCCCGGCGAGGTCACGAACGCCCCCGCTGTCCTCCTCATCCACGGCGGCGGCTGGATCCAGGGCGACCGCTCCCAGCTCAAGGGCTACGGCGTCCTCCTCGGACGCATCGGTTACGTCTGCGTCTCCACCGAATACCGCCTCTCCGGCGAATCGATCTGGCCCGCCCAGATTGAGGACGTCAAGGCCTGTCTGCGCTGGATGCGCACACACGCCGAGAAGCTCGGCATCGACCCCGCGAAGATCACCGTCTCTGGCAACTCCGCCGGTGGCCACCTCTCCCTCATGATGGCCACCACCGCGAACATGCCCGAATTCGAAGGCGCGGGCGGCAACCCCGGCGTCGACACCTCCGTCGCCGCCTGTATCGCCTTCTACCCACCCACCCGATTCTCTGAAACGGCATCCGAACTGGAGGGCGCTGTCCAATCGCTGATGGGCAAGCACGCGACGCCCGAGGCGCTGCGCGGCGTCAGCCCCCTCACCCACGCAAAACCCGGACTCCCGCCCATCATGCTCATACACGGCAACGCCGACGCTCTCGTCCCGCCAAAGGACAGCTTCCTAATGTACGACGCACTCACGAAGGCCGGCGTCCCCGTCGAACTCCACATCTTCGCCGAAGCGCCCCACGCCTTCGACGCCCACAGCGCCCCCGGCCGCCTCTGCGCCGAAACCATGGCCCTCTTCCTCGACCGCTATGTGGCGCATCCGCACAAGTGGGAAGCCTAAGGAAAGATCCGAGATCCGAGTTCTGAACGCCCGAAGACCCGCTCGCCCTGAGCCTGTCGAACGGTGAGCGTACAACTCCACGAGCGCTGGCCGTTGCTCCCCTCTCCCGCGAGCGGCGAGTCGGGAGAGGGGTCGGGGGTGAGGGCGGGATACCGAGGAGATGAATGTCGGCAGGCGCTTGATCTCCGAATCAGCAAGGGGTGAGCGCGACCCCTCTATCGGTACGCCGGCATGACCCCGCCCGCGCCCTTCGCCAGCCGGACGTCCGCGCCCGCGCTCGCCGCCATCGCGCCCGCATCGCCGGAGATCGTGATCATCTGATACCCCGCTGCCGTGTGTTTCGCGGCGAGCTGGGCGTTCGCGTGGATGCCCGGCGCGATGCCGTGCGCCCTGCACGCCGCCGCGATCTTCAGCCGCGCCGCCTCGAACGCGCCCTCGTTGTCCATCCTTGGTTGCTGGCCCAGCGTGATGCTCAGGTCCGCCGGGCCTACGTACACCGCGTCGATGCCCGGCACCGCGAGGATTTCGTCGAGCCTGTCGACAGCCCGCCCCGTCTCTATCATCGGGATGCAGGCGATCTGGTTGTTCGCGTTGGCGAAGTAGTCGCTGCCCGAGTAATACGTCGCCCGCGCCGGACCGAAGCTGCGCGAACCGTCCGGGAAGTAGCGGCACCCGGCGACCGCCGCCTTCGCCTCCTCCACGCTGTTCACCATCGGAATGACGATGCCCATCGCCCCCGCATCGAGCATCTTCCCGATGATCCCCATCTCGTTCCACGGCACGCGGCAGATCGGCGTGGCGTTGGTCGTGCTGATCGCCTGCAGCATCGTCACCGCCACCTGGTAATCGATGAGCCCGTGCTGCATGTCGATGCAGACGTAGTCATACCCCTGGTGAGCCATCACCTCCGCCGAAAAACTGCTCGGGATCGAAAGCCAACACCCGTAGGTCGCTTCCCCCGCCCGCCATTTCGCCAACATCGCGTTTTCTCGCATGCCCGAACTCCTCTGCCACGCTAACCTGCGCGGCTCGACTGAATGACCAGAGTATAGAGATGATTTCCGCTTAGGCGCGGGCGAAGGCGCCTTCGAGGGCGCGGCACGGGCGGAAGTTCGGGGCATGGCTCGAAGTCCAGCCCGCTTGCTTACGCGCGGCTCCGATTCTTTCGGTACAACTCAGTCCTCGGTGAGGTCGCGGGGAGCGAAGAGGGCGACGCGGAGAATTGAATTGCCGTGCTCCCAGGTGTGCTGGAACGACTTGGCGACGATCCTGGCCGGGCTCCAGAGCCTTGGTCCGTATCCTGCGGCGCCCCAGGCCCTGGTAGCAGCGTCGTGTGGGAAACGGCGTGCCAGTTCGGCCTCTTTCCCGTATGCCTTACGTAGCCGTTGCATGATCTCGGCAAGGGGGGCAGCGGCGAGTTCCACTGCCGCCGCCTCGAACGGTGACGGCTCCTTCCACCAGCTACCGCCAACCCCGTCTCCTCCGTCGCGCAGACTCTCCAGGACGCTCCGCGGAAGGCGCTCCGAATAGAGCGTGAGGTGGGCGAGGTTCATGGCGACGGACCATGCCCCTTCCTATTGCGAGACCCGGGGCGAACCAAACGGTGACCGGTGCGACCAGCCGTCTGGTACGAGGCTCACCGCCCATTCGAGGGTTTTTGTCGAATCCTCGAGTTGGCGGAGGACCGCGTCGCGGTCAAGGAGGGATTCCTGGGGGTCAGTCGGCATCGCCGAACCTCCGTTGTGGTCTGCGCGGGAACCTCCCTGACGGTCGGGCTACGGATCACCGGATACGCGCTCCCTCGCTCGCAGCGCGGGAGAGGGGGCGGGGGGTGAGGGCCTAGGCGCGGGCGAAGGCGCCTTCGAGGGCGCGGCGAGTGAAGACTTTGACCATGGCGCGGCGGTAGGCCTCGCTGGCGTGTATATCGCTGTTGACGTTGGCGAGGCCTTCGCCGGCGACGGCGGCAGCGGCGTCGATCGTCGCTTCGTTGGGCTGGCGGCCCTGGAGGACGGCTTCGACGTTGGACATGCGTTGGGCGTGCGTGGAGGCGCCGGTCAGTCCGAGGCGCGCGGAGGTGATAATGCCGTTCTCGATGGTGACCGCGGCGGCGACGCCGACGATGGCGTAGTGCGAGGCGCGCTGGTGGAGCTTGGCGTAGCTGGCGGCCTGGATCGGCGCGAACTGGACACCGGCGATGATCTCGTTCTCCGCCATGTTCACCGTGAACATGTCCTGGAAGAAATCGTTGGCTTTGACCGCGCGCCAGCCACCGGGACCCTTGAGGTGCACCTCGGCATCGAGCGCGAGCATGACGGCGGGGTAATCAGCGGAGGGGTCGGAGTGGGCGAGGCTCCCGCCCATGGTGCCACGGTTGCGCACCTGGGGGTCGCCGATTTCGCTCGCGCAATCGGCGATCACGGGGCACATCGAGCGAAGGAGGTCAGAGGTGGCGACGGCGTGGTGGGTCGTGCCCGCGCCGATCTCCAGCTTGCCGTTCTTCTCGCTGATGCCCGCGAGGCCGGGGATGCGGGCGATATCGATGAGGATCTTGGGCTCGCTCAGGCGGAGCTTCATCAGGGGGACGAGGCTGTGTCCGCCCGCGATGAACTTGCCGTCGCCGTTGGTGGCGGCGAGTTTGGCGATGGCGTCGTCGAGGGAGGTGGCGCGCTGGTAATCAAATTCGACCGGGATCATGACTGGCCTCCAACTAAAGGTAAAAGGGATGAGGACTGAGGACTTAGCGGCGGCGCCGGGCGGCGCGCCCTCACCCCCCGGCCCCCTCTTCCGACTGCGCGGGAGAGGGGGAGAAGAAGAGTCTTCGTGGATGTTTGGCTATTGGCCATTGATGATTTTCCAGAGCTTTTCGGGGCGGAGCATCATGTCGATGTGTTTGACGCCGAAGCTGCTGAGGGCATCGACGGCGGCGTTGACGATGCACGGGGTCGAGCCGAGGGTGCCCGCTTCGCCCACGCCCTTGGCGCCGAGCGGGTTGACGGGCGTGGGCGTGACCGTATTGTCCAGTTCGAACCAGGGGAAGTCCGTGGCGCGGGGGATGGCGTAGTCCATGAACGAACCCGTGATGAGCTGGCCGTCCTCGTCGTAGACGACCTCTTCGATCATCGCCTGGCCGATGCCCTGGGCGAGGCCGCCATGGATCTGCCCCTCGACGATGAGGGGGTTGATGATCGTGCCGCAATCGTCGATGGCTACGAGTTTGAGGAGCTTTGGTTCACCCGTTTCGCGGTCGATCTCGAGCATGGAGATGTGGCAGCCGAATGGGTAGGTGTTGTTCTCAGGCTCCCAGAAGGCTTCGTCGGAGAGGCCAGGCTCCATCCCCGCAGGAAGGGGGACGGGCACGTAGGCGTAGCCGGCGACCTCCTCGAAGGTCTTGGAGAGGCCTGGCGCGGTCGGTACCGAGATGACGCCGTTGGCGAAGACGAGGTCAGCCTCGGTCGCGCCTACGTCTTCGAGGCCCGGACCCATGAGGGCGGCGGCGAACTTCGCCATCTTCGTGCGCACCTTGCCGCCCGCGAGCATGAGGACCGTGCCACCGACGGCCTGGGAGCGGCTACCGAAGGTGCCGATGCCCTGCTTCACGATGCCGGTATCACCGTGGAGGATGGTGACGTGTTCCATGGGGACGCCGAACTGGTCGGCGAGCATCTGCGAGAATGTCGTCTCGTTTCCCTGGCCGTGGGGCGATGAACCAGTTGTCGCGGTGATTCGCCCATCGCGTTCGATCGTGACGCCGGCATGCTCCCAGCCGCCGGTTGGGAGCGCCGAAGATGGGCCAAGACCGCAGACCTCCACATAGAAGGCGAGGCCGAGGCCAACGAGGCGGCCTTCGGCACGCGCCGCATCGCGCTCTTTCTTGAGCTCGTCCCATTTCGCGACCTTGAGGGCGAGGTCGAGAGCCGCGCCGTAGTCACCGGAGTCATAGATGGCGCCCATCTGCGTGGCGTAGGGGAATTGATCGTTACGGATGAAGTTGCGCCGACGGACATCGGCGGGGTCCATGTTCAGTTCGCGGGCGAGCATGTCCATGGCGCGTTCGACGAAGTATGCGGCTTCCGGGCGGCCGGCGCCGCGATAGGCGTCCGTCGCCATCTTGTTCGTGAAGACCTCGGTGAGCTCCGCACGGACGGCGGGGATGTCGTAAGTGCCGTTGAGCATCAGCATCGTCAACGTGGGAATTGCGGCGGTGAGAATCATATTGTAGGCGCCGATATCGGCGATGAGCTTGAGCCTGAGGCCAAGGATCTTGCCATCGCGCATGGCCGCTACGTCGACGTAACAAAGGATGTCGCGCCCGTGGACGGTGGCCTGGAAGGCTTCGGAGCGGTCCTCGATCCACTTCAGTGGGACGCCGAGCTTCTTGGTCAGCGCGGCGGCGGCGTACTCCTCGCCGTAGATGTTGATCTTGCAGCCGAAGCCGCCGCCAACTTCCGGGGCAATCGCGCGCACCTGGGACTGGCCCATGCCGGTCATGGCGGCGATGAAGCTGCGCAGGATGTGCGGGTTCTGGGTCGAAGACCAGATCGTCATCTGGTCCTTGCCCGGCTCGTAGTGGGCGACGACGCCACGCGCCTCCATGGCGTTAGGGGCGAGGCGGTGGTTCATCATTCTCTGGGAGATGACGACCTCGGCCTTGGCGAAGGCCGCGTCGATGGCCGTGTTGTCGACGGTGCCGGCAACGGCGTCAACGCCCGTGCCGCCGGGGACGTACGCCACGGCGAGGTTGTTGGGGAAGTCCGGGTGGATGACGACGGGCTGGCCGGTCATCGACTTCTCGACGTCGATGGCGGCGGGCAGGGGGTCGTATTCGATGACGATGGCGTCAGCGGCGTCGCGGGCGAGGTAGCGGTCGCTGGCGACGACGACGGCGACGGGTTCGCCCTGGTAACGGACGGTGTCCGTGGCGATAGCGAAGTGGTCCGGCGAAGGGAAGGGCGTGCCGATGGGCATGGGGCCGAGGATCTTGGCGAGTTGGGCGCCGGTCATGACCAGTTCGACGCCTTCCATGGCCTCGGCGGCGCTGGTATCTATGGAGAGGATGCGGCCGTGGGCGATGTCGCTGCGCTTGAAGGCGAGATGAAGCATGCCGACGATCTTGATGTCATCGACATAGGTGGCGCGGCCCTGGATGAGGCGGGGGTCTTCGCGACGCTTGATGCGTTCGCCGATGAGCTTTGGGAGCACTGGTGTCGGCATGGGTTAGCCCTTCTTCGCAGCGTATTCGATGGCGCTGACGATGTGCTGGTAGCCGGTGCAGCGGCAGAAGTTGCCTGAGATGCCTTCGCGGATCTCTTGCTGCGTGGGGTGGGGGTTCTCTTTGAGGAGGTTGATGGCGGACATGATCATGCCCGGCGTGCAATAGCCACACTGGAGTCCGTGCTCTTCCCAAAAGCCTTCCTGGAGGGGGTGCAATTCCGTCTCGTTGGCGACGCCCTCGATCGTGAGGATTTCGCTGCCATCGGCCTGGACGGCGAAAATCGTGCAGGATTTCGCGCTCTGGCCATCGATGATGACGGTGCAGGCGCCGCACTGGCTGGTATCGCAGCCGATGTGCGTGCCTGTGAGCCCGAGCTGTTCGCGAAGCAGGTGGACGAGCAACAATCGCGGCTCGACGGTCGCCTTGCGCGCCTTTCCATTGACGGTGAGGTTTACGGGGACTGGGTTGGCCATGCGAAAGCTCCGGTGCGAAGGATGTCGGGGTGCGAGGTGTTTCAGGGCCGTCCGTGGGGACGGGCCGGGCAATAGTAGCGAACGGGGGCGAAGGATACAACGAAATGTTTGCGCGGGGGGACGCCGATAGAACACGTTAGGGGCCAAGAATTTGGCCGTGGACAATCAGGTGCTAGCGTCCCTTCCCTCGCAGGCGCGGATCAAGGACATCGCGCAGTCCATCGCCGAAGAGATTGATGGAGAACACAGTGAGCGCGATCGCTACGCCCGGAGCAATCGCCAGTATCGGCGACAGCTCCATGTACGTCTGGGCGCCGGAGTTCAGCATGTTGCCCCAGGTTGCGGTGGGCATGCGAACGCTGAGACCGAGGTAGCCAAGCGCGGCCTCGATGATGATCACGGAGCCTACCGAAATCGACGCGACAACGATCACGGCCGCGAACGTATTAGGCAGGATGTGCCTGAATACAAGCCGCGTGGGCGTTGCGCCCAGTGAGCGCGCTGCATCCACGTACGGCATCTCCTTAATGCTAAGCACGTAACCGCGGACGATTCTGCTTGCTCCGGGCGCGACGAATATGGCGATGGCAAACACCATGTTCTGGAAGTTCTGATCCAGTGTGGATGCCAGCACCATCAGGAGGATGAGCGGCGGCAACGCCATGATTGCGTCCATCAGACGCTGGAGAACGAGGTCCAGCTTCCCGCCCGTGTAGCCGCTAACGAGGCCGATCACAACGCCAAGGCCCACGCCAGCGAGCGTCGCGCCGAGTCCAGCACCGAGGGAAATGCGTCCTCCATAGAGAATGCGGCTGAAGGTATCGCGTCCGAGTTGGTCCGCGCCTAGGTAATGTTCGCGGCTTGGCGGGGCCAGGCGGGCGCCCAACTCCTGCCGGTTCGGGTCTGCCGTGGCGAGCACAGGCGCAAACACGCACATCAGCACGACGATCAGGAGAACCAGCGCGGAGGCAGCGGCCACGGGTTTGCGCTTTGCGAAGCTGATGCAGAAGCGGATGAAGCGGGGGGTTCGCACAACGGACGATGGCGAAGCGAAGATATCCTGCGGAATGGCGGTCACAAAGAACTCCTTCGGCTTTGGCTTAGCCGTACTTCACGCGTGGATCTACCCAGCCATAGGAGACATCGACTAACAGGTTGATGCCAACGACGACGGCGCCCGCGATCAGCGCGCAGCCCTGGACCTGCGGGTAGTCCCGCTGCTGGATCGCTTCGATTGTCAGGCGCCCCATCCCCGGCAATACGAACAGGATCTCGATAATGAGCGCGCCGCTAAAGATGAACGCGGCCTGGTTTCCAACGAGTGTCATCACGGGAATGAGAGCGTTGCGCAGGACGTGCTTGATCACAACCGTCCGCTCTTTCAGACCTTTGGCGCGTGCCGTCCGCGCGTAGTCTTCGTGCAGCGCTTCCAGCACCGTCGATCGGGTTATGCGCATGATGCTTGCGGATAGTCCGAAGCCGAGGATGAGCGACGGGATCAGCATCATCTTGATGTTGCCAATCGGATCGTCCGTGATTGGAACATAGAAGCGCGGCGGGTGATATCCGAGATACAGCGTGCCGTAAATAATGATGATCAGACCGAGGAAGAACTGGGGAATCGAGAGCCCCAGCAATGAGACCATGCGGATGCCATAGTCAAGGAAGCTGTCCTGCCGGACTGCCGAGACGACGCCGAGGGGCACGCCTATCAGGATCGCGGAAAGCATGCCCAGCAAGCCGAGTTCCAGGGTGATGGGCAGCGCACTGAGGATGCGGCTGCTCACCGTCCGCCCGTCGTAAATCAGCGACTCGCCCATCGAGCCGTCGAAGAGGCTGGCTACCCAGTGCAAGTATTGGACGGCGAGCGGATCATCGAGGCCCATTTCCGCGCGCAGGCCATCGAGCTGGTCTTTCGGAATGCGCCCGGTCTCGCCCAGTTTCGCGATGAGGGCGTCTCCGTCGAGCAGATGCATAAGCACAAAGATGATGAGACTGAGCAGGAACATTACAACCACGGATGCAATCATCCGCTTGAAAATGTACACACGCAGCATGCTTGACCTCACGTGTCTTGAGGGACGAATGAGTGGGCGGCGGAGGATACAAATCCCACGCCGCCCACGCGACGGGGGCCTCCTAGGTGGTTCGCCAGGCGTACTCGATGCCTACCGAGCCCCAGCCGACCGGGTTCCAAGCAGCTTCGACGTCAACGAGGCTATAGAAGTTCGGCTTTCGCAGGTTGATCTTGTATGGCGTCACCTGCCAGATGCGGGAGACGATATCCAGGTCATAGGCCATCAACTCCTTGAGGACCGCAGTACGCTCCTCCTTCTTGAACGTCTGGCGCTGCTTGACGGCGAGGGCATCGACCTTCGGGTCATTCAGCTTGATGTAGTTCTTCGGGGACTTCGAATGCATCGCGTGGTAGGCGAAGGTGTCCGGATCCATGCCCGGTCCAATCAGTCCTGTCGCCGCCATGGCCTTGAAGGTGCCGCCGTAGAACTGAGCTTGCCACTTTGCGGGGTCCTGCGGGGCATCGATCGTCGTCTTGATGCCAGCAGCATCCCACATGCCCGCGACCGCGCTCCAGACATCAAAGTTGAATCCCGCGAACTGTGTCAACAGGAAGTCGAAGTTGGGGTTCTTGATGCCCGCGGCTTCGAGCAGCTTCTTGGCTTCGCCCGGGTCATGTCTGTTCCATTTGCCGAGCTCGTTCGCTTCCCAGGGCCATTCGTTGCCGAAGTATGTCCAGTCCTGACCATAGCCCTGGCCAGCCATGCCCTGGGCGAGGTTCTTGATGATCGACGGCCGATCAATAAGCAGTGAGAGCGCCTGCCGAACTCGGGGGTCGTTGAACGGCGGCTGATCCAGGCGCATCGCGACATATGGCTGGAAACTCGGCGCCGGCGTCGTCACCTGGGTCACGGAGTCTGGATTCGATTCCATGACTTGTAGCCAGGCCTCGAAGTTCTGTGGGTAGAGGTGGTCGAACTCGTTTGCCCGGAAAGCGGCGATCGACTGCGCCGGGTTCGGGTAAAAGGTCGTCTCGATCTTGTCGAGATAGGGGAGCTGCATGCCTGTGTCGGGGTCTTTGCGGAAGTAGTTCGGGTTCTTCTTGAACTTGTAGGCGCCAAGGTCCACGGCCGAATCGAAGAGGAACGGACCCGTGCCTATTGGCTTCTTTGCCAAACCCTCGGGTGACGTGTGTTGTTCCTTGGAGAAAATCCAGTGAAATGGCACGGCCAGAGACGAGATAAAATACGCAGCTGGGCGCGCCATCGTGAACTTCACGGTGTACTTATCGACGGCCTCGACCTTCAGCACTTCTTCATAGGTCGGAGATTGTGCAGGTGATTTGCGATAGGCCTCCGAGCAATAAACAACGTCCTCGGCGGTCAGTTCGCGCCCATTCACGGGGGCTACGTCCTGGAATTTCACTCCCTGCCGAAGTTTGAAGATGAACGTGGTGTCGTCCGGCTGCTCGGGCATCTTTTCCGCGAGCACCGTCTCGTACTCCATGAAGTTCGGATTCTTCACCTTGTCGTTGACGCGAATGCCGACGAGCTGATTGTGGGCGAACATGTAGCTCGCCATGAGTCCCCCGGACGGGGATGTCGGATCGAAGGTGACCGGGGCGCGGCTGGCGAATCGAAGAGTTCCGCCCGCAACCGGACTCTTCTTCCAGGCGGGCAGATCCTTAAAGCGGCTGCCGGAAAAGAGCGAGCGCATCTGCTCGAGCTTCAGCGCCTTGA
>DAOTTM010000095.1:0-1560 GCA_034437915.1 Dehalococcoidia bacterium | reverse complement strand
AATGCGATGCTCGTCGTGTCGTAGATAGTGGTGTTCGCACCGACCTGGAGTTTCGCGGCGCCGCTGCCGGTCACAACGATCGTGTCGTCCGCTGCGGCAACGAGGCCCAAGACGATGTTCGCCGCAGTCTGCGAAGCCGTCGCCGTCAGGGTAACGCTGACGCCCAGCTTGTCGAAGTTCAGCGTCTGCGACCCGGCGGCGGCAAAGGCGGCCACCGTCAGTTTCTGCGCCACGCCGTTTGGCCCTGTGAGGATGACATCCCCACCGGCGCCCGTCACTGCCTGGAAGGTGAACGTGCCCGCCTGCGCCTTGGACACGTCCATCGCGGAAACCGTCGTCGCCGTCGCGTTGGTGAGCACGTCGGACACGACGAGGTCGGAGCCCGTCAGGCCGCCGAGCGTGCCGCTCAGCGAACCCGTGAGCAGGTTCTGGCCGTTGAACTGCGTTGCGTTGGCGATGCGGTCGATTTCCGAGCGGAGCTGCACAAGCTCGGTGCCGATGGAGGTGCGGGCTGCCGTATCGTTCGTATCGTTGGCGGCCTGGACGCCCAGTTCGCGCATGCGCTGGAGGATGCTGTGGACTTCGTCCATCGCGCCTTCAGCGGTCTGAATCATGGAGATGCCGTCGTTGGCGTTGCGGATAGCCTGCGCGTTGCCGCGGATCTGGGCGCGCATCTTTTCGCTGATGCCCAGGCCGGCGGCGTCATCGGCGGCGCGGTTGATACGGTAACCGCTGGAGAGCTTCTCCAACACCTTGCCCATCTTCATGCCCGTGATGTTCAGGTTGCGTTGCGCGTTGATCGCGCTGACGTTCGTAACGATAGATGACATATTCGTCCTGACCCTTTCTTGTTCCCCTGGACCGTTTACCGGTCTTCTCCGCCGAGCCTTTCGGTGATCTTCGGCGAAGGTGTCAGTTTGGTAATCGAACGGTGCGGCTGGTTGACAAGGGGTGGCGGGAAGGGAGCACCAGGAATTCGGGGTATTCCCTGAGAGGATGTCGCGAACCAGACACGAAAAAGCCCCCTCTCGTAACGAGAGGGGGCTTCTGGTTTGATTGGCGCCTCTATCCGCTTTAGCGGAGGAGGCTGAGGACAGCCTGCGAGGACTGGTTTGCCTGCGAAAGAACGGCGGTGCCGGCCTGCTGCAGGATCTGGTTGCTCACCATCTGGGTGGAGAGGTTCGCGATATCGGCATCGCGGATGCGGCTCTCGCTGGCGGTCAGGTTCTCGACCGAGACGCCGAGGCTGTTGATCGTGTGCTCAAGGCGGTTCTGCGACGCACCAAGGTCGGCGCGTCGGGTGTTCATCGTCGTAATGGCGGCGTCCACCTGGTTGATGAGATCCTGCGCTGCGGTGTTGCTGGCAACGACGCCCGCGGCGCCACCCCCCCAACCGGCGATCAGGTTCAGCCCTGTCACCGAGGTTGCCTGAACGTCGTTGAATGCGATGCTCGTCGTGTCGTAGATAGTGGTGTTCGCACCGACCTGGAGTTTCGCGGCGCCGCTGCCGGTCACAACGATCGTGTCGTCCGCTGCGGCAACGAGGCCCAAGACGATGTT
>DAOTTM010000094.1:0-7219 GCA_034437915.1 Dehalococcoidia bacterium | reverse complement strand
CGCACGGTGCCGAGCTCGCCGTCCACGGTAATCATGGCGCCGTCAGGGATGGCGGACGTGCCGAACATCGTCCCGACGACGCAGGGGATCGCGTATTCGCGGGCGCAGATGGCGGAGTGGGAGAGGACGCCCCCGGTATCCGTGACGACGCCCCCCGCGATCGCGAAGAGCGGAGTCCAGGGCGGCGCTGTCATCGTCCAGACGAGAATGTCGCCAGGCTCCAGCCGGTCCGCGTCGGCCAGATCCTTGATCACCCTGGCGCGGCCTGTGACGACGCCCTTGCTCGCGGCGTTGCCGGTAATCACCGTCGCGTCCGCGGAAGGTACGACCCCGAGGCCGAAGAAGTGCTTGAAGACGGACTGAACCTCCGGCGGGGCCTCGTCCATGGCCGGCGGCTGGCCGAGGAAGGGCGGGGGCGTGAGCGTCTTTGCGTGCTGAAGCTCGCGCTTGCGTTCTTCGACCAGCGCGAGCGTAGCCGGAGACGGCGCGGCGGCGGCCTGTCGCAGTTCGTCGGGGCCAAGGAAGAAGGCGTCGTTCGGGTCGGCCAGGGCGCCCGCCGCCTGGAGCTTGCGGCCGAGGGCCAAGACCGGCACGCGAAGGCTGCCGGCGATGGTCAGCTGCCAGAGAGCCCGCCCTTCGCTCATGGAGACGTGCGGGCGCGCTACCGCGACCATGCCGAGGAGTTGCTCGAGCTGTCCGCCGCTCAGGCGCGCACGGATGTCCCGCTCAGCGGCTTCGCGAATCTCGACCGAGCGCCCAATCGCCGCACCCGGCGAACGTCCCGCGTCATCGAGGAAGGCAGCGATGAGCTTAAGCGGGGCCGCCGCGTTCTCGGCCCAGGTTGGATGGTGTATCAGGGCCCAGTCGTCCACTCGCCAGCCGTAGTCGCCGAGGAAGGCCTCGAAGCGTTCCAGGAACTGCGGGCCGCCGGCCACGGTCCCCAATGTATCGAAACCGCCGTCACGGAGCGCGCGGGCGACCTCTGGCAGCGTGCGCGCCAGGTCGGTCAGCTCGCCGAGGCCCGACCCGGCAGCCGAGGTTTCGTTGGCGTACCCCTGGAGCATGGAGGAGGCCAAGAGCGGGCCATCCCGGCCGAGCGCCTGCTCCGCGAACTCGATCAGAGCGAGGGTCGGCCCCATGAACGGGAACACCACGACCATCGTGCAGGAGAACATCTCTCCCGCTTCCTGGAACAGTCCCGGCAACTGGCCCCCCACCACGGCGGCCGGAAGCGATCCGTAGTCGGTCGATCGAACTCGCTCGCAAAACGCGGCGATGCGCGGCACGAACTCGTCCTCCCAGATGCGCACGGCGCCCTTCTCCAGGACTTCGGCGGTGGGTGGCGGCGGCGCGAGATCCTTCATGAAAGGATAGCCGTTCGGGAACACCGTCTCGATCTGGAAGGCCTTGGTCATGATCGATCGCATGATCTCCCGGCTCAGCGAGGGCAGCGGCTGGGGGAAGTGCATCGGGTCGTAGGTCCACGTGAACGCCCGGTCCGTGGCGTTCGGAAGCTCAAACCCGGTGTCGGGGGCGGGCGCGGTCGTCATCACTCATCCTCCTGGTGGTTCTGCCGCCTGACGCTTCAGGACAGCTCCGCCCGTCGGCGGGGGTTGTGTAGTATAGAGCGTGTCCCGATTGCTGCAACGCTTTGGCCGAAGATTCAGGGTGGGCGTCAGAGTTTTGCGTGAGGCCCGGGCGAAAATTGACGAGTTCGTGCTCCCCCTCGCCCGCGAAGTCGGGAGAGGGGGCCGGGGGGTGAGGGCCGGACGCCAGGCCAGCGCCTACCCATCCGGCCAGTATCGCCGCCGCCCTATCCAGCCGTATGCTCGATCTCAATGATGGATCACGGCGGTTGGTTAGAACGGCGCAAGGCGCGCCCACAGCGCCCCGCCTGGCCCACCCTCAAACGCGCCCTCGCCCTCCACCGCACCCACCTCGTCGTCGTCTCTCTTCTTCTCCTCGCGATCGTGTTCAACGCCATCATCGGCATTGCGCCTTCCCTCTTGCTCAAACGCATCATCGATGGCGCCATCGCTGGCAAGGATGGCCACGAACTCAACCTCCTCATCATCGCCATGGTCGCGTTCGTCGCCACCGGCGCCCTCGTCGGCGTCGCCCAGTCTTTCCTCAGCACCTCCGTCGGCCAGGGCGTGATGTTCGATATCCGCTCCGCCCTCTACCGCCACCTCTCCGGTATGTCCTTGCGCTGGTTCACCTCGAACCGCACGGGGGAGGTGCTCTCCCGTGTCACGAACGACGTTGGCGCCGTCCAGGGCGTTGTCAGCGACACCATCGGCGGGGTCGTCGGCAACGTCATCACCGTCCTCTCCACGTTCCTCGTGATGCTCGCCCTCGATTGGCGGCTGGCCCTCTTCTCCGTCGCCTTCTTGCCGGTGTTCATCTGGCCGGCCCGTCGTGTGGGCAACGTCCAGCGCGAACTCATGTCCGAGACGCAGGAACAGCTCGCGACCATGAACGGCCAGATGCAGGAGACGCTCTCCGTCAGCGGCGCCCTCCTCGTCAAGACCTTCGGCCGCCAGGAAGCGGAAATCGCCCGCTTCAACGCAACCGCAGGTGACATCCGCGCCCTCAACATTCGGCGCGCCATGGTGGGCCGCTGGTTCAACGTCACGATGGGCCTCTTCGGCTCGCTCGCCCCCGTCGTCGTCTACTGGTATGGCGGCCACCGCATCATCGGCGGCGAAGCCTCCCTCGGCACGGTCGTTGCCTTCGCGGGCTTGCTCGGGCGGCTCTTCGGGCCCGTCACCGCGCTGCTCAACATCAACGTCACCCTCCTTAGCTCGCTCGCCCTCTTCGAACGCATCTTCGATTACCTCGACCTCGAACAGGAGATCACGGACAAGCCCGGCGCCGTCTCGCTCCAACACGCCGACGGCCACCTTCGATTCGAAAACGTCGGATTCAGCTATCTCGCGGATACACCCACGCTCACGGACATCTCCTTCGACGTGCCGCCGGGCAAGTTCGCCGCCCTCGTGGGAGCTTCCGGTGCGGGCAAGACGACCGCCGCCTACCTCGTCCCCCGCCTCTACGACGTGAAAAGCGGCCGCATTACGATCGACGGCCACGACATCCGCGACATCACCATGGATTCGCTCGCCGACGCCATCGGCATGGTCAACCAGGAGCCCTTCCTCTTCCACGTCTCCCTGCGCGACAACCTCAAATACGCCCGACCCGACGCAACGGAAGACGAGATCGAAGCCGCCGCCCGCGCCGCCAACATCCACGACTTCATCGACAAGCTGCCCTACGGCTACGACACAATCGTGGGCGAACGCGGCTATCGCCTCAGTGGTGGCGAAAAGCAGCGCGTCGCCATCGCCCGCGCCCTGCTCAAGGACCCCGCTATCCTGATCCTCGACGAGGCAACCTCAAGCGTGGATTCCGGCACTGAGCGCGTCATCCAGGAAGCCCTGGAACACCTCACGCATGGCCGCACCGTCCTCGCCATCGCCCACCGCCTCTCCACCATCCGCGCCGCGGATGTCATCCTCGTCCTGGATCACGGCCGCATCGTCGAATCCGGCCGCCACGAAGAGCTGCTCGCGAACGAGGGTGCCTACGCCCAGCTCTACTACGAACAGTTCACTCGCCACGGTGAAGTCCCTGCCGCGTTCGACGCCAAATCAGAGCCGCGCACGAAGTAAGCGGTGCGATGCCTGGCAAAGAATCATCTCGGGCGCGCCCAAACCGTGGTCAGCCTGTGGGCTACCGTTGGAGTCCCGCGGGTTTCAACGCGATACCGCAGCCACCATGAACGGCTCCCCGGGGTCGCCCGCCGGCCGCAACGCCTCCGTCAACTCCGGGATCGGATGAATCACGCCGGTTTCGAGATCCAGGATCATCGTCGGAAACGACAATCCCGGCTGGTCCAGCGGCCCGTGGTTGCCGAGCACCTCGTGGGCGGAGAGCTGGGCGATCGGCCGGATGTCCGCCTTCCAACTGAAAACCCGCCGCAGAGTCTGGGCTGCGTCGAAAATGCCCAGGTAGAATGCGGATGCTGATCGCTGCCACGGAACTCCGACGCCCGGCTCCCACCACGTCTCCAAGGATTGTGTCGAGGGGAGCCTGATCGGTCGGCCCGCGGGCTGGCCGAAGGCGTGCGACCGGTACGCCAGCGTTCCGTCGGAACGATATAAGGCCCCATCTCCCGCGAGGTCAATGGGAAGCCGGCGCGGGGCCCACGGACGGCGGTTCGACCGCGATACCGTCCACCGTCTCTCCCGTCACGCTCGAAATCGGTGCCCGAGTGGCGGTCGCCTCCACGCTCGACGACCTAGCCGCCCCGCTTGTCGCGGTGGCATTTCGCTCGCTAGTTACGTTCGAACAGCCACCGAAAACGAGCGTGAGCATCCCCAGGGCTGCTAACACAGGCTGCCTAAACATGGTTCGAGATGTTATCTCAAGTCCAGACTCCGCACTGCCAGAACGCGTTCCCACCGAGTTCGCCTGGCTCCCCTCTCCCGCGAAGTCGGGAGAGGGGCTGGGGGTGAGGGCGCGATGCCAGGCCGCAACTCAGGTTCGGCGATGTTGACCCGCCCAGCGCGTTCAGACCAGACACTACCTACAGCTTCTCCACCTGCAGGAAGTCGAGTTCCACGGGCGTCTCGCGGCCGAACATGTTCAGCATCACGCGCACTTTGCCCTTCTCCGTGTTGATGTCCTCGACCGTGCCCACGAAGTCTTCGAAGGGGCCGTCCACGATGCGCACGTTCTGTCCCGCTGCAAAGCCGATGCGGACACGCGGCTGCTCCATCCGCATGGCGCGCAGGATGTGATTCACCTCGTCCGTCGAGAGCGGCACCGGGCGGCGCTCAACACCACCGTCATCCGCGCTTACGAAGCCGGTCACGCCAGTCGTGTTGCGGATCATGTGCCAGGTGTCGTCGGAGGTCGGGTCGCCCGCCTTCAGTTCGATCGTCTGCACGAGTACGTAGCCCGGGTAGAGCTTGCGCTTGACCGTCCGCCGCTGCCCGTCCTTGATCTCAATCTCGTCTTCCGTAGGGACAACGACGTGGTGGACCTTGTCCTTCGCATCCATCTGGTCGACGGTACTCTTGATCGCGTGGCGCACCTTGTTTTCGTGTCCGCTATACGTGTGCACGAAATACCAGCGTCGGCTGGGCGCGTTGATCTCTTCGTCGGTGAGTTGAATCTCCTCGGCGAAGTCTTCGTCCTTGGTCTTGCGGCGGACGGGCGCCTTCTTCGGCTTGGGGTCCGGGCTCAGCCCGGACAGGGCAGTGATTGCCTTGGGTTCAGTAGTCATATTCTCTATCCGTAGCCCGACCCTGGCGGGAGGGTTCCCTGGACTTGCTCGATGCCTTTGTCGTCGCCCGTGGCGGGGCCGCTAGAAGAACAGTTTTTCCACGACCCAGCCGAAGACCAGGTCCACTCCACCGAGGACCAAGCCCATCGCAACGGCAACGATGACGACGACAATCGTGAGGTAACGCGTCTCGCTGAACGACGGCCAGGTGACCTTTCGTAGTTCCGCAATCACGTCACCCGCGAAGTTCGTGCCCGGGAGTTTCCCAAGGAATGCGAACGGGCTGCGTCGTCGCCTTTGCGGTTCGGGGCGTGCAATGCCGGTGGCTACGGGCGTCGGTGCGGGGCGAGGCAGGTTTTCGCGGATACGACGCGGCTCGCTGGCGGCCATCGTGCCAGCGGCGGGAAGCGTTCCTTCGCGACGGCGCGGTGTTCGTGCCATGGCGGTTACCGTGTCTCCCGGTGCACCTTGTGGGCGCGGCAGCGCGAACAGAACTTGTCTCGCTCCATCCGCTCCGGGTCGTGCCGCCGATTCTTCTCTGTTGTGTAGTTCCTTTCGCGGCAATCCGTGCACGCGAGATGGATGATTATTCGATCACCCTTGGCTTTGGCCATGATTGTTCCCCTCCCGGCGGCCGTTCGGTCTGCCCCGCCGGAACCGGGCGTGAACCCGGTTCCCTAAGCGTAACAGGCCGCGCGTCTGCCCGGTGATGTTTATTCGATGATTTTGGTGACGACGCCAGCGCCAACGGTACGGCCGCCTTCGCGAATCGCGAAGCGCAGCCCTTCTTCAACAGCCACCGGCTGGATCAACTCCACCTTGAAGGCGATGTTGTCCCCCGGCATGACCATCTCCGTGCCTTCCGGCAGTCCAATCGACCCCGTCACGTCCGTCGTGCGCAGGTAGAACTGCGGCCGATAGCCGGTGAAGATCGGTGTGTGCCGCCCGCCCTCTTCCTTGCTCAGGATGTACACCTGGGCGTCGAACTTCGTGTGCGGCTTGATCGAGCCCGGCTTCGCCAGCACCTGCCCGCGCTGCACGTCGTCCCGCTCAATACCGCGCAGCAGGCAGCCCACGTTATCCCCTGCCTGGCCTTCATCCAGAAGCTTCTTGAACATCTCCACGCCCGTCACCGTCGTCTTGCGCGTCGCGATGATGCCCACAATCTCTATCTCTTCGCCCGTCTTCACGATCCCGCGCTCGATGCGCCCTGTCACCACCGTGCCGCGACCCTTGATCCCGAAGACGTCTTCCACGGGCATCAAGAACGGCTTGTCCAGCGCCCGCACCGGCGTCGGGATATAGTCGTCCACCGCCTTCATCAGGTTGACGATGCATTCGTACTCCGGCGCGTTCGGGTCCGTCGAGGTCGATTCCAGCGCCTTCAAGCCGCTGCCCCGGATGATCGGGATGTCGTCGCCGGGGAATTCCTGCGACGAGAGCAGTTCGCGCAGCTCCATCTCCACCAGCTCCAGGAGCTCTTCGTCCTCCATCATGTCTACCTTGTTCAGGAAGACGACGAGGGCGGGAACCTCCACCTGGCGCGCGAGCAGCACGTGCTCGCGTGTCTGCGGCATCGGTCCATCCGGCGCCGCCACGACGAGGATGCCGCCGTCCATCTGCGCGGCCCCCGTGATCATGTTCTTGATGTAGTCGGCGTGGCCGGGGCAGTCGACGTGGGCGTAGTGGCGCTTCTCCGTCTCATACTCCACGTGCGCGATCGCGATCGTGATGCCGCGCGCGCGCTCCTCCGGGGCATTATCGATCGAATCGAACGCCCGGAACTGGGAGCCGCCCTTGAGCGCGAGGACTTTCGTGATCGCCGCCGTCAGCGTCGTCTTGCCGTGGTCCACATGCCCGATCGTGCCAACGTTTACGTGTGGCTTCGTGCGCTCGAATTTTGCCTTCGCCATGGTTCTCTGCCCT
>DAOTTM010000093.1:0-33469 GCA_034437915.1 Dehalococcoidia bacterium | reverse complement strand
CCCGGCGACGACGATCTTCCCGTCGCTCTGAATGGCCACGGCGTGTGCACGGTCGTCGCTGGCGCCGATGGCAGTGGTCACCTTGCCGTCGCCGTCGAAGGTGGTGTCGAGGCTGCCGTTGGCGTTGTAGCGGGCGAGGCAGAAGACGTCGGCCGAGCCGAAGCGGCACTGGCCCGCGGCGACGATCTTCCCATCGCTCTGAATGGCTATGGCGCGGGCAGAGTCGTCGCCGACGCCGATGGCGGTGGTGACCTTGCCGGCGCCGTCGAAGGAGCTGTCGAGGCTGCCGTCGGCGTTGTAGCGGGCGAGGCAGAAGACGTCCGCAGAACCGATGCGGCACTGGCCCGCGGCGACGATCTTCCCGTCGCTCTGAATGGCCACGGCGTGGGCACGGTCGTCGCTGGCGCCAATGGCGGAGGTCACCTTGCCGTCGCCGTCGAAGGAGCCGTCGAGGCTGCCGTTGGCGTTGTAGCGGGCGAGGCAGAAGTCGTAGGCCCCGCCGATGTCGCAGTTCCCGGCGGCGACGATCTTCCCGTCGCTCTGGCTGGCCACGGCGCGCGCACCGCTGTTGGCGCCGATGGCGGTGGCCACCTTGCCGTCGCCGTCGAAGTCGGTGTCGAGGCTGCCGTCGGCGTTGTAGCGGGCGAGGCAGAAATCGATGGTCGAGGCGATGACGCACTCGCCCGCGGCGACGATCTTCCCGTCGCTCTGAATGGCCACGGCGTGGGCAAGGTCGTTGGCGCCGATGGCGGTGGTGACCTTGCCGTCTGTGTCGAAGGAGCTGTCGAGGCTGCCGTTGGCGTTGTAGCGGGCGAGGCAGAAGTCGTAGGTCGAGGCGATGACGCAGAACCCGGCGACGACGATCTTCCCGTCGCCCTGAATGGCCATGGCGCGGGCAAAGTCGTCGCCGGCGCCGATGGCGGTGGTGACCTTGCCGTCGCCGTCGAAGGTGGTGTCGAGGCTGCCGTTGGCGTTGTAGCGGACGAGGCAGAAATCGATGGTCGAGCCGATGAGGCACTCGCCCGCGACGACGATCTTCCCGTCGCTCTGAATGGCCACGGCGTGGGCAAGGTCGTCGCTGACGCCGATGGCGGTGGTCACCTTGCCGTCGCCGTCGAAGGTGGTGTCGAGGCTGCCGTCGGCGTTGTAGCGCGCAAGGCAGAAGACGTCCAAAGCGCCGATGCGGCAGTGCCCGGCGGCGACGATCTTCCCGTCACTCTGGATGGCCACGGCGCGGGCACGGTCGTCGCTCGCACCGAAGGCGGTGGTCACCTTGCCGTCCGTGTCGAAGGAGCTGTCGAGGCTGCCGTCCGCGTTGTAGCGGGCGAGGCAGAAGTCGTCCGCAGAACCGATGCGGCAGTGCCCGGCGGCGACGAACTTGCCGTCACCCTGGATGGCCACGGCGCGGGCAAGGCCGGAGCTGGCGCCGATGGCGGTGGTCACCTTGCCGTCGCCGTCGAAGGAGGTGTCGAGGTCGCCGGGGGCGGCGGACGCTGGTGTGACCGCTGCGGTGAAGATGATAAAAAACGCCACGCTGAGGGCGCGGACCAGCCGTAGTGAGATTCTGGTCATCTGATGACTCCTTGCAGCTTACCTGCGAGCGGTGCTGCCCATTCACGTCGTCCTTCGCGGGCCCGCGAAACGGCGAGCCAGTTCGAGCCAATCGCCGCCCAGATCCCGGCGGACTGCCGCCGCCCCCGGAGCGTGGCGGAAAAGGCGATGATCGAATGCGCACACGTATGTGTGATCGGCAGCCACGTCTTGACGTTAGGTTCGCGCCCGTGGGCCTGTCAAGTCGAATTAAGACAGCTCGGTCGTGAATTTAGTGCGCAAACCCCGTCGCTATCGGGTTTTTTTGATCCAGGCACCGGCCGGTAGCGCCGGCAGCCGTGGCGGGGACGCTGGAGTGGCGGGGCGCGCGGGCGTAAACTTCGGCGTATAGACACCACACGGAGTTAGCCCCAATGGCATACGAACAGGTCCTTTTCGAACAGCGCGGACGCGTGGGCGTGATCACTCTCAACCGGCCGGAGCGCCTCAACGCGTGGACGGAGACGATGATGCTGGAAATGAAGGACGCGGCGGAGAAGTGCGACGCGGACGCGGGCATCGGCGCGATCGTATTCACGGGCGCGGGGCGAGCGTTCTGCGCGGGCGCGGATGTGAGCGGATTCAAGAAGGCCGCTGACGCTCAAGCCGCCGGCGAGGCGCCCGCTGCGGGTGGTGTGGCGACGCGTGGCGAAGACAACTGGGTAGCTTTCATTCGCGGCCTGAACACGCCTACAATCGCGGCGATCAACGGCGCCGCGGTTGGCGTGGGCATCACGATCATGCTCCCGGTGGATATCCGGATCGCGAGCGAGAACGCGCGCATCGGCATGTTCTTCATCCGCATGGGACTTGTCCCGGAACTGGCGAGTTCCCATTTCCTTGCGCAGATGGTGGGCACGGCTCGGGCGCTCGAATGGTGCCTTAGCGGTCGCATGGTCGAGGCGGCGGAAGCGCGAGAGGCTGGACTGGTCAGTGAGGTTGTCCCCGCGCAACGCCTGCTGGACCGTGCGGTTGAGCTAGGAGAGCAGCTCGCGTCGCAGTCGGCGCCGGCCGTGCGGGCGATCAAGGATCTCTTTGTCCGCAATGAATGCGAAACCGACTTTCGCCTCGTGATGAAGCGCGAAGGGGAGGCTCTCGACGAACTGCGAGCGACATGGGAGCATCGCGAAGCCGCAACCGCGTTCATCGAGAAGCGGCCCGCCGATTTCTCGCGCAGGCCAGCATAGGTAGAACCTGGCGGGACTTGAACGCGCGCGCGGGACGGAGAAGATGCGAGGCATGACCAGGGCGATCTCGGACTACGTGGCGGAAATGGCGGCGACCAGCGAGCGCCTCGCCGGTTCGCGGGATCTCAACGAGATCTTGCAACGGCTGGCGCTGCGAACGCGGGATGTAACCAACGCGGAGTTCGCGGCGATCTCCACCTTCGATGACCGCGGGAAGATGGAACGCTTCATCTACATGGGCATGGACGAAACGACGGCGCGCCGCTTGGGAGACCCGCCCATCGGGCGTGGGCTGCTCGGTGAGCTTGCGAATTGGGACCACCCCCTGCGCCTGGATGACCTGACGAAACACCCCACCTCCAGCGGATGGCCCGATGGTCACCCGGACATGGGGCCGTTCATCGGTGTACCCATCCGCGCGGCCGGTCGCACAATCGGATCCTTGTACATGACGCGGACACGCGGGGCGGCGCCGTTTTCGGAAGCGGACGAACTTTCGGCGGCGATCCTTTCCGTGCAGGCGGCATCGAGCGTGGCGGCGGCGCTGGCGAACGAACGCAACGGGCGCCTCGTCCTCTTCGAAGAGCGGGAGCGCATCGCGCACGATCTTCACGACGGTACAATCCAGTCACTCTACGCCCTCGGCCTCGAATGCGACGCGCTCTCGGCGAGACCGGATTTTCCGGAGGATGTACGCAACGAACTGCGCCTCGCGGTGGACCGCATCAACGAAATCATCGCGGATATCCGAAGCTACATCACGATGCTGGAGGCGGAAACCCCGACCGGCCAACCCGAGTTGGGACGGGATATCGCCTTCGTCGTCCGCCAACTCGTCCCCGCGGGGGTTGATACCGTGGTCAACATCACCGCGGCGGCGCTCCAGGAGCTATCCGGGCGCGATGTCGAGGATCTCCTGTACATCGCGCGGGAAGCCTTAAGCAACGCCATCCGCCACGGCGCCCCAACGCGGGTAGCGATTGACCTGCGCCAGGGCCATTCATGGACGGCACTGACCGTCCAGGACAACGGCGTCGGCTTCGACGCCGAACACGCGCGCACCGGCCTCGGCACGGTGACCATGCGCACGCGGACCGAGCGTTTGGGCGGCGAACTGACCGTGCTCAGCATACCCGGGATGGGCACGACCATTCGCGTTGCCATTCCAAGGAGGACACCAGATGACTGACACCATCCACGTGCTCCTGGCGGACGACCACGACCTCGTCCGTGCGGGGCTCCAAACCGCGCTCCGCGGGCATTCCGAGTTCAGCGTCGTAGGCGAAGCGCGCAACGGCGAGGAAGCGGTGCGCGAGGCCATACGGTTGAAGCCGGAGCTGGTTGTGCTCGATGTCCGCATGCCGGGCATGTCGGGCATCGAAGCGTGCAGGGAGATTCGCGATGCGCTCCCCGCCACCAACATCCTCATGCTCACGTCATATGCGGACGAAAAGGCGGTGATGGCCGCGATCGTCGCGGGCGCAAGCGGATTCATGCTCAAGGAAGTGCGGACCGAGGCGCTCCTGGATGCGATGCGCACCGTGGGCGGCGGGGGGACGACGCTCGATGCCGCCAGTTCGGCGGCGGTGATCGGCCAGATCCGCAACGGCAACGTCGTTTCGCCGGAAGACAAACTCGCCCAGCAGCTCACGGAGCGGGAGCAACGCGTCCTCGAACTGATCGCCGAAGGGATGACGAACCGCGAGATCGGGGCGACGCTCTTCCTCAGCGAAAAGACAGTGAAGCACCACGTCAGCGACATCCTTGGGAAGCTCGGACTCGCTCGGCGGGTGGAGGCGGCGGGGTTCGAAATTCGCCGGTCGGCGACGCATCCGAAGGACGACTGACTGGCGTTTCACGCGTAATCATGGCGATTGTGACATCATTCACAAGATGGGTAACCGGGAGGAAGAACACAGCCGCCGCTCCGCTCGCGCAGTTCGCGGAGGACGCTTTACGCGGTCCGCGCGCCCGGCGAAGCTCGCCGCACGGGCGGCTGCGCGCTGGGGACGCACGTACCTATCGTTCGGCGAGGCGCGGAAACGCAAGCGCGAACAGTTCGTCATGCGGACATCGGAAGACGTTACGCGGACGTTGGGGGACATGAAGGGCGCGGCCATGAAGGTCGGGCAGGTGATGTCCCTGATGACGGGCCTCGTGCCGGACGAGATGGCGATGCAACTCGCAACGCTGCAATCCAACGCCCCACCGATGGCGCCCAATCTCGTCGATGACGTGTTCCTGCGGGACTATGGGCTGACTCCGCAGAAGTTGTTTCGCAAGTTCGAACGCAAACCCTTCGCTGCCGCTTCCATCGGCCAGGTGCACCGCGCCACGCTTGATGATGGCACGCGCGTGGCGGTCAAAGTGCAGTACCCGGGCGTACGCGAGGCGATCGAGCATGACCTCGCGAACGTCGGCTTCATCCTCGGGATGGCCGGGGTGTTCTCCAAGGGTCTCGATGCGGGTGCGCTGACCAAGGACCTGGCGGAAGGGATCCGCGCCGAACTCGATTACCTGCACGAAGCCGCCAACCAGCAGCGCTTCTTCGACGCTTACGAAGGGCATGCCCTCGTGCGTGTGCCGCGCGTCTTTCATGAACTGACGACGCCGCACGTGATCGTCCAAGAATATATCGCGGGCAAGCCGTTCTCCACCGCCACGGATCTACCGCAGAGCGAACGCGATCGCATCGGCGAGATCATCTACCGCTTTAGTTTCGGCAACATCTATCGCCATCGCCTCTTCAATGGCGACCCGCATCCCGGCAACTATATTCTCGCGGACGACGGACGGGTCGCATTCGTGGACTACGGCTGCGTCGCCGAATTTTCTCGGGAAACGGTCGATGGCTTCTGCTCCATCCTCGACGGTCTCATCCGCGGCGACCGCGAAGCATGGAGGGCGGCCTGCGAAGAGATCGGCATCCTCAAGCGCGGCGCCCCCTGGTCCACGGCCGAACTGTATGAACACATGCACTGGTTCTGGGCGCCCGTCCTCGAACCGGAGCTCACGTTTACACGGGACCTGGCAGCGGAAATGGTGCGCCGCAACATGATGACGACGGGTGAAGGCGGGCGCATCAATCGCTGGCTGAACATCCCCGAGGGGATGGTCTTCCTCACGCGCATCAACTTCGGCCTGGCGGGGCTGCTCGCCTCTATCGACGCCCATGGGCCATGGCGGGGGATCATCCGGGAGTACGTGTACGACGAGCCGCCCTGCACGGAGCTTGGACGCCTGAGCGCGGCGACGACGAGGGTGGGGGAGCCGGTGTAGGGAGCGCGGCCCACGCCTCACGGCTCACGGCTCAACGGATAGCCTGACACCGCACCCTCACCCCCGGCCCCTCTCCCGACTCGCTACGCTCGCGAGAGAGGGGAGAAGCGGCCTGGCGCTTTCATCCCTCCGTGGCGCCGCGAGCCTTGAGCATCTGGGCGACGATTGGGCTGGCCTGCTTTGGGTGCCATGTCTTGTAGGCGATCTCCAGCGGCACCGGCCACTCGGCATCGACATCGAGGCGGAAGCCGGGCGCTTGGGCGTCTTCGAGGGCGTGGCAGGCGGCGCGGGCGACGGTGTCCATAAGGGCGTCGTTGTGCGGGCTGCCGAAGCTGTGGCCGAAGGGGAACTCGACGCCGACGATGCGCGAGAGGCGATACCTCGCGGCAAGGTCCGGCATCATCGTGACGGTGACGGTGGGGATGCCGAGGGCTTCGATCGTGCGTGCCAACACGGGCACGTTTCTACAGCAATCCGGTCAGGAGGGCGCGAGGAGCAGGACATCGACACCGCGTTCCTTGAGCCTCGCGGCCAGCTCCGGACCCTGCACCGTCGTCCAATCGACGAGCTTGCGCTCCTGGTAGCCCATGAAGGAGTAGTGCTCGGGCGCCAGTGCGCCGATCACCCTGGCCGCTTCGAGACGCTTGAAAGCGCGAATCGGGAGAACGACATCGACATCTTCGAGGAGGTCATCATGGTTGATGTGGAGGTGGCAGCAGGCGATATCTTCCTGGCGTACGTCCGTGGGGATGACGCGGTAGGTGGGGTCGCCCCAGGTGGGTTCGCGCTTCTCGCGTTCTTCGTCGAAGGGCGGCTGGCCCTTCAGGTAAATGCCCGCAGAGGTCATGAGGGCGACGGTGCAGCGATGAAGCGGTTTGGGGAGCGGCGCCCAGGCGGGTTCGAGTTCGTCCACCGTCGTGGACTCGTACATCACCTTCATCGAGCGAGGCAGGAACTTGTAGCTATCGACGACCATGCGGGCCTCCAGGCTAGTTCATGGGGAAGGAGAGAGCGCCCGTGGCCTGGAAGAAGTAGTAGCTGCCGCGAACCACGCCACCGGTCAGCGTCTGGAAATTGATGGGGAAGCCGCGGAACCAGAAGAGGAACTGCTGGGCCGGGTTGTCCCACTGGAAAATGGCGGAGATGCCAAGCGAGGGGCCCGCGCCGAGGAAGCCCACACCGAAATCGGCGAGGTTGGCGTGGTCCACGCCAGTCCAGACGACAGCGTAGGCCCCCCCCTGTGGCGCAATCAGATCCGACGCGCCGGCCGCTGCGAGCGTGAAGGGCGGGATAATGCCCTGGGGGATGGTCGCCTGGGCAGTCGTCTGGAAGAAGTAGGCGTTCCCCACCGAAAGCGCGGGCGCGGCGGGGAGAGTCTGGAAGCCGTCCGGGAAGCCGCGGAACCAGAAGAGGAACTGCTGGAGACCATTGCTCCACTGGAAGATGGCGCTCATGGTCAACGCGCCAGCACCACCGAGGGTGTCAAGCGCCGTGCGATTGACGTTTTGGCCGCACCAGATGGCGTTGAAGGCGCCGGAGCCGACGTTCGTAACGATGTTCGCGCTGTTGGCGGTCGGGCAGGTGCTGCCGCCGGGAGCCGCGGCTGCCGGGTGGAGGAAGCCGCCGTAAAGGGTGAAGGTGCTCCCCGTCAGCGTACCCGCATCCGGTTGGCCCGCGACGCCATAGAGCGAAAACGTCCCACCGGTCGATACGCCGCCCCCGCCATCAACGGTCCAGGCTGTGATATCGAGGCCTCCCACGCTGCGCCCGGGCATCGCACGGGAGCCCGCATAGAAGAGCGCCGCTGAGAGGAGGACCGCCGCTAACAGCCATCGCCGCTGGAAGGTGAACGTGGGAAACGCAAACATCGGAGCCATGCAACGCATCCTACACCGGGGAAGCCCGGTTGCGCAGTACAACTTTCGTACCGCGACGCGTCATCTTGGACTGTTCCGGGTCGCCTGTCCAAAATGACGGCGATGCAGGGAGTTATCGTCGTCCTCGAGGGTGAAGCTGGCGAGGCTTTCGCGCGCCTCCAGGACGAGATGAAGGCGGAGTTCGGCGTGCGCCAGCTCATCCGCGGCCATATACCGCACATCACGTTGCACCTTGCGGAACGCTACGACATCACCGGCTTGGATGCCGTGGTGAAGAGCATTGCACGGAGCGAAACGCCATTCGTCGTCCGCACGGTGGGCATCGCTTTCTTCCCGGGCGAAGCGTTGACGCTCTACTGGCCGGTCGTCCGTTCGGCACGCCTGGCGTTGCTTCAGAGGACGATTGCGCAGGAGGCTTCGGTGACCGTCCGCGAAGGGGCATCGGAGTTTTGCGTGCCCGAGACCTGGGTGCCACACGTGACACTAGCTGGAGACGCGTTGACGCCGGACCTGGTCGGCAGGATGACGCCGTGGCTGCTGAAGGGGAGCGCGGCGTTAGAGATCGCCGTGACGCACCTGAGCGTGGCGGAAGAAAAGGACGCGGGCACCCGCATCATCTCGGCACACAAGCTGGAAGGCTGAGCCAACGGATCGCTGGTAGATGTCCGTTCGCCCTGAGCCCGTCGAAGGGCAGGTCCAGCTCGAACGATGGTCGCATTCGTGTTCATGCTTCGACAAGCTCAGCACGAAGGGTACGGTCCCGCGCGCTACGGATTTTGCTCGTAGCGCCTACCCACCGGCTTGACGGCCCGTGCCGCCCGGCGCACGCTACGTTCGACAACCGAATAGATGGAGAGACCCCTCACGCAAGTGGTGGGTTTCGGGGGAAGCCGGTGTGAACCCGGCGCTGTCCCGCAACTGTGATGTCCGCGCCCCGGCGTGGAATAAGCCAGGTCGCCCGAGCCTCTTCGTCCACCGAAATCCTTCGCGCGAAAGGAGTCGGGATAGTGACGTTCACTTTCACCTGACCCGCCGCCGAGGCGGGTTTTGCGATCCCCGCCACAGCGACAGCCATCTCATCCGTTTCCGCCCCGCCGCGCGCGCTGCGCACGGTCCACCTTGCTTGAGGATCCATGAAACGATTGTTGTTCCTGCTCGCCGCGGCGAGTGTCGCACTTCCCACCTTCTTCGCGAATGCCGCCTCGGCCAACGTCGAGCGCGGCATCGCCTTCATCCGCACCACGCAGCAAGCCGATGGTGGCTTTGGCGGCTTCGGTGATGGCCAAACCATGGACGCCATCTTCGCCATCCGCTCGGCCGGTATTGACCCGGTGACCGTCAAGACGAACGGAAAGTCGCCGGCGGATTTCCTCGTGGCGAAAGCCGCCGCCCAGACTTCGCCCGGTGCAGCCGCGAAGGCGGCGATGGCCGCCGTCGCGATGAACCTCGACCCCCGACGCGTCGGTGGTGTGAACCTCATCGCGCGCGTCACGGCTGCGAACGTCGTCGGCCACTTCGGAAGCGACGACTTCACGCAGGCGTTGGCGATGTTGGCGTTATCGGCGACCGGTGAACCCGTCCCGCCGTCTGCCATCACCGTCCTGCGGGCCAACCAGCTTTCGGACGGCGGCTGGGGCTTCGGCGGCTTCAGCGACCCGGATACGACCGCGCTCGCCGTGCAGGCGCTCATCGCCGCAGCGGGCACTGCTCCGCCGAATGCTCTCGTGTTCCTGCGAACACAGCAGTTGGGCGACGGCGGCTGGGGGTTCGGTGATTCGAACGCCAACTCAACCGCGTTCGTGGTGCAGGCGCTGCTTGCCCTGGGCCTGAACCAGGACTCCGCCGATTTTACCAAGAACGGCAAGACTCCGACATCGTTCTTGCTCAGCCAACAGCTGCCAAACGGGTCGTTCGCGGGTTTCGACCCTGCCTTTGCGACGAACCAGGTGATCCCGGCACTCGCGGGGCGAACCTTTGTCAACGCCGTGTCCACGGCGTTGCCGCAGATCAACCCGGCCGGCACGCCGATACCTGCCGGGTCAACTCCGGTCGCCCCCCTTCCGCCCTCGACGGGTCCTCGCCCGATCCCGGCGTATGAGACTCCGACACCAACGGCGACGGCGATCCCTTCGGCGACAGCGACGAGGCCCGCAGCCGCCGCGACGGTGACGGCGCCAGCAACCGCGGTCGTGTCTGTTGTCACGCCCTCAGTCGTGCCAGCTCCACCCGCCACCGGATCCGGTTCGGCGAGCGAAGGTGGCGCCGTGGCCGAACGAGTGTTCGCTGGCCTCGTGTTGGTGGCCGTGGCGGGGGCGCTGTTTGCGGTCCGGACCGGGAGTCGATAGGGAGTGCACACGGTCGCCTGGGTTGCGTGGGTGTTCATGGTGATGGCGGTTTCGCTGGCATCGACGAACCCCTTGTATCTGGCGATCGTCCTTTTGAGCGTGCTCCTCGTTTCGGCCCTGGCGCCAAAGACGAACACGGGCGCCACCGGGTTCCGCGCCTTACTCCTGTTCGGCGCGGGGGCGATGACGCTCTCGCTTGGCGTGGCCGTGATCAATGGAAACGCGGGATCGCACGTTCTATTCACGGTGCCCGGAGCGGACTTTCCCTCGTGGCTGGGCGGCCTTCGGCTCGGTGGCCCGGTAACGGGAGAAGGGCTGGTCTATAACGGGACGCGCGGCCTCGGGGTGCTTTGTATCTTCGTCGGCTTCGGCGTGTTCAATGCAGCAGTCAGTCCCATCCGCGTCTTGCGGACGGCCCCGGCCGCTCTCTTTCACGCGGGTCTCGTTGTGACGATTGGCCTCAACCTGCTGCCATCGAGCATCGAAGACCTGCGGCGAATCCGGGAGATGCAGGCGCTGCGCGGTGGACGCAGCGGCTATCGGCAGCTGCCGAGCCTCGTCGTCCCGGCGGTGATCGGCGGGTTGGAGCGCTCGATGCGGCTGGCGGAAGCGATGGAGGCGCGAGGCTACGCGGCAGCCGAACCACCGCGGGGGGTGCCGCGCCTGGCGGGCGCGCTCGCGGCCCCGCTGATGCTGCTGGCGGCGTTCGCGTGGCTCTACCTCAGCGCCTGGCGTTGGCTGGCCATCGTCGCGCTGCTCGCCGGGGGAGCATGCCTTGGATTGTGGCTGATGGACGCTTCGCGACGGCGGAAAAGCACGCGTTTTCGCCCGGAACTGTTCATGCGCCGGGATCGTGTGATGACGGCGGCGTCGTTGGGGCTCGGGGTGGCTGCGGTCGCTGCCCGCACGGCGGGCATCGGGGGTCTCGACTACAACGCTTTCGCGGGGCTGCCGTGGCCGACCTTCGAATGGCCTGGAGCACTGTTCGCACTGGCATGCGGCTGGCCAGCGGTCCGCCTGTTCTTTGCCGAAGGCGAGGCCGCAGCCTCGGAAGACGCTCCTGCCGGTCCCGCGCTGACATCGGAACTTTCGCCGCTGAGTCCGCGGCGATGATCGCGACACTGAAAGACATCACGTTCACCTATCCCCGGGCAGATTCGCCCGCCCTCGCTGACGTGTCATTGGAAATCCAGGAGGGGTCGTTTTCGCTGCTCGCCGGGCCTTCGGCAGGCGGGAAGTCGACGTTGCTCAGGTTATTCAACGGACTGATTCCGCAGTTCCACGGGGGACGGCTCCACGGACGGATTGAAGTGGCGGGGCATGATCCCACGCGGACCGCGGCGCGGCAGATGGCCAGCATCGCGGGCATGGTGTTCCAAGAGCCGGAGGCCCAGGCGATCGCGGAGACGGTGGAGGACGACATCGCCTTCACGCTTGAGCAGCACGGGGTGCCCCGGGCCGAGATGCATCGGCGGGTCGATGCCTTGCTCGCCGCCGTCGGCATCGAACACCTGCGTTTCCGCCGATTGACGACGCTTTCCGGGGGGGAGCGGCAGCGCGCGGCGATCGCAGCTGTGCTCGCGCTCGAACCGAGGCTCCTGCTCCTGGACGAACCAACCTCGCAGCTGGACCCCGCCGGAGCAGCCGCCGTGATTGACGCAATCGAACGCCTGAACGGCGAGCAGGGCATCACGGTGCTTCTTGCCGAGCACCGGCTGGAGCGCCTGTTGCCGGTTGTCGATGGCGTGATCGAGGTGGAGGGTGGTCGCGTTCGCCAAATGACGCCGCGCGAGGCGGCCGACATGCTCCGCGCCGTCCCCGCGGTCAGCGAACTCGGGCGCAGGCTTCGGCTGAATCCGGTACCGCTCACGGTGGGAGAGGCGACCGGCGCGATCGCTGGCTTGGACATAACGGTTGGGCCACGAACAAACACAACTACACCCGGCAGCGAGCTGCTCGGCGTGTCCGACGTGACCGTTGTATACGGGGAACACATCGCTCTGCGGGATTGCTCGCTCTCGCTGCGTGAGGGAGAGGTGGTCGCGCTCGTGGGGGCCAACGGGAGCGGCAAATCAACGCTGTTCCGCGCCATCGCGGGACTGATTCGACCGGTCCGTGGAGAGGTGCGTATGCGCGCCAGGATTGCGCCATCCTCCGTTGCAGAGCGGACAGCGACGGCGGGCCTCGTGCCCCAGGACCCCGCGATTGCGCTCTTCCACGAGTCGGTCGTCGATGAAGTGGAATCGACGTTGCGAGGGCGGGGGATTCAGCCGCGAAAAGGATCATTGCTCGAGACATGGGGCATCGAACACGTGGCCAATCGCAACCCGCAAGACTTGAGCGTGGGGCAGCAACAGCGCGTGGCGATCGCGGCGATGCTGGCACATGAGCCGCCGGTCTGGCTGCTCGATGAACCGACGCGTGGGGCGGATGCGGCGGCCAAGGCGTGGCTGGCGGAACGCCTGCGCGCACATGCGGCCAACGGCGGAGCGGCGATCGTGGCGACGCACGACATGGAGTCGGCGGCCCAATACGCGACGCGGGCGATTGGGCTGGAAAATGGACAGGTGGTGTTCGACCTGGCGGCACGAGCGGCATTCGGAGCCGGCGGACCGCTGGCGACGCAGACCGCGCGGTGTGTGCCCGGAGCGATCACGCCGGGCGAGGTGTCGCGCCGATGAAGGCAACGACGACCACTCTGGAAGATGGCGCGCCGAGCCTGCGTCGCAGCGCGGATTTCGTCGCTCGGCATCCCGTCCTCACCCCCGGCCCCTCTCCCGACTGCGCGGGAGAGGGGGAGAATGGTGGCCTCGTCGCCCCTCCCCACGGGAAGCATGAGAGACCACCGCGCGCCCTGAGCCTGTCGAAGGGCCGGTGCCCACTGCACGATGATCAAGCGCGTGTTCATGCTTCGACAAGCTCAGCACGAACGGTTCTTTCTGTTGGGCGCCGCACCATAATCGGCTTCCGTTCGATTGGCGTCACAAGCGCGATAGTGATCGCCCTGCTTGGGCTGTTTGCGGTTGTTGCAGTCCGCCCCGGGATTGCCCGCGCGGACGGCGAGGCGGGGGTCGTCATCCAGCACGGGGACGGTTCGACGGAGACGTTCTGCGTAGCGTTTACGGGGGAGAGCATCAGCGGCGACCAATTGCTGAAACGAGCGGGCGTCGCGCAGGAGAACGTGAACGGGCTCGTCTGTTCGGTCGGGCAGCGAGCGGAAGAGGGCTGCTATGGCGCGGGAACGTTCGAAAGCTGCACGTGTAAGTGCAAGAACTCGGGCGCGGGGTGCGCGTATTGGGCGTTCTATACACAACGGTACGGTCAGCAGTGGATCTATTCGGCGCTCGGCTTCCTGGCGCAGCGGGCGAAAGACGGGGATATGCAGGCCTGGCGCTGGGGGCTGGGCAGCGCCAACAGTGCCCCACCCCCGGTCGCGATCAGCTTTGAGCAGGTGTGCGGGCACTCACCCCGTGGGGGAATCGCGCCCGCAACGAACACCGCGTTGCCACCCACCATCGTCGCCGCGACGACGACGCCGAACACCGTGGCGCCCGCAACAATCGCAGCGGCCACGGTGGCAGCGTCTTCCCCCGTGGTCACGATCACGGCAACAGCGAACGCATCGGCAACGAGCCCAGGGGAACCAAGAACGACAACGGCTTCAACAGCTTCGCCTGACTCAACGCCAACCTTCGTCTTGCCGAAATCCGGACCGGGAAAGCCGCCCAGCGCTGTTCAGCAGGAGGGAGGCGGTAGCGGGCGAACAGGAGTTCTTGCGTTTGCGGTGCTTGCTGGCGCGCTGGTTACGATGATCGCGGGCGCGATCGCCTGGAGGAAACGCCGTGGCCGTTAGCGCGCCGGCAACCCGTATTGGGGCGACGCTTCGGCTGCCATCGCTGGGGACGCTGACGTTCGTTGCCCTGAACCTCGTCGGCCTGACGGCATACCTTCACCCGTTCGTGTTCGCCAGCGTCACGCAACCGGAGAGTGATTGGTATATGCATTCGGCGGATGGCGACCTCGCGGTGGCGGCGGTTGGGTCGCTTTGCCTCCTGTTGATCATCGCGGACTTGACAAATGGCCGCCTGAACAGCAAGTCGTTGGCGGCGCTGGGCGTCTTGGCGGCGCTGGCGGCGGTGCTGCGGACGATCACGTTGCCCGCCGGGGCGAACCTCTACTTCTTCCTCGTGATCCTTGGGGCATACACGTTCGGGCCGCGAATGGGCTTCCTGCTTGGGGCGCTGTCGTTCTTCCTCAGCGCGGTGGTGACGGGCGGGATCGGTCCGTGGCTGCCGTTCCAGGTGTTTGCGAGCGCGTGGATTGGTCTCTCGGCGGGCCTGCTCGGTCTCGCGGTTCGACGCACCCCCATCAGCGGGCGGGCAGAGACGGGGCTGCTGATCGCCTTCGCCTTTGCGTGGGGGATCCTCTTCGGGGCGATCACGAATCTCTGGTTCTGGCCGTTCTGGTCCGGCGGACCAGATGTCACGTACGCGCCGGGGTTGGGTTTAGGGGAGACGCTGCGCCGGTACTGGAACTTCTACTTCCTCACGAGCTTCGGCTGGGACCTGCTGCGCGCTGTCTGCAACCTCGTGGTGATTGCGAGCGTCGGGGGGCCGCTGCTGCGGGCCCTCTCTCGCTACCGAGACCGGTTCACCTGGACGACGGAGTAGAAAGAGCCGAGAGCCGAGAGCCGAGTGATGACTGGCGGGACGCGAAAACGGGCCACCCGAAATGGGCGGCCCGTCTGGCGATGTTGTCGTTGAGGGACCTTTAGCAGGGCGCGACAGGTTCCGCCTGCGGGCGGACGACGCGTTCGTTCTTGAGCAGCGCTTCGATCGTGAAGCCGAGGTCCGCGCGCTCGCACAATGACCCGCAGTAGGTCATCTTCATAGAGCTGGGGGACTTCCGCCAATCGTATCGCAGGCTGCAACGCGCACAGACCTTGATGTTGTTGAGGTTCATCCCGACAGCGCCGGGGCCGATTTGTGTGTCCACGATGTCTCCCATCCGAGAAAGGTCTCAAGACCCTCCACTCTTCCAGACGCATTTCCAGCGTAGCCGGTTCCATCCCTTACGGACTACTGGCCCATATTTCGAACTGGTTACGTTTACTGTCCCTGTATCCAACCGGGAACGTTACGCGGCCAGGAGAGGCCGCCAGTCCGGACGAGGGGAGGCCACGTGACGGAGAAGCGTCTCGATCGTGAAGCCCAGGGCAGCCTTTTCGCAAAGTGAACCGCAGTAGGTCATCTTCAACGACGAACTTGCCGAGCGGCGCCAGTCGTAGAGCGTCTGGCAATGCTCACATCGGCGAATATGACTCAAGTCCATCGATGGGCCCCCGGAACGGCCGCCGGACTCAAGTCCCGACGGCGTAGAGAAATTATCGGCGCGTTCGAGCGCGCCATTACCTCCGCCGGAGGATTCAGCGTTGATCTCGTGGCGCGCCAACGAGGAAAGGCGCCAAAATGGCGCCTTTCACGCGAGTAGCATGAACCTCGGAGATTAGCGCGTGCCCACGGGCGTGCTCATTTTTGCCAGGATCTCGCGCATCTTCGTCCAGCGCATCGCGCGTTGGCGTTGGGCTTCGGGGATGTTCGAGAGGTCAAGCTCGGCGACCATGGCGCCATAGGCCTGGTATGGCGGGATGTCGGCGTCCGCGAGGGGCTCCATCCATTGCTTGCGTTTGAAGGCAGCTTCCACATATGGCGCGAGTTCTTCGTTTTTCTGCTTTTGACGGCTCTCCTCGTGTTCCTTGAACTCGGGCATGACATCCGAAGCAAAGAGGTTGAGGGAATCGCAGATGTCCTCGTGCTTGTTCTTGCCGCCCTGCTGGATGAAGACGGTTTGATCGACGCCAGCGTTTTCGAACTTGCGCAGGTGGTCACGAAGCTGTTCCGGAGTGCCGATGCCGTCGCTGCCACCGCCAAGGAAGTCGAGCGATTCGGCGCCCATGGCGTTCTTGACGGCCTCGTACTGGCTCCAGATATCGGTCCGCCCGGGGGTGTGCGTGCCAAAAGCGTAATGATGTCCGAGCGCGAACTGGAAGAACTTGAAGCCGTCGTATCCGCGGCGGGCGGCTTCGGCGGCATCCGGGTGACAGGAGAAGCTCGTGACCATCGCCACGTTCGGGTTGACGGTGTGGCCAATCGGCACGCACTCCCGCTTGAACGTCTCGTAGTAGTCGTCCACCCACTTCTTCGCTTCCTCGGGATCGACGAAGGCGAAGGTGAGGGCGCCGATACCAAGCTGGGCGGCCAGGTGGATCGTCTCGCGATTCGAACAGGCCACCCAGATCGGCGGGTGCGGACGCTGCACCGGCTTGGGAACGACGTTGCGGACGGGCATCGAGAAGTACTTGCCCTGGAAGCCCGGGTAGGGGTCCATGGCCATCATGTTGGCAACCTGCTCGGTGGTCTCGCGCCACATTGCGCGGCGCTCGGCGGGGTTGATGTTGAACCCTTCCAGTTCGGCGCGGGAGGCGGATTCGCCCGTACCCCAATCGACGCGGCCGTTGGAGACGAGGTCGAGCGTGGCCACCTCTTCGGCGATGCGCGCGGGGTTGTTGTAGCCAGGGGGCATGAGCTTGATGCCGTGCCCCAGTCGGATGTTCTGCGTGCGCTGGGAAGCGGCGGCGAGAAAGACTTCTGGACAGGACGAATGGGAGTACTCTTCGAGGAAGTGGTGCTCCACCTCCCAGGCGTAATCCACGCCGAGTTTGTCGGCGAGTTCGACCTGGCTGAGGGCGTCCTGGAACAGCTTCTGTTCGAGCCCGTCGGTCCACGGGCGGGGGAGCTGGTGCTCGTAGAATATTCCGAACTTCATTCATGTCTCCTTGATTCGATGGGCGAACTCTACCAGAAAGTTAGCATGTTGCTAAGCACTCGCGATCTTGCTTCACCGATAGTTCACGAGGCGCGTATAGTGGCGCCAAATGCCGCCAGAGCCACCGCCAAGTTCGCGTGACCGCGCAGTTCTTGCTCTCTTCCGCGCCAGCGCCCTGCTGGATGGGATGCGGCTGCACATCTGGGACCAGGAAAACCTGACGGTGACGCAGCTCCGTTTGATCTCGTTCCTCGATGAGGAGGGCGGTCTAAGCAACGCGGAATTGGCCGAGCGCCTTTATGTGACCCGCCCGTCCGTGTCCGCCCTGCTCGAACGCCTCGAACGCGGCGGGTTCATCCGTCGTGAAGTGTCGCAAGACGATCGCCGGGGAATCCGCATCTGGCTTGAAGAACGCGGGAGAGACGCCGTCGCCCATTTGCGCGACGACACACGGGCCTATACGGCCAACCTGATGTGCGACCTCAGTGAGCAGGACGTCACCGAGCTGGCGGATGCGCTCGAACAATTTGTCACGGCCGGGCGCGCTCGGCGGGCGAAAAACTTGCAAGCCGACAAGGGCGAAATGTTCCCGGCGAGATAGAGCGGCTTGCCGAGGTCGTTCACCGGCCCGTAACCGTCATATGGCTACGCTCTATGGATGCATAGACCGATGATTTGTGAACAGGCAAGCAGGTGACGGGAATGCGGGGCATCTTCTACGACTCTCACGAACGGCGCGTCCACCGCGTTCAATCGGCGCCGCACCCCGGGTGGGTGCTCGTCACACACAATCTCTCCGCGGGCGTCCACCAGTGCCGTCGCATCATGCAGGAATGGCTGGGCGGGGAAGAGCTGTTCGCCGTCGATTGGTCCGCAGTCGAATCACCCGCGCTCTTGAGCGCCTGACCAATCCCGGCGGGTCACCGTACAATTGGGCGGATGACCCTCGCTGAACACGCAATCCGGCTCGCAACCCTGCACGACCATGCCGGTTTTACGGCGACACGCTTTGACGGGGGCGCGCCATTGGGCGGAAGGGTCGCGGTGCTTCCGTCCGCCTTCAACCCGCCGACACTCGCGCACGTGGGGTTGCTTCAATTGGGCCTGGAGGTCCAGGGCGTTGGCCGCGCAGCCGCAATGCTCACGACAAACAACGTCGATAAAGGCCTCTTCGGGGCGCCCCTTGCCCATCGGATGGGCATGCTCCTGGCTATTCACGAAGAACACGACGCGATCGCCGTCCTCGGCAGCAATGCCGCGCGCTTGATGGACCAGGGACTCGCGCTCGATGCCGCCTTCCCCGGCGTCGGGTTCGACTTCATCGTGGGGTTCGACACGCTCGTTCGGCTGTTCGACCCGAAGTACTACGACAATATGAACGTGGCGCTCGACCAATTCTTTTCGCGGCACCGCGTGATCGCGACGAATCGTGCCCAGGCGACTATCAACGCGGTGAGAGACTACGTGCGCGAGGCTGTGATCCAGCCGTATGCCGGCCGCATCATCGTCCGTGAACTCGACCATCGCTGGGCATCGCTTTCGTCGACCTCCGTACGGGATGCACCGGGCGATTCCGGAGAATCGGAAGCGCTCACGCCGGCCGTCCGCAACTACATTGCGAGGCATGCGCTGTATGCTGCCCCTGTCTGAGGCGCGGCCATGGGCGTTCGTCATTGGTGCATGATCGATGGCCTCCCGTGACGCATCTCACACATCTACCCGAAAGAGGGGTTGCCAAGAGGGCGTGAGTGAATTATCGTTCATTTGGCTGAATTACGATTCACTCAGCGTTCGCGCGGTTGTCCAGGAGAAAATCCCATGATGGTCCGGGTCACCCAGGCACACATCGATGCTCGCGAGGATTCCATCCTCGAGGCGGCGCTCGCGCTATTCGCGCGCAAGGGGATCGAACGTACGACGATGCAGGATATCGCCACGGAGGCAGGGCTAAGCGCAGGAGCTATCTACCGGTACTACCCGGGCAAGGAGAAGCTCCTCGAGGCGGTGTTCAAATACTGCATCTTCGAACAGCACGCCACCTTCGCGGCTCAGGCCTCGGGAGCACTCTCGCCCCTGGCGGCGCTTATCGAAATCGGGCGCCATGTCGTGATGAAGCCGATGGACGACCCCATGCGCGCGCTCGACGTGGAACTGACCCTGGCGGCCAAGCGCGACCCGGATGGCGTTGGCGTGGGGCGTCGGGCGATGCGACAGGCCATCCTCGATGGCGTTGAGGCGACATTGGAAGATGCGCGACGGATCGGTGAGATCCCGGAGAGTGTGGCGGTGCGGCCGTTGGCGCTGGGGCTTATCGCCCTGGTTGCAGGTATCCACATCCTCCAGGCGGAGATGGGCGAAGAAGTCGATGGCGAGGCGGCGTTCAATGCCGTCAGCGAACTTGTCAGCAAGGCGTTGACCGCCAGCTAACACCAGGAGCAGACACTCACCGAACCCGAAAACGCAGCCCTTCCCGCGGGTGGGCAGCGCTTTCCCAAGACAATGGCCTGACCGTCAGACCCCAGGAGGATCGGACATGTTCGTCGCACTCTCACCGGATAGCCTGGCCCGCTTGGCCACGCGCCACCCATGGCGGATCGTCACTGCCTGGGTCGTCGCGTTGGTCATCGGGATGGTCTTCGCTTCCCAGATCGGCGGAGTCTTGACCACGGAAGCCAAGAACTACCGGGCCACGGACTCACAGACCGCCCAGGATCTGCTCGACCAGCGCCTCACTGGAGCGCGCCCCAGCGCCGAAACCGTCGTCCTCCAATCCCAGGACAAGACGGTTGACGATGCAGCCTTCCAGGAGACGGTGACACGGATCGCGAGCGAACTCCGGGCAGCCGCTCCCGCAGTGGCCAACGTCGTCACCTACGCCGAGACGAAGGACGAAGCGCTCGTTTCCAGGGACCGGCGCACCACGATCATGCCCGTGATGCTAGGCGTCGCGGCGAAATCGGGTGGCGGCGCGGCTTCCAAGGAAGCGGAGGACGCGGCGGGCAAGGTCATTGACATCCTTCGCAAGTACGACGGGCGAGAGGGCTTCACAGCCGTGACCGCTGGCGATGGGAGCATCAGCCGCGGCTTCAGCGAACAATCCGAGAAGGACCTCCAGACGGCGGAGATGATTGGCCTCCCAATCGCCCTCATCATCCTCGCGATTGTGTTTGGGGCGCTCGTGGCGGCGGGGCTTCCAATCCTTCTCGCGCTGCTTTCAATCGTGATCGCGATCGGGCTTACGGCCATGGTCGGCCAGGCGTTCGAACTCTCGATATTCGTGACGAACATCATCACGACGATGGGACTGGCTGTGGGTATCGACTACACATTGCTGGTTATTCAGCGGATGCGGGAAGAGCGACGTAACGGATTGAGCCGAGACGAGGCCATCATCAAGGCTGGCGGCACCGCCAGCCGCGCCGTGCTGTTCTCGGGACTCACGGTGGTTGTGGCACTCGCGGGGCTGTTGATCGTGCCGCAGAGCATTTTCCGCAGCATGGCCGTGGGCGCGATCATCGTCGTGCTCGTCGCCGTGATTGCTGCTCTCACTCTCCTACCGGCGATCCTGCGGTTGTTGGGCGACAATGTGAACCGCCTGCGAATCGACAGGCGCCAACACTCCGCGGCAGACGCGACCAAACGCACGTTCTGGGACCGCACGTCGGGTATCGTGATGGCGCACCCCGTCATTAGCATCGTCGCCTCCGTGACACTGCTGGTCGTCGCGTCGCTTCCCTACTTCACCATCAACCTCGGATGGTCGGGCGTTAGCTCCCTGCCGAAAGACAGCGAATCGCGCCGCGCTTTCGAAGTGTTGAACGCCGAGTTTTCCGCCGGTGTTTTGGCGCCAACGCGAATTGTCGTCGACGCCGCGAATGTGAACGACGCAAAAGTCAGCGCTTCCATCGACCAGTTGAAGGCTCGGCTCGAATCAAACACGGCGTTTGGGCCGGTCACGGTCGCTCGCAATGAGAAGGGCAACCTTGCCCTCATCGCCACCGCGATTACGGGCGACCCGCAGAGCACGGCGACGCTGAATGTCGTCCGCCAGCTCCGCGATGTGGATGTGCCTGTAGCGTTCGCCGGGACGGACGCCAGGGTTTACGTCGGCGGCGAATCGGCCGCGGGGATGGACAACAGCGCAGTCATCAGCGATTACACCGTCCCCGTCTTCGTGTTTGTCCTCGGGATGAGCTTCATCATCCTCATGGTCGTCTTCCGCAGCATCGTCGTGCCGTTGAAGGCAATGGTCATGAACCTGCTCTCCGTCGGGGCGGCGTACGGCCTGATGGTCGGCGTCTCCCAGAACGGCTACTTCCACAAGCTCCTCGGTTTCCAGAAAGTGGAGACGATCGAGACCTGGGTGCCGCTCTTCATGTTCGCCATCCTCTTTGGCCTATCCATGGACTACCACGTCTTCCTGCTCACGCGCATTCGCGAGCGCTTCGACCAGACGGGCGACAACCGCGCCTCCGTTGCATACGGCGTGCGTTCGACGGCCGGGATGATCACCGGTGCGGCGCTCATCATGGTGGCCGTGTTCGCGGGCTTCGCCTCCGGTGAGATGGTAATGTTCCAGCAATTTGGCTTTGGCCTCGCGGTGGCCGTGCTTATCGATGCGACGATTATCCGCACGGTGCTGGTCCCCGCGAGCATGGCTCTCCTTGGAGATTGGAACTGGTACCTGCCGTCCTGGCTGGAATGGCTCCCGCGCGTGGACGTGGAGGGTGGCAGCAGCCATGAGAGTCCGCGAGTCGAACCGAAGGGCGGGGTGGCCCGGACCTAACGCCGCGGGTCCGATTCGCCGATTGCAACGAAGAAGCCCCATGCGGGGCCTTCTTTCGTCGGGACGGGGGAATGGAGCGAACGCTCAGCGAACGCCGATGCATTGCGGGGCGCTATCCGCGATCTTGTCGATGCTGGCGGTGTCGAAGTCCCGGTCGATCCGGTCGAATGTGTTGCCGATTGCCGTGCCCGCGGCTTCGAGGCGGCTACCGAGGATGCCGAGCTGTTCCAGCAGTTTCGCCTGGTCGTTGGCGTTGAGGTTGCGGGCATCGCGCACGGCGCCATCGAAGAGCGTGACGACCTGACCGGCAGCCTGGGAGAAGGCCGCCTGGATCTTCGCGCCGTCCTTGCCATCGGGGTTGCCGAGCTTGTCGATATCGTTCTTGAGCGTGGCCGAGCGCTTCTGTAGCTCGGTCATGAAGGTCACGAGCGCGTCCTTAATCGCCTGGCCGTTGGCATTTTGGGGAATAGTGAAGCCCGTGCCGACCCTGTCGATGTCGTCGCCGAACCCCTGCACGGCGTTGCAAAGGCCGATGACCCACTTCTCATCCTTCGTGGCCGTGGCCTTCAAGGTCGCGCGTGCGACAGGTGAACTGGAGACTGGGCTCCGCCCGGCCGCGACGGTCCTGGCGGGAGTTGGGCTGCTCGCCGGTTCTTCGGCCGCGTTGGCGTCGTCACCGAAAAAGGTCGCTGCGCACTCGGGGTCATCGTCGAGCGCATCGAGGACGTCCTGGGCGCCTTCCGTTTCGCGCTTGTCGGCGAGGTCTTCGAGGTTGGCCCGCAGGTCATTCTCGGGTTCGGAATCGAGAAACAACTCGAAGAGGTCCGCCTCGAAGTTCTTTCCATCGTCGAGCTTCGCGACTCCTTTGAGGAGCTTCGCAAAAGCTTTGTCGTTCAGGTCCTGTTGCCTGTTGATCGCTGCAACGACTTCGGCGCCGCCCTTTACATCGGGTCTGCCCGTCTTCTTACGTTCGCTAGAGAGCTTCTTGCGCTCCTTTTCGAAGTCCTTGATGACATCGACAACGTCGTCCCTGGCGCCACGCTTGGCAAGGTCGATGTCGTCGAGGCCCTCCCCAGCTTTGTCGCTGGCCTTTTCGAAGTCCTGCATGATGTCGCAGTTGGCCTTCACCCAGTCATCGACATCGATTTTCTTATCGCCGCCGCCCCCGCAGGAGGAAAGGAGCGCCACGCCGACGACCAACGCGCCGGTGAAGATCGGCCATGTTCGGCGAAACACAGGTGTATGGTTTGTCATGCTGGGTCTCCAAAAGCCCGCCTGGCGGTGAGGTCGTTCAACTGTACGTGGAATGTCGGAACGGGAACCTGCGTGCATCTCCCGATAGGAGGGTCGTCGCGGCCCCATGTCCGACAGGGAACCGCATCAGATCACGGCGCAAAGAGCACGGCGGCGCACTCCGGATCCTCGTCGATGAGGTCGATGACATCCTGGGCGTCCTTGGTCGCGCGTTTGCTCGCGAGCTTGTCGAGTCTGCCGCGGAAGTCCCCCTCTTCGCGATCGGTGAGGGCTTCGCCAACCGCTTGTTCAAATCGGCGTCCTTCGTCGAGCTTCTTGATGTCATTGACCACCTGCTTGAGGCTGGCCGTGCGCTCCTTGAATTCCAGGTCCACCGCGGACTTCACATCCTTCCCACCGTCGAGGTCCGGAGTGCCGACTTTGCCGACAGCCTTTTTGAAGTTGTCCTGCTCCTTTTGGAGCTTCCCAAAGACCTTGACGACTTCGTCTTTCGCGCCTTTCTTATCGAACTCGATGTCGATGAATTCGTCGCCCAGGTCGTCGCTCGCTGCCTGGTAGTCCTTGGCGGCATCGCAGAAATCCGTGACCCAGCCCTCGGCATCGACGGTCTTGGCATCGCCGCCTCCGCAAGCAGCGAGGGCGAACCCGGAAAACAGTGCGGCGCCAATCGCAAGGCAAGGACGACGAAGACCAACCGTTGCCAATGGCATGGACCCAACTCCGCGCCCGGGAGGCGGGCGAAACAACATTCTGACGGGAATTGTTTATCCGGCAAGCTATAGGCCGACGGACCACGGAGTCCGAAGGAGGGTTAGCGGCCCTCAAACACCGGCGGACGCTTTTCCATGAAGGCGGCCCGTGCTTCCTTTCCATCGCGGCTGCCGAAGGCGCGCCCGATGTTCTGGAGCTCGTAGCGCATCTGCGCTTCGAGGTCGATATCCTTCGTCCCGGCGGCAACGCCACGCTTGGAAAGGCGCCCCGTGATGGGCGAAAGCTTCGTGAGCGATTGGCAGTACTCGTGGAAGCGAGCGTCGAACTTGTCGTCGTCCACGACTTCGCCCACCAGGTTGAGCGTCTTCGCTTCGTCGCCCTGGACGGTGCGGTTTTCGAGGAGGAAACGGAGGGCCTGTTCGTAGTTCATCGCCTGGGCGAGGGTCCACGTGAGGCCACCATCGGGCGAACCGCCGATGCGTGGGTACCCCGCCATGAGACGAGCGCTGCGCGACATAATGCGAATATCACAGGACATCGCCAGTGAGAGTCCGGCGCCCACGGCGACGCCATTGATGCCCGCGACGATCGGCTTGTCGCAGCCGTAGCGCAGGTTGATGGGGAAGCGGCTGACCCAGCTGAGATCGTCGAGTTGGAGCGATTGCTTTGAGAGGCGGCTGGCGGATTCGCCATCCGGAGCGGAACCCGTGAGATCGAGGCCCGAACAGAAGGCGTCTCCCGTGCCCGTGATCGCGAGGATCCACACGTCGTCGTCCTTGGAGGCATCTTCGACGGCGTTGATGATGCCCCAGGCGAGAGCGTCGTTGAGAGCGTTCTTGCGTTCGGGACGGTTGAGCTGAATCGTGCGGACGTGGCCGTCGTTGTGAATCTTGAGGACATCAGACATGGGTGAGCTTTCTCCGAGAGAGAGGGAATGAGCGGATTATACGGCGATCGGGCATTGGCGATTTGCGATTGGCCCTTGGGGACGGCAGCGCCAAGCGGGATCGCAAATAGACCATCCCCAGCTCTTGCTAACGCGCACGAAGGTCGGCGGCATGCTCATCCTTCGACAAGTTGCTCTGAAACAAGGAGTCATGCTTGGTTCCAACCGCTCGCCCTGAGCTTGTCGAAGGTGAGCACGCTGTTCGACCATCGTCGCGCCTGCCCGTCCATGCTTCGACAAGCTCAGCACGAACGGGCGATCGGGCACCCGTCACCTTCGCCAGGCTGTGAAAATGACGTTTCATCCCTGGTTGTGGCCAAAAGCATCTACGACTGAGGACGAGCGGTCTCATCCACTATCGGCGGAGGAGGCGCGTGTGGGCCCAATGGGTGATGGCGATGGCGAGGGCATCGGCGGCGTCGGCGGGGGTTGGGTCCTTGGCCATGCCGAGCTGCAGGCGGACCATCAGGCCGACCTGGGCCTTGTCGCCGTGACCGTAGCCAACGACCGTCTGCTTGACGAGGTTGGGTGCATATTCGAAGACCTCGATGCCCGCCTCCGCGAGGCCGAGCATCGCCGCCGCGCGGGCCTGGCCGAGGGACATGGCGGAGCGCATGTTCTTGCCGACGAAGGACGCCTCGATTGCGCCGGCTTCGACGGCGAATTCGCGTGCACAGGCGCGGACACCATCACGAATGGTGGCAAGGCGCTTCGTCGTGCCATCCCGGGGCTTCGTGCGGACGACCGCGTGGTGGACGTGAACACAGCCGTTCGCATCCACTTCGATGACGCCCAACCCGGTAACGTTCAACCCGGGGTCAATCCCGATGATTCTCATGGCCCAACGATAGCGCCCGTGGTGGCTATCCACCCACGGGGCAATGGCGACGCGAGAGACAGGCGCGACAGGTGATGGCGCTTCAGAGTTGTCCATCGAGCGGGGCGTCCAATGCCTGTTGCAATTCGACGACATCCCGGACCTCGGCGTGCGGCACTTCGTCTGCGTATCGCGGAGACCTCCGTATCGAGCGGACCACCGACATCCCAGAGCACAGCACGAATCGCCACCGGCACCCCTGCACACATATTCGGCCCTCACGAGCGCAGGTGGTACCCTCCAGACGTGACCCATCCTTCCAAAGAGTCCTCCAGCGAAGCGTTCTCCGCTGCCTTCGGCGCCCCGCCCACGGTCGTTGTACGTGCCCCCGGCCGCGTCAACCTGATCGGCGAGCACACGGACTATTCGTTGCTCCCCGTGCTGCCCATCGCCATCGACCGTTCGCTGTTCATCGCGGCGGATGGCAACGACTCGAACGCGATCGAGGCAATCTCCGAACAGTTTGAAGAGCGCGCATTGATCGACCGCGATGCTCCCTCGAGGGGCGATGGATGGAGCCGCTACCTGGGTGGCGTTCTCGTTGAGTTACGCGAACTTGCGCCCGGTCGCGGCGCGCGCATCCACGTTTCGGGCGACCTTCCGTCCGACGGGGGTCTTTCCTCCTCCTCCGCTTTGACGGTGGGAGTCCTCTCAGCGCTATCGGTCGTCTGGAACCTCGGGTTGGACACGGAAACCATCGTCCGGCTTGCCGTCGCGGCCGAGCGCCACGTCGGCGTCGAAACCGGGGGCATGGACCAGGCGGTGATTGCGTTTGGGCGGCCCGGCACAGCGCTCCGCATCGATTTTCACCCGGCGGGGCGGCGCTTCGTGCGAATACCGGAGGGGCTTCGACTCGTGGTCGCTTATTCGGGCGAAGCGGCCCCGAAGGGCAGCACGGTGCGCGACCAGTACAACGAGCGAGTGGTCGGGGCGCGCCTCGCGGCGGCAATGTTGGCGGACCAGATCGGGCTCGATGTGGGGTCGCCGCCCACGCTTTCGGAAGTCGCGGATGTCGATGTTGTGGACGTCCTGGTGGATGACCTGCCGGAGAAAACGTCTGCCCAGGAAGTCGCTCATGGCGCCCAGGTCGATGTCCAGCGGCTGGTTTTGCTCGCTGCGAGCAGCTTCAACCACATCACCAAGGTGCCTGTGCGCCGCGTCGCGCGGCACATTCTGAGCGAAGCACAGCGCGTGAACGCGGCCGAGGCGGCACTCAACGCAGGGGATCTCGCAGCCTTCGGCGAACTGATGGACGAATCGCACGACAGTCTCCGGCAGGACTTCAAGTGCAGCACGACCGCACTGGACAAGCTCTGCGCGGCGATGCGCAAAGCGGGGGCGTTCGGGGCGCGGCTCACGGGGGCGGGATTCGGCGGATACGCGCTCGCGGTGGTCCTGCCGGAGAAGGTCGAGACGGTGATGGCGGCGGCTGTGGCGGCGACCGGTGGCCCTGCGTTCGAAGTGGTCGCTTCGGGCGGCGTCGAGGCCCTTTAGTGGTCGATAAGGCCGTGCTGTTGGCAGCGGGGCGTGGCACGCGGCTGGGCGCGATCACGGCGAACTATCCGAAGCCGCTGATTAATGTCGGCGGGAAACCGATCATCGTCCACATCCTCCATGGACTCTTCGCAGCCAAAGTGTGCGAGGTCACCATCGTCACCGGCCACTTCGCCGACCTCCTGGAGGCGGAAATCGGCAACGGCGACGGCTCGGGCATGTCCATTCGCTACGTTCGCCAAGCGCAGCTCAACGGCACGGCTCGTGCGCTTGCCCTTGCGCGCGAATGGCTTGACGACGAGCGATTCTTCTTCGGCTGGGGCGATATCCTCGTGGCCCCGGGGAACTACCGCAACGTGGTGCGCGCTTCGCGGCCGGCGGATGGCGCCCTGGCCGTGAACCACGTCGAAGACCCCTTTGCGGGCGGCGCCGTCTACGTTGACGAGGCCATGCGGATTGAGGGAATCGTCGAGAAGCCCGCCAAAGGGACATCGACAACGCAATGGAACAACGCCGGATTCGGTGTCCTCGGTTCCGAAATCTGGCCGATCATCGACGCATTGGAGCCGTCCGAGCGGGGGGAATACGAGCTGCCGCAGGCTGTGGCGGCCCTGGTGAAGTCGGGGGCAAACGTGCGCGCGGTGCCCGTCGAAGGGCCATGGTTCGACATCGGCACCCCCGCCGACCTCGATGCGGCGCGCGCCGCGTGGGCAAAGCGGACGTGATACGATTGACTTCCCCCGCATGAACGAACTCCCCTGGAACCTCTCCTTCGACCCCATCCCCGGATTCGACGCACATTACGACCCGGTCACGGGCCGCTTCGAACCACGCATCTGGAACAATGGGCCGGACGCAATCACACCGGGCGATCTGATACTCCGCGCGCGGCTGGACCTGCCCATCGCGGCGGGCTGGGCGTGGCTACACGGGCGCTTCATGCAGACGGACGCCCTGATCCGCAACTTCGGCGAACCCGCGCCCGACGGGTATGACGGCCGCTCGCAACGCGAGACCGACACGAGGCGCACCTATGTCAGTCGCGAGATGACGACGCTCACGCTGCCAACCAAGCCCGCGCCAACATTGATCATCGGCTGCCTGGCGATGGACCGCTTCTTCTTCGACATCGAAATCGACGTGGACCTCGCGGAGGAGCGGCTGCTCGAACTGCGCCTCGTGTTCGCGCTTGAGGCGACCGTGCTCGCGCCGGGCGAGACGCTGAAACTGCCGCCGTTGATGCTGCACGAGGGCAGCGACGCCAACGCCATGGCGCATCTCTACGCGGAAGCGGCCGCGGTGGAGATGAAGGCGCGCGTCCCCGGCCACGTCCCCACGGGCTGGTGCAGCTGGTATTATTTTTACAACGGCGTCAGCGAAGCCGACATCACCTCGAACCTGGAGGCGATGCGCGCTGCGGCGCACCCGGCCGAATACGTCCAGATCGACGACGGCTTCCAGTCGTTCACGGGCGATTGGCTCGTGCCCAACGCGAAGTTCCCGTCCGGGATGGCCGCGCTTGCGACACGGATTCGCTCAGCGGGCTACAAGCCCGCCCTCTGGCTGGCGCCGTTCATCTTGAACGAGGAGTCGATCGCGCTGCGGGAACACCCGGAGATGGTGCTGAAGACTCACGACGGCGAGACCGTCTTCGTCCAGACATGGCTCGGGCGGTCGGCGGTGCTCGATTTCACGAGGCCCGAAACGGAAGCGTGGCTGCGTCAAACGATCCGCACCGTCGTGCACGAGTGGGGATACGAGTACTTGAAGCTCGACGCGCTGAGTTTCGCGGCCCGCGACGCCACGCGCGTCCAATACCACGCGCCCAACACAACCGGTCCCATGAACCTGCGCCGTGGCCTCGAAATCATCCGCGAAGAGGCGGGCGACGCCACCTTCATCCTCGGCTGCACCTGCCACTTCGGCCCGGCGATCGGCATCGTCGATGCCATGCGCGTGGGTCCGGACGTCAAGGAACTCTGGGCCAATGGCGCGAACCCGTCCGTGAAGCACGCGATGCGCCTCACGCTACAGCGAAATTGGATGCACAACCACTGGTGGGCCAACGACCCCGATTGCCTTATGGTGCGCGACAGCGACACGGAGCTGTCCGAGGCGGAGGTGCGCTTCCTCGCGACGGGTATCGCGCTCAGCGGCGGCATGGTGGTGGCGAGCGACGACCTGCCGAAGCTGCCCGAGGCGCGCCGCAACATGGCCCTCGCGCTCTTCCCGCCCGCGGGTATCGCGGCCGACCCCGAACTGGCGAGCGAAGGGCCGGTCCCGTCGTCGTGGCGCGTGACCATCGGCGAAGGGCGCTTCCTCGTGGGCATCCTCAACTGGGACGACACGCCGCGCTGGGTGACCGTCGCGGAGCACCTCCGCCCCGGCGAGATCGCCTTCGATGTCTGGAGCGGGCGGCTGATCGGAAAGGGCGACATCCTCCTGCGCCCGCACGAGGGCACGCTCTGGCAGGTGACGGGCGCGGGCAAGACGCCGCGCGTGGTCGGCGATAGCGGCCACATCAACTACGACTCGCTCTTCCAGCGCCCGGTGAGCGGCCGCATCCAGCTCCGCAACGACCTCCCCCGCACGCGCACACTCGCCATCGAAGCGCGGGGGCAGGTGTTCGAGGTGGAGATGGCGGTGGGCGAGATGCGCTGGTTCGATTAAGCCTGGTCACCCGTTCGCGCAAAGCTTGCCCTCGCCATCGAGGATCTCGACCTCGGTCACCATCAGCTGGCGATTTGACCTCACTCTATGCGCGCCGCCGCGACATCGCCCCCGCCACGACGAACATGGACAGGGCGAACAACGCGAGCGCGCCCGGCAACGCCCACCCGTTGAGCGGCGAACCGGCTACGGATTCGCGGATGACGGTGACCTGTGGCGCGGGTGCTTCGGACGGCGCCGCCGCGGCGAGCGACGGTTGCGGCGCGTTCCCACCCGCCCCGCCCTTCAGCGCCTCAATCTGCGCCTGCTGCTCCTGGATCGCTTTGATCAGGACAGGGATCAGCTCTGGGTAGTTCACTCCGAGGAGGCCGTCCCCTCGCTCGAACACGTTTGCGGGGAGCACCTCCCGCACGTCCTGGGCGAGGAGGCCCTGGTGGTCTTTGCCGTTGTCATCGACGTAATCCGGCAGATAATTGAAGCGCACCGCCCGCAGTTTCAGCAGCTCAGGGAGCCCGGCCCGCAAGTCTTCGATGTTCGTCTTGGAGCGCGCGTCGGAAATGACCGGACTGCAACTGGCGCAATTGATACCGTGGCCGCCTGCGACCGTAACCGGCCCATTAAAGTATCCCGCTAGACCAGTGCCAGTGCGGTCGCCGTACAAGCCGGCAAAGCCCCCGATCCCGTAGACGCCAACGGATGAGGTCGAGGACCCGGAGACGCCAAAGCTTGAGGACGAGGACCCGCGGACACCAATGCCTGTCGTCGTGATCCCGCGAACGCCGGCCCCGGTCCCCGACTCGCCATAGACCCCGGAGTTCCTCGCGACCGCGTCCTGGTAGAGACAATTCCCGTTCTGGTCGCACGCTCGACCGACGACGCCGATGTGTGCTTCGGTCGTAGTACTCAGGTTTTCGGCGGAACGTCCATCAACGCCAATGCTGCCCTTGGGGCCATAGCCGATGATCGCCGGGTTAATCGTCGCTTGCGTTACGGCCAATACGGCCTGGCCAGTCGTCGACGAACCATAGACTCCAGCGGATGAGGTCGAGTTCCCGCGGACACCATAGCCTGAGACCGAGTCCCCGGAGACGCCAGTGCCTGAGGGCGAGGTGCCGGAGACGCCAGTGCCTGAGGTCGAGGTCCCGAAGACGCCAGTGCCTGAGGGCGAGGACCCTTGGACGCCAATCCATGAGGTTGAAGTCCCGTAGACGCCAATGCCGTCCACCGACTCGCCCCAGAAGCCGTTTCCCGACGTTGTGTTCGTGACTTTTAACCCCCCGGCGCCACCGCCGGACCACGCCTCGCCATAGTGGTTGTGCCCGACCGCCGCTCCGATGGCGTCCGGATCACAGTTCCACGTGGCGCCGCTGTACTTCCAAATCTCCCCCGCAACGCAGCCGGTCGTGTCGAAACCGAACGCGGTGCTGTTGATGAGTGCGACCGGAGACTGGGCGGTGTACGTGCTCCCTGCGGCGCCAACGATGTCCTCCCCGCAGATCCAGGCGATCCCCTGTCGCTTTGGCACCTGCCCGCTGGTGCACGATAGGCCGGCAAGCGCGTCGGCATCGAAGCCATCGAGGAAGCCCGCCGGAACTTCTGTTAGGCCCGTCCATGGAACGCTGGCCGCTGTCGTGGCCGTGTTCGCGGATCCGCTCGTGTTGGCGTACACCGCATAGGGCACCGGGCTCAGCCTCTGGAGCGGCTGGAGCGGCGTGTAAATGCCAGTCTCCGCTCCGGGACGAACGCGCACTTCGAGGAAGCGCGCCTGGCCGCCGAAGGGTGAAGCGCCGAAGTCGAGGTCGACGGTGAATAGGCCGTTGGTTACGACCACGTCGCCGAGGTCGAGGAAGCCGCTTACCGCAGTCAGCCCGTCGATGTCTTCGAACAGCCGGAATCGCAGGTCGTGGGCCCCCGTCGCCGGGCCGCTGCCCGTATCGAGCCGCCCCTGGTAGGTGAAGGCGGCGCCCACGGTGGAGACGGCGCGCTGTTCGGACACGCGGTCGGGTTGTCGTCCAGCATCGTCGGCCATGACGGTGACAACAGAGGCGGCGATCAGCGTGGAGACGATCGAGGAAAGGAGGATCGTGAGCAGGTGTTTCATGAGGACTCCCGAACGTATGACACACAGTATGGACGTTGACGTCGCAGCCCGGCCACCGCGCAAGCTCAGGCCCCTTGGCCCTTTACCGAGGTATCAACGTTCCCTATCGTTCCTCCCGCCTTCGTAGTCACGGACCTCTGTGTCCGGGGGCCACGGCACAAATCCCGGGCGCTGTTCGCCTTCGTCCGCGTGCCCGCTAAAGGCCGTCGATCAACCCCCCATGTCTGTAGTCACGGACCTCTGTGTCCGGGGGCCACGGCACAAATCCCGGGCGCTGTTCGCCTTCGCCCCGCGTGCCCGCCGCAGGCCGTCGATCAACCCCCCAATATCTGTAGTCACGGACCTCTGTGTCCGGGGGCCACGGCACAAATCCCGGGCGCTGTTCACCTTCGCCCCGCGTGCCCGCCGCCGGCCGTCGATCAACCCCCCATGTCTGTAGTCACGGACCTCTGTGTCCGGGGGCCACGGCACAAATCCGGGGCGCTGTTCGCCTTCGCCCCGCGTGCCCGCCGCAGGCCGTCGATCAACCCCCCAATATCTGTAGTCACGGACCTCTGCGTCCGGGGGTCACGGCACAAATCCCGGGCGCTGTTCACCTTCGCCCCGCGTGCCCGCCGCCGGCCGGGAACGCCAACCTCCGTGTTGGCCCAGCGAAGTGTTCGAGGCCGGGCCGGAACCCTCGCTGACGCGCGGGCTACGGAAAGAGCCTCCCGTGTCTCCCCTCGCCCGCGAGGCACGAGTCGGGAGAGGGGAATCCCTGCCCGTGGGTGAGGGCCCGATGCCCGGCGCCGAACAGATCCGGAGCATCTCAGACACCCATCCTCCGTCGAACGGCTAGCCCTCAGCGACGCAGCGAGTAAATCGTCCGCCCCTTCGCACAGAGTTTCCCGTCGCCGTCGAGGATATTCACCTCCGTCACCATCAGTTGGCGTCCCTTGCGCAGGACCGTCGCCTCCGCATAAATACTCGCGCCGAGCGCCGGGCGAAGATACGTGATCGAAAGATCCGCTGTCCCCGCCGGGATGTCGCTCGGCCCAAGCACCGTCATTTGCGCCTGCAACATCGCGATATCGACGAGTGCCGCGAGAATGCCGCCGTGGACGCTCCCGCCGACGCCGCCCTGGGAGAACTCGCTGGTGGCCATGCGAATGCGCGCGAAGCCCGGACGCACTTCCTCCAGTGTCAGCCCGAACGCCTTGTGAAGCGGATGGTTGGCGAAGTGGGCGATGCGTTCCCGGCTCAGCTCCACCGTTTGACTTTGGCCTACCACGCCGCGCCGCTTGGTTTCGGGCTGCCCGCGGGTGCGCTGCCGTAGTCCGCGAAGGGGCTGTCGCGCCAATCGAGCGCTGCCTTGAGTCCCTTCTCGCGCGAAATGCGCCCGAACTCGGCGCCGCCCGGGCGCGCACGTCCCAGCTCCTGGATATCGCCCCCCACCTGGAGCGACGTGCGGAAGCCCATGATCTCGTAGGCGCGGTTCACCTGCCGCTTCGTCATTTGGAGCATCGGGCCGTCTACGTTTGCAATGCG
>DAOTTM010000092.1:0-6735 GCA_034437915.1 Dehalococcoidia bacterium | reverse complement strand
TCGCCGCCGGGGGGTTCGATGCGGATGACTTGCGCGCCCATACCCACGAAGAAGCGCGGCGCGAGGATACCCATCTCGGTCGTGAGGTCGAGGACGCGGAGGCCGGTGAGGGCGGTCATGTGTGAGTACCGAACGGATGTTGCGCGGCTCGGCATCGCGCCCTCACCCCCAACCCCTCTCCCGACCCGCTGCGCTCGCGGGCGAGGGGAGTCAGGCTTGTGGCGCGGATCACCGCCGGGGCGCCCAGCGGGAGTTGTCTTCGTCCGATTCATCCTTGCTCGCCGCTGCTTCTTGGGCCGGAGCCACGGAAACGGACGGCTTCGGGGGTTCGGGCATGACGAAGATGGAGGAGTCGGCGCCGATCAGGGAGGAGAGGCCCTGCGCGCCCGCGCCAATGTGCTGTTCGCGGCCGTTACCGGAGGCCGCGAACGGGCTTTGTTCGCGCGCGTGAATGGTCTGCATGACGTCACCATGAGCTCCCACGACCAACTTGCCGTCAGCAAGTTCCTGGATGCGGTCCGCGAGCTCCATGACCAGGCGATCATGAGTGCAGGTGATGACGGTGACCCCCTGTTCACGCGCCACCGTGCGCAGGAGCTGGAAGACGGCCGTGGCAGTGGCGGAATCCAGTTCCCCCGTCGGCTCGTCGGCGAGCAGAAGCGTGGGTTCCGTCGCCATCGCGCGCGCGATCGCCACACGCTGCTGTTCGCCGCCGGAGAGTTCATACGGGCGATGGTGGGACCTGCGGCCGAGCCCAACCATGGAAAGGGCCGCCTTCGCCCGGCGCACGCGGTCGCCGTGGCTGAACCCCGCGATGCGCAGCGGCAATTCGACATTTTCGTGGGCGGAAAGCAGCGGCAGAAGGCCGAACGACTGGAAAACGAACCCGAGCTTATGGCGGCGAAGCTGGGTCAGTTCCTTTTCCCCCATCGTGTCGATCCGTTGCCCGTCGATCTCGACTTCACCCGACGTTGGGCGGTCGAGGCCGGCGATGATGTTCAGAAGGGTGGTCTTCCCCGAGCCGGAGCGGCCAACCAGGGCGAGGACTTCGCCGGCGTGGGCGCTCACGGACACCCCCTGGAGCGCCCAAACATCCTCCGAACCGAGGTGGAAGCGACGTGTGATATCGCGTGCTTCAACGACTGCGCCTGCCATCAGTTCATCCCCCGCCCGGGTTTCTCGGGCGCCTCGGGCAAGATTTCCACCCGTCCTTCGCCCATGAAGAGGCGTGCGCGATCCTTGATGCTGAGCTGCTTCAGGAACTCCCGCGGGATCTGCAAACGGCCAGCGGCATCCACCAGGACGAACTCCTCGTGGGTGACCGTCGCCTGGTTGCCATCGTCGCGCACACGCCGAAAAATTTCGGTGCTTGTTCGCCCATCGCGGATTGCGACCACACGGTCGACCCGCGCCGCCATGTCCGGGTCGTGGGTGACGATCACGATCGTCACACCATAGGTGCGGTTGAGGTGGCCGAAGAGGTCGAAAACCGCGTCCGCGCCGATCGAGTCGAGCTCGCCCGTCGGTTCGTCCGCCAGCAGCAGCGGTGGATTGTTCGCAAGCGCGACGGCGATGGAGACGCGTTGCTGTTCGCCGCCCGAAAGCTGGTCGGGGCGATGGTCCCGGCGGTTGCTGAGGTTCACGGCCTCGAGGAGTTCGATTGCGCGGGAACGCGCCATATCCTTGTTCATGCCGTCGAGGATCATCGGGACTTCGACGTTCTGCTGGGCGTCGAGATACGGGACGAGGTTACGGCCCGTTTGCTGCCAGACGAAGCCAACCTGCTTGCGACGATAGGTCACCATCTCCCCGGCGGACATCGTGAGGAGATCGCGCCCGCCAACGTGGCAACGGCCCGCGCTGGGCTGATCGAGGCCGGCGAGGATGTTCAAGAGGGTGCTCTTGCCGGAACCGGAAGCGCCAACGATGGCCATGAACTCACCGTGGTGGACGCGCAGATCGAGGCCGCGCAAGGCGACGACCTCCAGGTCTGCAATCTTGTAAATCTTGAATAGGTCTTCGCAGACGATATAGGGAAGGTCTTGTTCGGTTGGGAGCCATGGGAGGTTAGTCATGACGCACGCCCTCAGCCCCAACCCCTCTGGTCTGAAAATAGGAAAGAGAAGTTAGAAAATAGGCGCTCTCGCCCACGCCAACTTGTACGCCGTCCCCGCTATTTTCATCCCTCTCGCTGGCGCCGCGCCATGTTGGCCTCCCGACGTCGCGGGAGAGGGGAGTAAGCGGTTCTGCGATCGGCTTCGGGAGACTGGTTGTGGCGAAGGTGACGAGCATGTACGCCAACTCTACAGTTCGCCCATGCGGAGCGCACGGCCCACGGCGAGACGAGAGTAGAGGATGACGAGCGAGGTGACCGTCGTGACTACTACGATTCCGAGCATGGTGTAGACGGTGATGACGGCCTGCCAGCTCACATGCGAAAGCAGCGGCGGCAGAGGATCGGCGCCGTTTTCGGTGATGCCGAGGTAGCCGATCATCAGGCGCCCGAGCGGGAACCCGAGGAGCGTCCCCGCCAATACGCCCGCGAGGATGACGAAGCACTGTTCGAACGATACGACGCCGAGCACCTGCTTACCGGAGAAGCCCATCGTGCGCAGCAGCGCGAATTCGAGCGAACGAGATTCCGCGCTGAGCACGGAGTAGGTGACGAACCCCAGCGTGCTCAGCAAGAGCACGGCCCCGAAGGAGAGGAAGAGGATGCCTTCCCAGCTCGCGGCGATCAGTGGGTCGGCGGATTGGCTGGCCAGGATCTCCTGGCGATCGAAGATGCGTTCGGCCTGCACACCCCCCGCCTTGAGCGATTCCTTCGTCACCGGCCCCTTGCCGCGATCCCCGAGCCAGACCTCGTTCACATAGGCCGCGTCGCCCACCCCGGCCACCCGCGATAAGGTCACTTGCGCGCTCGCCAGGTCAGTGACAAAAAGGGCGCGCTTCTCCTTGGGGTCGAATCCAGGGAAGAGGTCGAATGCTCCGACGACTTTGACGGTCGTGTACTGGCGGTTCGCGTAAACGACGAACTCTTCGCCAACCGTCTTCTTGTATGTATCAAGGAAGCCCTGGTTGACGACGACGGGGAGGGAGGTGTTGCCCCTGATCGTTCGGATGCCAGCTAAGGGCGGGCCCGCCCGCCCGCGGACGAAGGCAACGCGTATACCGCTCCCGGCCTTTCCCCCGTTGGCGTCGGTACGGTTGAACGCGCCCGAGCTTCCTTCGCCAAGCGCTCCCGAAATGAGTTCGTAGCGGCTGGCATCGTCGAACGACTCGAAGACCGTCCCCGCCGTGCCGAAGCCGTTCGCCGCGAGATCGGCCGGTGGTGGGAGGGCGCGATCGGGGTGCGACTGGAGTTCATCGATTGAGACCGTGATGTTCTCCGGCACGCTCGGGGCGAGGCCCTGGGTGCGGATGTAGACGGAATCGAGAAGGCGATTGCCCTTCGGCACGTAGTTCGGGCGCAGGCTCGCCGGGCGCGTGAGGTCGCTGACGTAGAACTGCCAGCGGTCCGCCCCCGCCGCGCCCGAAGGTGCGAACCGGTATTCGGTGTAGATTCCCGCGGCATCCACAAGCCGCACGCCCATGGTCGCGGAGTTAACCGGGAGCGGGTTCTGGACCCACATACCGAGGTAACGCGTGCCCACGGGAACGGCGACGCCGGAAGGAAGCGCCGGCGCGTTGGCGTCCGCGGCAACCTTTTTCATGAAGTCCTGCATCGATGGCCCGGCGAAATCGTCTCGCCAGAAGGCAAGCTCCGCGAACTTCCCGGTCTCCACACCAAGGACGATGATATTTTCCGAACGAAACTTCGTCGCGTTGTAGTAGCCGTCCAGGCGCGTGGCCACGCTCACGGAGTTCGAACCGGTCGCTCGCTCCGCCGCCGCGCGCAGGTCATCATTGCTGGCCGCGAACGGGGCACGCACATCGCCGAAGCGGGCTTCGGCGCCTGCCTTATACCCGGCGCGGTCGTCATAGCCCTGTTCAAGCGTGGCCCGGAAGCCCGCCGCGAACATGCCAACGGCGGTGGTGAGGATGAGCAGGAGGATGAGGCGACTGTGCTGCACGGGGCTTCGCACCATGCGCGTAAGGCCGAGCGAGATAGTCGGGCCTGGGATATTCCGCGAGAGCCAAACGGCGACACGAAGCGCCAGGGGGAAGATGCGGAGGAAGACGAGTGCGATCATGAGCATGAACAGCGATGGCGTCACAAGCAGGATGGGATCCGCCGAAAGGCCGCCAAAGACATCCTTCGTCGCGAGCGAACCGCGTTGGCGGAGCTGGTAGAAGGCGAACGCCCCGGCGATGATGAAAACCAGGTCGAGGTAATATTTCAGGAACGCGGATTGTGCGGCGGGCCGGGATATCTGCTGCTTGTAGTTCGTGATGCTGAATCGGCAGGCGCGATAGGCCGGCCAGAGCAGTGCCGCGAAGGCGAGGATCGCCCCCAGGCCGGCGAGGGCGAAGGATTGAACCGTTAAGCGGACCGGGAGCAGGCCGCCGCCGCTGAGATCCTGGAACGGGGGCGTGTAGCCAAGCAGGGAGATTGCGCCCGCCGCCACGAGCGGGCCGGCGATAGTCGCGAACGCGCCGATGCCGAAGCCTTCTATCGCGAACACGGTCATGATCTGGCGGGTGCTGGCGCCGCGGCTCTTCAACAGCGCGATTTCGCCGATCTCGCGGTCCACCACCATGGTCGAGACCATCACCAGGTAGAACAGCGCGATGCCGACGATCTGGAGCATGAGCGCGAACAACGGGAGCTTGGTGAAGAACAGCTTCTCGCGGAACTCGGCGAGTGTGGCCGCGAGTTTCGTCTCGACGTACGTATCCTGGATGCGCGAACGCAAGGCCGAATCCATCCCCTTGAACCGGTCCTCCACCCCGCGCGCGTTCGTCGAGTTGATCCGTCCGATATCGACGAACGCGTAGGTTTCGAAGTTGCCATCCATATCCGGCAGGTATGCGCCCAGTTCCTTGAGGAACGTCTTCTCTTCAAAGAACAGCGGATACGTCGGCCACGTCGTGGTCGTGATCGAAAAACGATCATCCTTGCCGAACCAGTACCGTTCTTTCGCGTCCTTCGCTTCGATGATGCCGCTGATCACCAGGCGGACCGGGGGCAGATCCTGGCGCCAATGCGGGAAAAGGTCGAACTCCTGTCCCACTTTCACATTGAAACGCTCGGCGGATTCCTTGCCGATGCGCGCCTCGATAACCAACGCGCCGTTCGCGAGCTTCTCCCGCGTCCGCGGGGCAGCGCCTTCCACCATCACAATGTGGTCTTCGAGGCCATCGAGAAATTGGAAGTGGGCGCGCGGCCGGTCAGGTTCCGTTGGCGCCGCTTTCGTTCCCGGCGCCGCCAGGTAGAACGTGGCCGAGCGGCCATAGTGGACGACCGAGCTGACAACATCCCCGGCGTTGCCGCGGAGGATTTCGTCCGTTGTCCGCTGCCGAATCGCGTATTCGTTGTCGGTTGTGGAAGACGTCGAAGTGACAACTCGGACATCAAGTTCGGTTGCGCTCTTGTTCTTCAGGCTGTGTTCCAGGCCCAGGTCCCGGATGGCGTCGGAGTAAAGAAAAACGCACGCCAAGAGCGCGGACGAAAGCATCACGCCGATGACCATGGCGGCGAGCAAACGCCAATGGCCCAGGGCACGCTGGGAGACCATGCGGATGACAGGCAGGAGCCGTTGCATCGAAGGCCAGCCTACAGGTCACCGGGCGGTGAGCATAGGGTGGGCGTCAGAGTTTTGCACGGCAACGCGCTGGGTTCCGTTCGCCCTGAGCCTGTCGAAGGGCCGGTCACACTCGAACCATGGACAGCGGCGTGTTCATCCTTCGACAGGCTCAGGACGAACGGGGGTGACGGGCGGAACGACGTGAAAATCGAACCAGGACAAGGCGCACGCAAAACTTTGACGCCCACCCATCAGTACCGCGACCGCGAGGGAGCGGCGGGTGGACAGCGGCGGGGAGTCAGCGGGGAAGAGCAGTACCGCGACCGCGAGGGAGCGGCGGGTCAGCTACGAGCGCCTCCGTGCGAACGCGACGCGCTCAGCCCTGACGCACGGCGCTCTGATTGCCGATCGCGCTATCGACGACAACGCTTCAGGGTTCATACGGATTTCTAACGGAATGCGGCCCACCCTCCTTGACAGACCGTGTAGCCTACGCCGCGCACCGGTGGACGATTGGATCCTTAGGGGTGACCCTAAGGTGACCGAAGCCGCAAGTGACAACAACCTCGGGAGTTCAGTTCATGTCGAAAGTAAAGATCCTCTCGGTTGCGTTCGGCGCAACACTCGCCCTCTCAGCGTTCGGCAGCGCCTTCGCGGCCCAGCCGAATAACCCCGGTTGCTTCGGCCGGGATCGAGCAGCCTGGATCGCGGCGAATAGCGGCGCTGCATGGGGAGCGATCGCCTCAGATCGTGCAGGCGACAACGGCGCAATCAACCAGGCCTACAAGATCTGGTGCGAGGCTCAACCGTAGGCCTTCAAGGCAGAAGCAAGAGGTATGGTTGGCGGGGTTCTCCGTCAACCTACCGCTTGCCGACCGCACTGGAAACTCAGCGGCCTTGCCCGGTGTAGAAGGGCCGGGCGATTGCCCGGCCCTTCGCCCGCCCGCGATCTCTGCGCAAAGGCCCAATTACGCACGAATGAAGAGCACGCTCGGATACGAACCCGATCTGGAGTCGGCTCGACTTTTGAAGGCGGAACCCACGCGCG
>DAOTTM010000091.1:0-40537 GCA_034437915.1 Dehalococcoidia bacterium | reverse complement strand
GCGAGCATGCAATCGCTCGCACTGTTAGTCGGCCCCCTGGGCGGCGGGTTCGTCGCGGGGGTGTTCGGGATCAAGGCCGTCTACGTGATCATTGGGATCGTGCTCATGGTGGCAGCCGTGGTCGGCCGCCTGTTGATCCGGGAGCCCGAGCTGTTCAAGCAAAGCCGTTAGCTGTCAGCCGGGCTGGTGCGCTAAGGCCACAGGCCTGAAGTCTCAACGCAGGCCGGACATCCCCGCGCTCACTCCCGTTCGCGCTACGGACCACTAACCGCTCATGAATTGGCGTTCGGTGACCGCAGTGTCATGACCGAGAGGGCCAGCGTGTACACAAGGAATGCCAGGGTGGGCAAGATCACAAGTGGCGAAACCAGTGCGAAGGTGCCTTCGGAAGCCAACATGGCGGAGCCCGCGACACCAAGGACCCCGGCAAGGATTCCCAGCCATCCACACCATTTCGGGAAAGCGCCCCGCGCGACGATGCACCATCCAGAGAAGAGGCCGAACGCGCCAAAAGTGATCAGCTGCCCGTTGCCTGCGATCGCAGCGAGGTCGAAATAGAGGCGAGCTGATGTCTCATCCAACCCGTGACTCGCTTCGAACGCCCCCGCCGCCAAGATGGCGGACACGACGATTACAACCACGGCCACCGCGGTAATGGAAATCAACGACGCCACTGTAAGCACGGGATTCTCCCGCTCGGAAGCACGTAGTCGGAGGACGACGTAGCTGAAAAAAGAATCGCCGGGATAACGCTCACGAACGTCAGCCACTGCGCCAGGAGGATCCTGCCCCGGTTGTCGACGAAAAAGGCGAGAATATCTGCGTCGGGATCGTCGATCATTAGTGGCTCACCGGGAAGCAAAAAGCTGACAACCAGTACCACTACGGTTGCGATGCCCGCCAAACCTGCGAATTTGCGCATGTCACTCATGTACCTTCGCCTCCGATCGCACCTTTACCGAGCGTCCGGCGAAGGATAGCGATAGGTAAAGCAGATGGAAACTCACTTATGTGCGGTTCGCTGAAAACACCGCAATTGAAGGGCACCGCCCGCGAGCTGTACCCTTCGCGATACGCTTGACTCTCGGAGGCACGACTATGACGACCGGCTGGGTCTATGACGAACTCTACATGTGGCACGATACCGGCCGCTCCCGGTCGACCGGCCCCGACGGACGCTGGATGCAAGCGTGGGAGCACTACGAAAACCCCGAGGCCAAGCGCCGCTTTCGAAACCTCGTCGAAGTCGCGGGTCTGTTCGATGACCTCGTCTCACTGAAGCCGCGCCGGGTCACGATCGACGAAGTGCTGCGCTTCCACACACCCGCGTATGTCGAGTCGATCATCGAACAGAGCGCGGGCCGGGGCGGGAACGCGGGCGACGGCACGCCCTTCGCCCAGGGGGCCTACGAGATTGCGCTGCTTGCCGCGGGCGGCACGATCACCGCCATCGACGCTGTGCTCGATGGCCGCGTGCGGAACGCCTACGCGCTCGTGCGCCCGCCGGGACACCATGCGGAGGCGAACATCGGGCGCGGGTTTTGCATCTTCGGCAACGTCGTCATCGGCGCGATGCATGCCCGCGCGGCCCGCGGCGTCGCTCGCATCGCCACCGTGGATTGGGACGTGCACCACGGCAACGGCACTCAGAAGGCGTTCTATTCGGACCCCAACACGCTCACGATCTCCGTCCACCAGGACAACTGGTACCCGCGCGATTCCGGCGCGATGGAGGAGCGGGGCGAGGGGAGCGGCCACGGGTACAATATCAATGTGCCCCTCCCGCCGGGCTCGGGGCACGGCGCCTACCTGGCGACGTTCGAACGCATCGTCCTTCCCGCCCTTCGCGCCTTCAAGCCCGAGCTGATCATGGTCCCCTCGGGATTCGATGGCAGCATCTACGACCCCCTCGGCCGAATGATGGCCTACAGCGAAACCTACCGGTTGATGACGCGCAGGCTGATGGAGGCGGCCCACGAACTCTGCGGCGGGCGTCTCGTCCTCAGCCACGAAGGCGGCTACGCGCCAACATACGTGCCCTTCTGCGGCCTCGCCGTCATGGAAGAGCTCAGCGGCGTGCGTACGGAGGTGGTCGACGCCCTCGCCGAGCGCGCCGCCACCGCCGGTGGCCAGGAACTACAACCCCACCAGGACGCCGTCATCCGCGACGCCGAAGCGCTGGTCGAAGAGCTGTGGACGCTGGAGTCGCGGCTCGTGCGGGCGTAGGAGCGGCGCTGTCAGGTGGGCTAACCCAGCCGTTATACTGCGCGCGAGGAGTACCACCATGTCCATCGCCGAACTGTCGCCCACCGATGTCGAATCCGAGGAGATCGCCGACTACGTCCAGCGCGGGCTGGAGCACCTTTGGGTGCACACGCAGCAGGTCACGGACCTCGCAAAGGAGGACGGGCTCAAGGTCTTCGAACGCGGTGAGGGCATCCACCTCTGGGACATCAAGGGGCGCAAGTTCATCGACGCGATGTCCGGGCTCTGGGTCGTGAACGCGGGGCACGGGCGCACGGAGCTGGCGGAAGTGGCGGCGCGCCAGATGCGCGAGATGGCCTACGTCAACACGTTCGCCTACACGAGCAAGCCCGCCGTGGACCTCGCGACGAAGCTCGCGAGCCTCCTGCCACCATCGCTGAACAAGCTCTACTTCGTGAACTCCGGCTCGGAGGCGGTGGAGACGGCCCTGCGCATGGCCAAGCACTACCAGTACAACATCGGCGAAAAGAAGCGCTACAAGGTGATCGCGCGGCGCGGTTCGTATCACGGCGTGACGGCGGGAGCGCTCTCCGTGAACGGCTCGGCGGCGCTGAACAAGGCCCCCTGGGAACCGCTGCTGCCGGGCGTCGTCTTCGTGGAGAACGTGAACTGCTATCGTTGCCCGTTCGAAAAGACCTACCCCGCCTGCGACACCTTCTGCGCGCGCACGATCGAACGGACGATCCAGGCGGAGCGCCCGGAGACGATCGCCGCCTTCATCGCCGAGCCGCTCTCCGCGGCGAACGCGGGCTATCCTCCGCCCGAGGACTACTGGCCGACGATCCGCCGCCTCTGCGATAAGTACGGCATCCTCCTGATCGCGGACGAGGTGATCAACGGCTTCGGGCGCACGGGCCGCTGGTTCGCGAGCGAGCTCTTCAACTTCGAACCAGACCTGATGACGATGGCGAAGGGCCTCTCCTCCGGCTACCTCCCCATCGCAGCCGTGGGCGTGAGCGACAAGGTGGCCCGCGAGTTCGAAGGCGACAAGTCGCGCACTTTCGGCGGCGGCATCACGTTCGGCACACACCCCGTCTCCTGTGCGGTCGCGCTGGCGAACATCAAGATCATCGAACGCGAAGGGCTGGTGGAGAACGCAGCCCGCAACGGCGCTTACCTGCATTCGAAGCTGAACTCGCTCAAGGAGAACCACCCCACGGTGGGCGAAGTGCGCGGCCGGGGGCTGTTGCTGGCGATGGAGATCGTGAAGGACCCCGTGACGAAGGAGCTGTTCCCTGAGGCGGACGACCTGCCCGGCAAGCTCACGGCGGCGCTTGTGCGCAACGGCGTGATCTGTCGCGCTGGCAACATTCTCAGCATCGCCCCACCCCTCGTGATCACGGAAGCGGAATGCGACGACCTCGCCGCACGCATCGACGCGGCGTTGACGGAGACGGAGCGGGCGCTGGGGATCGCCTGAAACGCGTCGCAAAGGACCTCAGGCCGGTTCAGCGAGCTTATCCACGAACGAAATCACGCCGAGGCCCGCGAGCCGGCGTTGCGCGAGCAGATCGATCTGTTCCCCATCCACGCAGGCATCCACCACGAACCCGGCGCGGCGGATGATGTCGGCGCGGCGGGCAACACGCTCCACGTCGTCGATCCCGACCGTCTTCGATAGCTCCATGACGACAACGAGGTCGTCGCCCCCGGCCCGGGGACGCACGTGGGCGGCGGCGTCGAGGCGGATGATGTCGTCCCATTCCGGATCAGCGATGCGGCCGTCGTCGAGGGCTTCGAGCAAGGCCTGGACGTTTCCAAGGACGAGTGGCCGCACTCCCCGATAGCGCCGGGCGAGGTGGCTGGCGAGGCGGTCGCGGTATTCTGCCTCGAAGCGCCATCCTTCAAGGTTGCCCGTGCGTCCGTCGAGTTTGTTCATCAGGCGGATGAGTTCGTCCATCCGCAACGTCATCGCGTCCATGCGCTCGGTTAGGGCGTCCATGTGCACGGTTAGGGCGTCCATGCGCACGGTTAGGGCGTCCATGCGCACGGTTAGGGCGGCCAACTGTTCGGCGACCTGGTCTAAACGGTCGCCAAGTCGGGCAACGATCGAAGGCAGTGCGAGGAAGTCCTCGTGGAGGATGGCTTTTACGACACGCTCGCGCAGCTGCGGATCAGCGTTGATCGCCTCAATGAACGCGTCGAAATCGGTCAGCGCGAATGCCATACCACCATTATACAACACGTTTCCCTGCCCAAGGCGACGCGACGGGGACCCGAACAGCGTAGACTTGGCGCTACGAATCCTCACGGAGGCCGCGTCATGCTTTACGTTTCCATCTTCACTTCCGACCGCAACCGTGACCCGGAACTTTGGGCGACGATCTGGCAGGGACAGGCGCCCGCTTCGCTCAAGATCCTGCACGTCTACAACCTCATGTCGGATAAGCGCATCTTCATCTGGGAGGGCGAGGCCCCGGCGGCGCTCATGTATATGGACCGTCTCAACCAGGTGGGAACGTGCGATACGTACCCCGCGTTCGACCAGACGAACGGTTGGATCCCTGCGTTCGCGGGGGACGTCGAGGCGATGCGCGCCTTCTGGAAGGGACGTGGCCGAAGCGATGAGGATATCGCCCCGGCAATCGATCTCCGGTCCCGCGGACACCTCGCGTCCAACACGACGGCCGCGCGTCGAGAAGCGCGCGAATGGATGGCCGAGCAGGAAGCGCGCGTTTAGCACTTCCGTGTTCCGCGCAAAACTTTGCACGACACCCTCCCAATAACGACCCTCATCACGATCCGCTATGCTTAGCGTATGGCTAACGATCTCCCGTTGAGCGACACAGCGATGGTGGAGGCGCCGACGCGCTCGGCGTTTCGCTCGATGCAATATCCCCAATTTCGCTGGCTCTATGCGAGCAACATGGCGTTCTTCTTCGCGATGCAGGGGCAAATGATTGTGCGCTCCTATCTCGCCTTCAAACTCACCGATAGCGCCCTCGCGCTGGGCCTCGTCAACCTCGCGATGGCCGTGCCCATGCTCCTCGTCTCCCCGTTTGGCGGTGTCATCGCCGACCGCGTGGAGAAACGCCGGCTGATTATTGGTGGGCAGGCAGTGCTGCTCACGAGTGAGTTCGTGGTCTTCGCGCTCCTGCTCGGGGGCGTACTCGAGTTCTGGCACCTGATGGCGTTCGTCTTCGTGATGGGTTGCATCTTCCCCGTCATCATGCCAGCCCGGCAGGCGATCGTTATGAACATCGTCGGCCGCGAGGGCATCCAAAACGCCATGGCCCTCCAGATGGGCGGTATGAACGCGGCGCGCGTGGTGGGGCCCGCGCTCGCCGGGTTCCTTATCTTCGCCGTCGATGTGAAGGGCGCCTATATCGTCGCGATCGTGCTGTATCTCGTTGGCCTCGCCACGATGATGCGCGTCAGCCAATCGCCGCCCACTGCGCGCACGAACAAAGCCTCCGTGTTCGGCGATATGGCCGAAGGCTTCCGCTTCGTGAAGAACTCCCCACCCCTGCGCACGCTCATGCTCGTGGGCCTCATCCCGCCGCTTTTCGCCATGCCCTTCCAGTCATTGATCGTCGTCTTCACGGAGGACGTCTGGCATGTCGATACGTGGGGGCTGGGCGTGCTCCAGGCGGCGGCCGGGTTGGGCGGCGTTGCGGGCGCCTTCGCCATCGCCTTTTGGGGCGAAACAGAGCGCAAGCTGCGCCTGATGATCGGCGGCGTCCTCGGTTTCGCGGCCTGTCTGTTGTTGTTCGCCGCCAGCCCCTGGTTCTTGCTCGCCATCCCCTTCGTGTTCGCGGCCGATGTCTTCGCGAGCATGTTCCAGACGTCGAACTCCACGATCATTCAGCTCCTCGTGCCGGACCACGTGCGCGGGCGAGTCATGAGCCTCGGCATGATGACCTTCGGGCTGACACCCCTCGGGTCGGTGCCCATTGCCGCCGCCGCCCAGGCCTGGGGAGCGCCGATCGCGGTCGGGGGCGCGTCGCTCGTCGCGGCCGCGCTGATCGGCATCGCCTATCTCGTTTCGCCCACCCTGCGTGGCATCGACGACGTTGTGCGCAGGGCGATGAAGGAGGCCGAACCCCACCGCCGCCCCTCCGGGATCGTGCCACCGGGCCTCCGTTCGCCCACTCCACCGAGCGAGATCGAAGGCAAACCTGTCGTCATGGCCGGCGGCCAATAGCCGATCCTGGCGCGAGACCCGCCATTCCAACGCGCCCTAAAGCGGCACTACCAACCTTGTGATAGTACGCAACTTGCGTATACTGGAGCGATGAAGGCCGAGTGCGTTGAATTGCCCGCCTTCGAACGCTACCGAGCGGAGTACCTCGACGAGGAGGCGTTTCGCACTCTACAGGCTCTGCTCATGAAGAATCCCGTGGTCGGCGCCCGCATGCCAGGAGCGGGTGGTCTGCGCAAGCTGCGCTTCTCCGACGCTCGGCGTGGGAAGGGAAAGCGCGGCGGCCTCCGGATCATCCACGACTGGTGGCCTGCGGGATTGCAGTTCTGGTTCTTTACGTTGTTCGACAAAGACGAAATGGCAGATCTCACGCCGGCACAGCGAGTTGCATTACGATCCCTGCTCCAGGCGGAGCTGCAAGCTAGGAGTGGCCCTTGAAACCGAGCGCCAAAGCAAAAAAGACGCACCCCGTGGAGCGCGACCTGTTCTTGGAGCTCGGCGAGGGGGTGGCCGCGCTTGCCGAAGCGCGAGAGGGAAAACGAACCCTTCGCACGCACAGGGTCGAAGAGAAGCCAGCGCCGACGGTCACCCCAGACGAGTTGCTCCGGCTTCGCGAAGACCTGCACCTTTCGCGCGCGGTGTTCGCCAACTACCTGCGGACCAATGTTCGCACGCTCGAAAACTGGGAGCAGGGACGAGCGAAGCCAAATGCGCAGGCGGCCCTCTTGATTAGCCTCGTCCGTCGTTTCCCGGATACGGTAGAAAGGATCGCGGCCATTTGACACTGATTGAGGCGGCAGAACGTCAGGCGTCTCGGCGGGGCTGCGCTACCACCAGATCTTGCTCTCGACGTCTTCGGGCTGGTCTTCCCATTCGGTGGTCCAGAGGTTGCTGGAGAGGTATTTCCAGCCGCCATCGGCGAGCAGGCAGACGATGTGCTGTTCGCCTTCGAGTCGCTCTGCCGCTTTGAGCCCGGCACGCACGACGCTCCCGCAGCTCACGCCCACGAACAGGCCTTCGCGCTGGGTGAGTTCCTTGGACATGGCGAAGCTGGACTTGCTATCGACGACGATCTTCCCGTCCAGGACACTCTCGTCAAGGACGGGCGGGATGAAGCCATCTTCGAGCGCGCGCAGACCCTGGACGGCGTCGCCGGGGTGGGGGGCGGCGGCGATGATGCGGACGCCCGGCTTGTGTTCCTTGAGGTAGCGCCCGGTCCCGGTGAGCGTACCGCCGGTGCCCAGGCCCGCCACAAAGACCGTCGTCTGGGGGAGATCTCGAAGGATCTCCGGCCCGGTGGTGGCGTAGTGGGCGCCGGGGTTCGCTTCGTTTCCATACTGGTACGGGAAGAAGTACTTTCCGGGGTTCGCGGCGACTATCTCCTTCGCCCGTGCAATCGAGCCGTTCGAACCGAGATCGCCTGGCGTCTCGATGATCTCCGCGCCAAACGCTTTGAGCATCTGGGTCCGTTCCGCGCTGACGTTCGCGGGCATGACGCAGACGACCTTATAGCCCTTCACGCGGCCGATCATGGCGAGGCTGATGCCCGTGTTTCCCGAGGTCGGCTCGAGGATGGTGGCACCCGGCTTGAGCTCGCCGGAGCGTTCGCCAGCTTCGATCATGAACTTGGCGATGCGGTCCTTCACCGAACCGGTCGGATTCTGTCCTTCGAGCTTGGCGTAGATGTGGACATCGGGACGCGGCGCGAAGGAGCCTAACTCCACCAGGGGGGTGTTGCCAATCAGATCGAGGATGGACGAATAGAGTGCCATCTAGGCAATCACTCCTGGATCAGCCTCTTGAAAATGGCCAAAGTGACAATCGGTCGCAACACAACGTTCGCCGCCTGGCATCCCGCCCTCACCCCCAACCCCTCTGCCGACTTCGCGGGCGAGGGGAGTAAGAGGCGATCTATTGCGGTGCTTCGTGGTGCCGAATGCCGACTGTCCGGCTGGTCTCGGGATGCCCGCGTGAATTTCGAAGGAACCGTTCGGGCTGAGCCTGTCGAAGCCTGAGCACGCGCTCGACCATCGTTCCGAGGGCATCGGGCCTTTCGACAGGCTGCTCTGAAAATCGCCGAAACACCGCTCGCCCTGAGCCTGTCGAAGGATGAGCATGCCGTCCGCCCATTGTCGCGTTGCCCGCCCATGCTTCGACAAGCTCAGCACGAACGGGCGATTGGGCACCGGCCCGGCTTCGCCAGCCTCTGAAAATGACGTTTCACTGGTTGCGGCCAAAGGCCATCGACGACTCAAGGCGGACGGAGTCATGTTCAGCCCCCCGCCAGCGCGGGCAAGACATCAAGAACATCGCCCGGCTTGACGGCGGTCTCGGGGCCACCCGTGTAGCGGATATCCTCGTCGTTCAGGTAGACGTTCACGAAGCGATGGAGTTTGCCGTCCTCGCCATACATCTGCTTCCTGAAGCCCGGGAAATGCGCTTCCATATCGTCGAAGATCGCGGTGACGTTGGCGCCGGTCGCCTCGACGACCTTTTTGCCGCCAGTGAACTTCTGGAGCACGGCCGTCACGCGGACCTGGATGGTGGGTGCTGTCGTCATGTCTTCTCCGGGTTGGGGGTCGTGGGCTTGAGGATGGTTCGAGGTCTGGCCGGAACCCTTGCTTACGCGCGGGCTACGGTTCGCGTGGGCTGTGGCCGGGCGCGGGCTAAGGTTACGCGTGGGGGATCGGCGAGCCGCAGAACTGCTCGTAGTCAATCAGCTCCGTGACGGTGGGGTTATCGCCGCAGAGCGGGCATTCGGGGTCGCGACGCACCTTGACGATACGCGTTTCGAGGGAGAGGGCGTCGTAGAGCAGCAGGCGATTCACGAGCGGCTCGCCGATCTGGAGGATGAGCTTGAGCACTTCCGTGGCCTGGATGCTGCCGATCGTCGCGCACATGGCGCCGAGCACACCGGCTTCGGCGCAGCTTGGCACGAGTCCGGGCGGCGGGGGGGACGGATAGAGGCAGCGATAGCAGCCCTTGCCGGGAATGTAGGTCGTCGCCTGGCCATCGAACATGAGGATGGAGCCATCGACGAGGGGCTTCTTGAGCAGGTAGCAGGCATCGTTCACGAGATACCGCGTCGCGAAGTTGTCCGCGCCGTTCACGACGATGTCGTACTGGGAAATGATCTCGAAGGCGTTCGAAGAGTCGATCGGCGCCTCGTGCGTGATGACATCAACGTTCGGGTTGTGGGCGTTGAGGGTTTCGCGCGCGGAGACGACCTTGCGCTTGCCGATGTCCGCTGTCTGGTGGAGGATCTGGCGTTGCAGGTTCGAACGATCGACGATGTCGAAATCGATGATGCCGACGGTGCCCACACCGGCGAGCGCGAGATAGAGTGCGACCGGCGAGCCAAGCCCACCCGCGCCGATGATCAGCACCTTCGCCTCGATGATCGCGCGCTGACCGACGCTGCCGACCTGGGGCATGATCAGGTGGCGGCTATAGCGTTCCACCATCTCCGGCGTCATCACGGTGGGCGCGCCCCCCGCGAGGGCCGGGATCACGGCGAGCTCATCGCCGCTCTTCATCGCCGTCAGCTCGCCCTGGAGCGTGTGGATCTCGACCTGGTTCACATAGACGTTGATGTGCTGGGCGATCTTGCCTTCGGGGTCCAGCAGCTGGGCGCGGAAGCCCGGGAACTGCAGGTCGAGGTCGCCGAGGACTTCGGTCACGTTGGCGCCGTTCGCCTTCACGGAGGAGCGATTGCCCACGAGGTGGCGAAAGGGGGTGGGGATATAGACGTTGATGGACATTGAGCCTCCTTCAGACTGGCAAATGGATGGCGACAGGATTGGGCGAGAGATGAGCGCGGTCATCTACATGTTGACGCTGAGATACCTCTCCCCCGTATCGCAGAGCATGGTAACCACAGTCTTGCCGGGACCGAGCCGCTCGGCAACTTTGCGGGCCGCGAAGACGTTAGCGCCCGCGGAAATGCCCACGAGCAGCCCCTCTTCGCGCGCCAGGCGTTTGGTCATCGCCACCGCATCCCTGTCTTCGATGCGCATGACTTCGCTATAAACGGAGCGGTCCAACACGCCGGGGACGAAGCTGGCGCCGATGCCCTGGATCGCATGCATCCCCGCACGGCCGCCGCTGAGGACGGGTGAGCGCGCCGGTTCGACGGCGACGAGCAGGACCTTCTCGCCGAGCGCCTTCTGGAGCACGTGACCCACACCGGTGATCGTCCCGCCCGTGCCCACTCCCGCGACGAAGGCATCGAGTTTCCCGCCCGTCGCTTCGAGGATTTCGGGGCCCGTGGTGGCTTCATGGATCGCCGGGTTGGCGGGGTTTTCGAACTGCTGGGGCATGAAGTAGGCCGGGTTCTTCTTCACCAGTTGTTGGGCGGCGAAGACGGCGCCCGTCATCCCTTCGATCGCGGGCGTGAGATGAAGCTCCGCGCCGAACCGCTCGAGCAGGCGCCGACGTTCGACGGACATGTCTTCCGGCATGGTGAGGATGAGGCGGTAACCTTTCACCGCGCAGACGAGGGCGAGGCCGATGCCCGTGTTGCCGGAGGTCGGTTCGACGATCGTCGTGCCCGGCTTCAGGCTGCCGTCCTCTTCGGCCGTCACAATCATCGAGAGGGCGATGCGGTCCTTGACGCTGCCGCCGGGGTTCATGCTTTCGAGCTTGCCGAGGATCGATGCAGTCTCCGGCGTGGCGATGCGGTTCAGGCGCACGAGCGGCGTGCCACCGATGAGGTCGAGGGCGGATTCGACGATGCCTGGGCGGCTCATATGACGTACCTGCCGGTCGCGGCCTGCGGTTCCCGTTCGAGAAGGTCTGCAACGGAATAGGACTCCAGGATCTCCTGATTCGACTTGCGTACGCGCTCCCAGATTTCGCGCTGGCCGCATTCGTGTGGGTGATCGGTGTGGTCGGCGGGTTCATCGAGCCAAGCGACCGGCGCGAGGCTGCCTTCGAGCGATTCGATCACCTCGCGCACGGTGATTTCCTGGGGGTCGCGCACGAGTTCGTGCCCGCCGGAGGGTCCGCGCAGCGAGCGGATGTATCCCGCCTTGCGGAGTGTCGTCAACAGCTGGTCCAGGTATTGCTCCGGGATGTGCCGGCGCAGGGCGATCTCGGAGGATTGCAGCGGCCCCTCGCCGTGGTGTCCGGCGAGTTCAATGAGGGCACGAAGGCCATAGTCGCTGCGAGTGGAAACGCGCATCTTCGAGGTGAAAGGACTGAGGACTAAGGACTTCGTGGTCCCTCGCCACCAGCGCTTTCGGAACTCCTGATAAAGTTGAGTGATGTTGTCAACAATCGTAGGGGATGGAGGGGGAGGCGCGCAAGTGGGGGAGGGCGGGCCTCGCGCCGGTCTGTAGCGCGACGGGGAGCACGAGATGCCGGACTGCTCAACGGATGGAGAAGTCTGGTCACGTCACAATGAATTCAGGCATGGTGCGAATCATGAATTCGTCGAAGAGCGGGACCGTGAACGCCAGATCGCCGTGAGCGGGACTGTACACCATCCCCTTTTTGATCAGCTTGTCACGTACAGGCCCAAGACTGCTGGGCTTTACTCTCATAGCGGCAGCGATCTCGGAGGTCCGCCGAGCGCCTGCGCCGAGGCTTGCCATCGCCCGGAGGAAGGTCTTTTCACCTGAAGTGAGACGGTCGTATCGGACACGAAAGAAGCTCTCGTCGAGTCTCGGGATGACCACGGCCGTCGCGTTCCGCACATCCTGAAGCGCAATTGGGCTCTTGGTGGCGAGGTTCCACGACTGGTACCCCCATTCCTGGAGGAAGTACGGGTAGCCCCTTGTCAATCGGAATATTTCGGCCAACGCGTCATCGGCAAATGCGACGCCCGCTGCCAAGGCGGGTTCGCGCAACGCTCTCATGCTGTCATCTTCGGAGAGGGCTCCGACAAGAGGGAAGCTGAAGAGCCGTTCCGCGTACGATTTGGACTCCCCTGCGAGCCCGGGCAATGTGGGCAGTCCCGCCCCGAGGAGCACCACGGGGAGCTGCCGCTGTTGCATTCGATGCATTGCCATGATCAGCGCCGCGAGCTCTTTGTGGTTGAAGTACTGAAGCTCATCGATAAAAAGAGCGACCGCCGCGTTCCGCTCTTCGGCAGCCTCGGCCACGGCGACGAACAGGTTGGGAAGGTCGATCTCAAGGTCCCCGCTGTCGGCGGTCCCCACCTCTGGATCGATACCCAGGCCGATTGAGAAGTCTCCATAGGCCAATTTCAGGCTACCGACGAAGCTGCGAAGGACCTGGAGGCCGCGTTTGGCCTTGAATCCCGCGCCAGCCATGCGATCGAGTTCGAACAGCAGACTTCGGAGATGCGTTGCGATCAGCGGCGCGAGGGGCTTGTCTTCGTGTGCTTCGATCGTCATCGTCAAGTAGCCAGCCGCCCGCGCCTGGCGCTCGATTTCGTTGAGGAGGACCGTTTTTCCCACACCGCGAAGTCCGGTGAGCAGCATGCTCTTCTCCGGCCGCCCCTGCTTTACGCGCCCAAGCAACACTCGTGCTTGCTCAAGAATGCCTTCGCGTCCGACCAGTTCCGGCGGTGGTGCGCCTGCGCCTGGCGAAAATGGGTTCTTAATTGGGTCGATGGTGATTGGACTCCTCGGCGCGTGTCTATCAAAGTATAGCCATGTATAGCGACTTTCGGCTATACATGGCTATACATTGTTAGACTTCTGGCAAATGCGTGGCCCGTTTCGCCCACGGGCGTTCGCAGCTCTACCGCGGGCCGAGCGTCTCGAAGAGGAATTCGACTTCGACGGGGACGCCGAAGGGGAGGTCGAACACGCCGATCGCGATGCGGGCGTGGCGGCCCGCTTCGCCGAAGACATCGATGAGCAGCTGGGATGCGCCGTTGATGACGCGGGGGTGTTCGACGAAGTCCTTGCCGCTGGCGACATAGCCCGCGACGCGCACGACCTTGCTCACGCGGTCCAGGCTGCCGAGCTCCTGGCGGACGATGGCGAGGGCGTTGATCGCGCAGATGCGGGCGAGCGCGGCCGCTTCGTCGATGGAGACCGATTCGCCGCACTTCCCATGGCGCAAAGGCACGCCGTCCTGCGAGGGGATCTGCCCGGAAACGTAGAGCAGCGGGCCTGTCTGGACGGCGAGGGCATACAGCCCCGCGGGGGTCGGCGGCGTCGGCAGGACGATGCCGAGTTCAACCAGGCGGGTCTCAGCGCTCATCTTCGTCTCGCAGGATGTATTCGATGACGTGTTCGAACTCCTCGGCGGAGAAGCAATCGATCGTGATGCGGGCGCCCCGGCGCTGGGGCACGACGGAGACGCGTGTGCTCAGGGCGCGGCGCAGGCGTGATTCGATATCGGCCATGCCCGCGTCGCGTCGGGCGGTGGCGGCGCCGGCCGTGTCCTGGGTGGCGGGCTCGGCGTTGAGGGCGCGGCGCACGAGGCCTTCGGTATCGCGCACGGAGAGGGCGCGCTTCACGACTTCGCGCCAGGCGTTCATGCGCCCCTTGTTGTCGCTGAGGCCGAGAAGGGCGCGCGCGTGGCCCTCGGTGATCTCCCCGGCGACGAGGCTGCGCCGGATCTCGGGTTCGAGCTGGAGCAGCCGGAGCGCGTTGGCAACGGCGGCGCGGCTCTTGCCGACGCGGCGAGCGGCTTCTTCCTGCGTGAGACCGTACTCCTCCGTGAGGCGACGGTAGGCCATCGCCTCTTCGATGGCGTTGAGGTCGGCGCGCTGGATGTTCTCGATGAGGGCAAGTTCGAGGAGGTCCGCGTCAACGGCGTCGCGGATGACGACGGGGACGGTGTTGAGCCCGGCGAGGCGCGCGGCCTGGAGGCGGCGTTCCCCCGCGATGAGCCGGAAACCTCCCTCGGGGTCGCGGCTCACGACCAGCGGCTGGATGATTCCATGTTCAATGATGGAATTCGAGAGTTCGCGAAGCTTCTCCGGTTCGAAGTTCGTTCGCGGCTGCTCCGGGTTCGGGGAAATGAGGTCGATATCGACCTCGTGACTTCCGCTGCCGCGCGCGACAGGCGTTGGTTCAACCGCCGTGACCCGTGGTGCGACGACCGGCGCAGGCGGCGGCGCCTGGTACACGGGCGGAGCCACGGGAGCTGGTGTGGGCGCGGGCGCCTCGATGGGCGGGGCAGGTGGTTCGTAACGCGCGACGGGTTCGGGCGCCAGGACGGGGGGCGTCTGATACACCGGCGCAATAGGCGCGGGCGCGGGCTCGACGGGCGCTGAAGCAATCACGGGCGCCGGTGGCTCAACGGCTGGAGCAGCCTCTGCCACAACCGGCTCGGGCGGAGCGACGTGAGGCGGGGCTGTCGGCGCTTCTTCCACGGGCGGCAGCACGACCGGCGGCGAGGGCGGAGTTTCGGCGACCGGTGGCGGTGGGGGCGTTTCGGGCTGCGCTTCTCGTGGCGGTGGTGGCGGCGGCGGCGCGGTGGTGGCGCCGCCGAAGAGAGCGTCGAGCCCGCGGCCGAGGCCTCGTCGTGGTTGAGTCATGCTGCTACCTCCACGCGTTCCAGCAGTTCGTTGGCAAGCGCCTCATACGCATTGGCCGGGCGCCCACCGGGTTCGTAGTTGAAGATGCTGGCGCCGTGGCTCGGCGCTTCGCTGAGCCGGACGGCACGGGGGATGACGGTGGTGAACGTCTGCGGGAAGTGGGTGCGGACTTCGTCCACAACCTGTTGGGCGAGGCGCGTGCGGCCATCGAACATCGTCAGCAGGACGCCGAGGACGGTGAGACCGGGATTGAGGTTTCGCCGCACGAGGTCGAGCGTTTCCATCAGGCGGGTGAGGCCTTCGAGGGCCATGTATTCGCACTGCACGGGGATGATGACGCTATCGCTGGCCGTGAGCGCATTGATCGTGAGCAGCCCGAGCGATGGGGGACAATCGATCAGGATCCAGTCGAATTGTCCCCGAAGAGGTTCCAACGCCACGGAGAGCCTGCGTTCGCGGGCCATGACGGGGACGAGTTCGACTTCGGCGCCGGAAAGCGCGGAACTCGCCGGGAGGAGGCTAAACGTCTCATCCGGGACGCTCACGATCGCATCCTGGGCGAGGGAGTCCTGGAAGAGGGCTTCGTAGACGCCCACCTGGTTGCGCGAATCCATGCCAAGGGCGCTGGTGGCATTCGCCTGCGCATCCAGGTCCACCAGCAGAACTTTCTGGCCACGCCGCGAAAGTCCAGAAGCCAGCGAAACTGCGGAGGTCGTCTTGCCCACGCCTCCTTTTTGATTCACCAACGAGACGATTCGCGCAGCCATCAGACGGCCACCATTTCCAGCCGGCGTTCAATCGCGGCTCGCGTGGGGATGCCCGCCATGCCAGGCGCTTCGACAGAGAGTGAACCGGCCGCGAGGGCGAACCGCATCGCCGTGGCATGGTCGCGCGTTTCGGCCAAGCGAACGATGTAGGCGGTCGAGAAACAATCGCCCGCGCCCGTGGGGTCGATGGCCTCGGCGGCGTTGGCGGCGTATTCCGTGCGGCGCGTGCCCTCGAAGACGACGGCGCCGCGATAACCGCGAGTGAGGATGGCCATTGCGCCGGGAACGGACGCGATTTCCCGTGCCAGGGATTCTGGTCCCCACGTGTCTTCTTCGCTAAAGAAGGCGATGACGCCTTTGTGCACGAACGGCATCACCGCTTCAAAGGCGTCCCTTCGCGGGTGGACGCGTTGGCCACTGTCCACCTCCCGCAAAAGACCCTGGAGCGCTACGGCGCGGACGCGGGCGCAGGGGAAGGGCCAGACCGTGACTTCGTGGAACGCCGGGGCGAGGATGAACGCGTCGGCGGGACCATCGCACTCCAGCATCGCCGGTTCGAGAGGCTCTCCTGGATCGAGCAGGAGCTGCGTGCGATTTCCCTCGTCGTCATACGTGTTGTCGAAGCGCGGCATACGTTCGGCAGGATGGGCCTGGAGATCGATATCAGCAAGAACACGGCGGTCAAACGATGGCGCGAGCCGCGTCACGAGCGTGACTTGCGCGCCGAGCGATCTTGCCATGAGCGCTGAATAGAGAGAGGGGCCACCGGGACTCCAGCCCCGGGGGACGCGGTCTTCCGCGACGTTACCAGCGATGACGATGTGCGTGGTGTCCCCCTTCCTCCTGGCGCTACCGCCGGGCGCTGATGACGACCTTGCGGTTGTCGCCGTCGCCGATGCTGTTGGTTTCGAGGTCCGCGTCATCGGCGAAGGCGAGGTGAATGAGGCGGCGTTCGGCTGGGGGCATCGGCTCCATGGTGATAGAGCCGCCCTGTTCGCGGATGCGGTCGGCCATACGGTGCGCCACGGCGAGGACCTGCTCTTCGCGGCGGTGGCGATAGTGCTCGACATCGATGGTGACGTTGCCCTTTTCGGGGAAGCGCCGCCCGACGATGAGGTTCACGAGGTATTGCAAAGAAAGGAGTGTGTCTCCGCGTCGGCCGATAAGCAGGCCAAGGTCTTCGCCGCTGATATCGATGACGGCAAGGGCAGAGCCAAGGCCTTCCCCGGGCGTCAACGGCTCTCGAATGGATATATCACACGTGATATCGAGCAAACGGAGAAGATCATCGGTAATGTGCGCGGCGAAATCGACCTCCTCGGCGTTGATGTCCGCCGCGACCGGCGGCAGTTCATCCCGTTGACGGCGGCGGGAGCGCCGCTCTTCGTCGTCTTCGCGCGGTGGCCGTTCGGCGCGGGGGGCGCGTTCAGGCCGTTCGGTGCGTGGTGCGCGTTCAGGGCGAGGACCACGGTCGGGCCGGGGGGCACGCTCAGGCGCCGGTGCCCTTTCCGCGGCTGGCGCGGGAGCGGAGCCATCAGGGCGGCGCATGAAATCTTCGGCGGAGAGTTTCGGAGAGGCCGCGTCGAGGCCAGCTCGGCCCTGGGGTCGCGGCCCGCGAGCGCCGCGCTCGGCGCCAGCCGCGCGTTCCGGTCGTGGACCACGGTCGTCGCGCTGGGGACGGTCGTTGCGGTCGCGCCCTCCGCGTTGTCCCGCACTCTGTCCACGGCCATTCCCGCGCGGGATGCGCGTGTCGGCAGCGTCCCGCGTTGAGGCGGCCCCGCCGCTCGGCGAGTCCATCCGTTCCACACGTACGGTGGCATCCTTGGCGCCGCGGCCAAACAGGCCACCCTTTTTGCCCTCGTCGAGCACGGTGAATTCGACATCCTCTCGCTTGGCGCCCAATTGGGCGAGTGCGCGATTAAGGGCGTCTTCGACGGTTTTGCCGCTTGCTTCGGCCTGGTCCATTTGCTGTCCTCAGTTCTCGGGCGGGAATGGTTGGGCCGGCTGGCGAAGTGGCATGGCCGGCATCAAGAGGTGGAGGCGTGTTCGCGCGAACCTTGACGAGGGGCTTGATGTTGAATCTCGGCAGCCCAAAGGTCACGACGTTCGTGGCGATGCCCATGACGGAGTTGACGATCCAGTAGATGCTGACACCGCTCGGAAAGCTTAATGCGAAGAAGGCGAACATAACGGGCATCATGACTGCGATCATTTGTTGCTGAGCGCGCTGCTTATCGTCCATGGTGGGCGACGTCACGGTCGTCTTGGTCTGCGCCCAGGTGGTGATGCCGACCAGGAGCACCAAAAAGCCCTCGATGCTGACGAACCCGGCATCGTTGGGGGTCTGGCGAAGGTCCAGCCCCAGGAAGTGCGTCTTCATCGGCACGGCGTGCTGGATATAACTCCAGCCGTAGAGGTGGCTGGAGAGGTTCTCCAGCGCCTCGGGCGATTCTGGCAGGACAAGGCGAATCGCATAGAAGAGCGCGATAAAGATGGGAAACTGGATGAGCATGGGTCCAAGGCAACCCAGGGGATTCGCCCCCGCTTCCTTGTAGGCGCGCATGGTCTCTTCCTGGCGCCGCTTCGGGTCTGTGTATTTCTTTTGGATCTCCTGGATGCGCGGTTGCAGAGATTGCATCGAGCGCATGCTGTGCAGCTGGCGCAGAGTGAGCGGGAATGTCGCAGCCTTCACAATGACGGTGAACGCGATAATTGCGAGGCCGAAGCTGTTGAAACAGAGGTTGTTGAGGATGACGAGGAAGTTCACCATCGGATCGGCGAGTGCGATGCGGAAGATGTCGCCTATCACTTCGCGCCACCGACGATCGGGATTTCAACCACCGACAGCTCTTTCGGGTTCGCTCGAAAGAGCGCGCCCTTCGTTGTGACGGCGTAGACCAACTCGTTCGCAACTGTGAGGCCCGCGCGGAAGGTGCCGGAATCCCCGGCGGGAACGGTGTTAAGCTTCTTGGCCTCCTTGATATTGAAGAATGTGACGTTTCGGGCGCGGTCGGCTACGACGAGTACATCACCGACGACGACAGGCGATGACTTCACTTTTGCAGCAACTTCACCCAGGGCTGTCGCTTTCCCGGTGGTTATGTTGAGCACATAGACATTTCCGCTGAAATCCGCGTAGTAGGCGAGACTGTCCTTGATGGCAGGCTGCATCCACACCCAGTCAGAAGCGCGAGCGCCCGGGGCGATCGGCTGTCCGTTGTTGGTATCAACAATGTAGACGATTTTGTTCAGACTGGGCACGAAGAGGCGGTCGGTTGCCACCATTGCGAGATCGGCAACAGCTCCGGAGACGTGAAAGGGTTTGGGCCACACCTGGTGGCCATCTGAAAGAGCCAATGCGAAGACGTCTCCACCCATCGTGGCGACGTAGGCGGTCTCAGCCTGCACTGCGACGCCTGCCCAGATGGGGTCCGGCATCTTGACTCCGTCTTTGGGCCATCCCGAGGCGTTGGCGCCATTCGTCTTATCAATGGCCCAAACGCGGCCTTCAGTGGTGCCGAACACGAGGACACCCTTGGCGGAGGCGAGGCGACCGGTGACACCGCCATGGAGGTTCCCCCGACGCCAGATTTGGGTTCCGTCGCTCGCTTTGAGTGCGAAGACGTCTCCTTCATAGGAGGCGAGGTAGACGATGCCATCCTCGATCAGGGGTTCGCCGTAGACCGCCCGCAGCTTGAGATCAGTGTTCTTTTGGTTCCGGTCGGGAAACGTCCAGCGGACCGAGGCGGAGTCTGTTGGGGGGGTAAGGTAGCTCAGGCGGTCCTTGGACTCGAAGACGTAGGCGCCGTCCGCGGACACGGATGGTTCTGCCCAACCTTCGGGGTTGTAGATTTTTGTGCAGCCCACAGCAGAGAGCGCGAGGAGGATGATGAGAGCGAGGAGTGGGCCGAGTCGGCGCAGGGATGACATTGAGGGACATCGTAACATCGCGCTTCGAACGGGATAGTGGTCGACATCGGTAGTTATGTCTTCTGTGGTCGTGTTTCCATGGTGCCTCTCGTTGAGGTGTGGTGTTTCACGTGAAACAGGCAAGGACGCCGCGCTCGATGAGAGACGAGACTTGTGGTGAGTAGAGTGTCTAACTAAATTGTCCTTAGCATCGAGAGTGTCCTCCAAGGAAGGTTCGATGTTTCACGTGAAACATCGAATGTCACGGTACCGGATCGGGTCCGAACCCGCCGCCCGGCCCCGGTCGACATCGGCCTATGCGCTTCAAGCCGAGCCAAGTGCCTCTCAGGATGCCGTATCGCTCGACCGCGACCACAAAGTATTCAGAACACGTCGGTGTGTAGCGGCACTGCCCGGGAAGGATCGGCGACAACACTCGCTGATATACGCGGACTCCGCTGACCAGTACGCGCTTCAACGCGACCGGTCACCCAATAAAACCCCAGACCGCTCGACGAGCCGGGACAACTCGCTCGTCAGCGACGCGAAGTCCATTCTCTCACTCGATGGTCGCGCCGTGACCACATAGCTTCGGCCAACGAGTCCACCGACCTCTCTCGCGGCGGCCCGGAAACGGCGACGAATGCGATTGCGGTCCACGGACTTCGGCCATGATCTCTTGCCGACCGCGAATCCCCACTTTGCGGGTCCCGTTCCGCCGCTAAGTGCACGCACCACGAAAAAAGGCCCGGCAAACGCCGAACCTCCCTCGTACACAGAATCAAACTGATGACCTTTTGGAAGTGACCGTGGCCGCCTCATGGCAAGAGTCGCCTAGACGACCGTCAGTCGCTTGCGGCCCTGGCGCCGACGCGACTTTAGCACGAGACGACCCGCGCGCGTCGCCATCCGCTTCATAAACCCGTGATTCCGCTTCCTGGGAATTACGTGGGGCTGGTAAGTTCTCTTCGTGGACACTTCAATACCTCATCAAACGTGAACCGTAACCATAACACGAGGTCCACACGGCGGTCGAATCCCGGATTCACCGTTCGCGCCAGGCGTACTTGTAGTGCGCGTACGCCTCCATAATCAGTTGAACGTAGGCCTGCGTCTCGGCGTAGTCGATCGTCTCCACAAAGTCCGCCGCGCTTCTCGCCGTCGCCGACCATCGCGAAGCCGCCGCTGGCCCCGCGTTGTACGCGGAAAGAGCAACATATGGCGATTCGTACCGCTTTAACTGCTCTCCGATGTAGAACGCGCCGAACTTTAACGCCACCGCCGGGCGCAGGAGGTCCGAGGGCTCAAACGAAGACACGTCCAGGGCATTCGCAATGCCCTGGCCCGTCTCGGGAATGACCTGCGTGAGTCCGTATGCATCCGCGTGCGACACCGCCGTGGCGTCCCAGAAGCTTTCCTGGCGAATCAACGCGGCGAAAAACAGTGGGTCCAATCCGTTTCTGCGAGATTCCTGTTCGAGTAGTGTTATGTGGTCCAGGGGATACGCCATTCTCGCCAGCAAAACGGGTGCATCCTCGTACTCAACGCCAAGGTTGGTGCGTAACCGGACCGCGAGCCGCGCGCCAACAGATGGTAACCCCAGCTCGTATGATGCCTTCATCGTCACAAACTGCCGCCACGGATCGCCGCTGTTTCCAAATTCCTCGACGACTGCCCCAGCTTCCGCCAACAGTCCGACGAGCGCCAGTTCCCTGGCCACCGAGGGCACGGGATCGACACGAGCAGGCACCCCGCGAACCCGCAACCACGCCTCAAATTCGGCCCAATCGAGGGTCGGGACCGGGGAAGGCAGTGACACATAGCGGGCGTCCGGGGCGGTTACCGGCTTCAAGCGCGCAGCCGCTTCCTGTCCGAAGAACGAGCGAGAATCCGCTGCCATCGCCTCGCGATAGGCGGTGGCGGCGGCGGCCTTTTCGCCTAACTCTTCGAGGGCACGCCCTTTCCAATATAGCAGCCGCGGATCACGTGATACGCCAAGGCTTGACCAGACCTGGGCGGCGCGCGCGTCGCCCGCCCGGAACATCGTATATCCGGCTCGAAAAGCTGACTCTGTTGTAAACTCTCCCTTCGGCGTCGCAAGGGCAAGGGCTTGGTATCGCTCCGAAGCGCCACGCAGATCGCCTGTGCCTTCCGTTGCGCGCGCTGCCCAGTACCTGGATTTGTGTACATAACGAACACTATCGATGACCTGGTCGTAGGCTTCGATAGCGCCGGCCGCGTCCCCGCTGTCTTCGAGCGATGCGGCGAAGTAGAACCCGCGAAAGGCGCGCTCCTCAATCGAGGCATCCTTGTCCCCGCGGGCGGCGCCCAGGATCGCTTTCGCCTGCCCGTACAAACCACGCCGGTAGTACACCAATCCCTCCGCCCCCACATCAACCATCGCGCCCGCTTTCGGTAAGTCCGCCAATGCGAATAACGCAAAACGGGATTCCGGCGACTGAAGGACGATCGCGGCCAGCTGCTCCGAGGCCAGACCGAGTTGGCGCGCGGCCAGAAAGATGGTGGCCAGCTCGTAGCGCTCGGCCGGTGTCGGTCCCAACCGAACGAGCTTCGATAGCGCAGCGGACAACGCGCCTTCATCGTCACGCACGCGCGCGGCCGCCGCCAACCCGCGATACGCCGCCGCGCGGAGAGCGCTCGTCGCTTCCGGATGTGCGACCGCGCGGGCGAACGCCTGTTCGGACAACGCGCCATCTCCCGCCAGGGCGGCCGCGCGCGCCAACTCCGCATCGAGCAACGGCTGCAATGCGTCCGTGCCGCCGGTATCGGCAAGCGCGCGAAGGGCTTCGACCGCTTCCGCGCCACGGCCAGCGTCATCCAATCGCAACGCAAGGAGATATGCCGCCCGCCTTGCTTCCTGCGACCCAGGTGGGGCCGCCGCGATGGCGTCGCGAAAGCTTGCGATGGCGCCTGCGCGGTCGCCAAGTTCGAACCGCGCTCTGCCCGCGCCCAAAAGCGCCTCTGACTTCGCCGCGGCATTCGGCGCCCCGGAGGCCTCTTCTCCGAATCGCACGGCTGCATCGGAGAACCGTCCTTCGCGCAGCGCCTGCGAGGCGGAGCCAGCCGGGATGGCCGCCAGGGTTGGCACGGCGGTGGACGGTACCGCGCCGACCGTTGCCCTTGCCCCCTCCGTGGGCGCGGGCGAAAACGGAGAGGTACGCGTCGAATGCCCCCCGCTGCAAGCGACCCCGGCCACGACGACGACGCTCAGAACAACGCCGAACACCCTCCGCATGTGTGCCTCCCACCGGCGAAGACGGTTGCGTCGAACCGCGGCCAACCGGATGCTTAAGCTCAGGGTACCCGAAACTCGCCCGCTTCTGGCGAATCGAAGGAAAGGCCCGGTAACCCGATGCCATCGCCGACAGGTCGCACACTCACCCGGGAAACGGCGCAACGAAACGCCTGGATCGAAGTCGATCTGGACGCTATCGACCACAACGTTGCGACGTTGCGCGCGGCCCTCGGCAGTTCCGTCGAACTCATTGCAGTGGTGAAAGCCAACGCCTACGGCCACGGCGTCGAAGGCCTGGCTCCCGTGCTGGAGCGGGCTGGGGTCGATCGCTTCGCTGTTGTCTGGACGGCGGAAGCCGTCGCACTCCGTTCGTTGGGCGTCACGCTTCCGATCCTCGCCCTCGGCCATAGCTTTCCTATGGACGCTGTCGCCCTGGTGTTCAATGACATAACGCAAGTTGTTCACTCGATTGAGCTTGGCGAAGCCTTGAGCCGGGCTGCTGTGGCCCAGGGGAAGGCCGCGCGCGTGCATATCAAGATTGACACAGGTCTCCACCGCTTTGGCCTTGCCCTGGAAGACGCCGTGACCCTCGCCGAACAGCTGCGGGCGCTCCCATCACTCGAAGTCGAAGGGCTGACGACGCACATGGCGAACGCGGACGAAGCGGACGATTCCTTCGGCGAACGCCAGGACGGGCTTTTCGCCGAGGCTGCCCACCGTCTCCCCTGGATCCCATACCGCCACACCGCGAACTCCGCTACGGCACTACGGCGCCCGGCCTTCCGTTACGACGGCGTGCGCATCGGCCTTGCGCTGCACGGTGTTCTTCCGCCAAACACACCCGTTCCGTTGGGCGGCCTGCGCCCCACGCTGTCGCTCAAGGCTCGTATCGCGCGCGTCAGCGACATCCCCGCGGGAGACGGCGTGAGTTACGGGCTGGCATGGCGCGCTCGACAAGCGGCCCGCGTGGCGCTCATCCCCGTCGGGTATGCCGATGGCTGGCGGCGAAGCCTTGGTAATAAGGGAAGCGTCCTCGTACGGGGCCAACGCTGCCCGATCGTTGGTCGCGTGGCGATGGACCAATTTCTTATTGACGTAACGAATAGTGGAGACGTTGCTGAAGGCGAAGACGCTGTGCTGCTCGGAAGCCAGGGCGATGGCGCCATCACCGTCGAAGAGATCGCGGCGCTCGAAGACACGATCACCTGGGAAGTGCTCGCCGGGCTCCAGGCGCGCCTGCCGCGGATCTATCATCGGCGCGGCGTCGTCGAACGGGCGGTGGGGTAGTTTGGGGTGGAGTTCGGACGGAACGGATTGGAGACGCGGAAGACTGTCGCAGCCGAGGACTGGCGGGATGGGGTGGGCGTCAAAGTTTTGCGTGCGCCTTGTCCTGGTTGGATTTTCACGTCGTTCCGCCTGTCACCCCCGTTCGTCCTGAGCCTGTCGAAGGATGAACACGCCGCTGCCGAATGTTCGCGTGTGAACGGCCGCCCTTCGACAGGCTCAGGGCGAACGGAACCCCCAACACGGGCTATGCAAAACTTTGACGGTCACCCGGCGGCATGGCGGGCGCCACGGTTTCTGGCATCATGTGATACGCTGATCGACGCAGCCAAGGAGAAGAGCCATGCGCACCACAGTCACTATTGACGACACCTTGCTGGCGAGAGCGGGAGAGTTGACCGGCATCAAGGAGCGTAGCGCGTTGCTGCGCGCCGGTCTGGTCGCGCTCATCGAACGAGAGAGCGCGAGGCGGTTGGCCCGTCTGGGCGGAACAGCTCCGCAATTGGAGCTGGCGCCGAGGAGGCGACAGGATCCGACTTGATCCTGGTTGATACGTCCATCTGGGTTGATCACCTGCGAGCAGTCGATGACGGACTCAAGTTTGCACTCGACGCAGGAAACGTGTTTATCCATCCGTTCGTTATCGGCGAGGTGGCATGTGGAGTCCTTCCGAACCGGGCCGAAGTGCTCAGAGAGATGCACGGGCTTGCCACGGCTCCGGTGGTCACGCACTCGGAGCTGCTGGCTTTCATCGAGGAACGTTCGCTCATGGGACGCGGAATCGGGTACGTCGACATACATCTCCTCGCTTCATGTGCACTGGCGGTCGATGCGGTGCTGTGGACACGAGACCGGCGCTTGGCGGACGTGGCTGCGGAGTTACTGCTCGCACTCTGAGGACAGCCCTTCGCGTCGCGTCTGGGCCCGTCGAAACACCCTTGCACGCCGTCCCCGCGCCCGACCCCTTATGGCTCGTTCTGCGTGGTCTGCGCGCCCTTGCCGGTGATCGTGATATGCGCCATCGCGGTCGCTCCGGGAGCGCCATGCCAGTGGTTTTCGCCCGCGGGGATGAGGATGACATCGCCCGCCGTCACGGTGCGCTCCTCCGTGTCCGTCGCGACGACGCCCGTGCCCTCCGTGATGATGAGGACCTGGTCGGTCGTGTGCGTATGGAACTTGTTCCGTGAACCGGCGCCGAAATGCACGAGGCCCGAGTTGAAGTCCCCGGTGGGGAACATCCCGGCGCGCGTCACGCCGTCGGTGAACAGCGCGCTGATTGCGGGTTCGAATTCGAGTTTGGAAAGGGTCAGGATCTTCAAAGGTTACCTCCGAGGGAAGACTGTTCCGTGAAGGCTATTAGGGGCTAGTGACCGCGTGCGCGTCAAGGCGACGGTGGGGAACGCTGACGTTGCCACGGCACCAGCGGAATCGAGCAGCGCGTTGAGATGCGCCAGAAACTTTGTCCACGTGCCGGGTCTGGGGGTGAGCCGTTGAAGTGCCTCAAAACTGGGTATTAGGGCCGACGCGGTCTGGTGTAGAATGAGGAACAACAAACGTGCGCATCGATGACTTCGAGTTCGACGACGCCAACGAAGCGCACATGGCCCGGCATGGCGTCACGCCCGAAGAGTGCGCCAGGTCCTTGAAGACGAGGAGACCATCGTGCCGCGCAACAAGCGGACTCATCCTGACCAAACGCACGTTGTGGTCGGGCGAACTCATGGAGGGCGATGGCTCGCCATCCCGATCAAACCCACCGGAAGGTCAGGCATCTGGAGACCCGCAACGGCGCGAGCGGCAGAACGTCACGAGCGACCAGACTAGAATTGGCAGAGATTATGGAAGACCCAATAGATGACCCGCTGGATTTTGAACTCGGGGAACGAGTGGAGGTAACGATCAATCGCCGCCCCGGCGCCGTAGTCTCTATCCGACTTGACCATGAAGCCGCGAACCGCCTCTGCGCCGTGGCGGACGCTTCCGGGCGCACACTCACGCAGGTCGCGACCGACGCTCTGCGGGCGTATCTCGAAACGCAGACGACGACTCCCGTCGAGGAATCAGGCTCAAGACGAGCCACCGCGAAAGCGACTTAGGTTGAGGCCACTCGGCTCTCGCGACTCATCCGTTATACTCGCCTCATGCCCGAGATCCCCGAACTCGAAGCGATCCGTGGGTACTTCAACGAGCGCATCGTCGGTCACGAGATCGTCTCCGTGGAAGTGCGTATCCCCACGGTCTTCCGGGCCATTACACAGGAAGTCCGCGACACGTTGCCCGGCGACCGCTTCGGCGAGGTGATACGGCACGGCAAGTTCCTCCTTTTCCCGCTCGCCTCGGAGCGCATTCTCGCCATCAACCCGATGCTTACGGGTCGTTTCCAGTACGTTGAGCCGAAGCAGAAAAAGCCAGCGAAGACGTGCCTCGTGCTCGGCGTGGATGACGGTAAGGAACTGCGCTACGGCGATGACCGCCTCATGGGCAAGATCTATCTCGTCGGCGCGTCACAACTCTCGCTCATTCCCAACTGGGACGCTAACGGCCCAGACCTGCTCGACTCATCGCTCACGGAAGACGCCTGGCTGGCGCGCATCAAGAAGTACCGGGGCCAGATCAAGTCCGTGATCACGAAGGCGGAGTTCGTCCAGGGCATCGGCAACGCGTATAGCGACGAGATCCTCTGGGAGGCGCACATCAACCCGTACACCGCCCGCACGAGCCTCGACGACGACGAGCTGCGTGGACTCTTTCGCGCGGCGCGGGCCGTGATGGCGTGGGCGGCTCCGCTCGTGCGCGGGGCGATGCAGAAAGGCGAGGCGCTGGACTACGAAGAGCGGCGCGACTTCATGCGCGTCCACCGCCTCGGCGGAAAGCCCTGCCCCCGCTGCGGTGCCACGATCAGCGAAATCACCGCGAACCAGCGCATCACGAGCTTCTGCCGGACATGCCAGCCCGGCGGCCCGGCGATGAAGTGAGCTACGCGGGCAAGTGGAGGGGGTCACGCTGAGGTCGATTCCAGTTTCATGCCGAAGGTCGATGAGCCATGGGGTGGTGGTGCCTTCGTCTTCATCGTCATCTCGCGTCTACCTTAGCGCACAAAACCGATGGGCCGCTGTCAGCAATGGCACGCAACCTCAATTGCGACTTCAGCATCCGTCCGCGTGACTCGTTCGGGTTTGTAGTCGGAACGGTCGCGCCAAGACCGCAGCTGGAAGAGCCTGGTGCGCAACGTGTTGTCCAGTTCAGAAGACAACGCCACCAACCGCTCAAACTCGGTTATGACCCGGATCTTGTCGAACCTCCAGGACATCTCTGCTTCGCGCAGCCTCCCGCCTTTCAACCCGACGGCGGCGGCATAGAGCGCCCCGTAGCACGCCAAACCCGGGACAGGATCGAACGCCTGAAACGGCAAGGGCGGGAGAGACGGCACTCACCCGCTCGTCCGCCTTCTCGAGCCAAACGGTCCATGGATCCAGTTTGGGCGATGTCATGACAATTCGGGGACGTTACGAGTGAACGAATACGCTGGTCAAGTCAGCGGTCAAAAGTCCCAGGGTCGCGACACCCTGACCGCACCGCCTTACCATTGCCCGGAACAGGAGGCGGCGATGACCGCGATCGACCAGGCGCTGTCAATGCTCGAAGACTGCGGTCCTGAGTTCGGGCCAGGACTTTCGAACCACGGGCCAATGGGCGCCGAGGCGCTCGTTGCGCTCGGGCGGAGCGAAGAAGTGGAAGGGTGGGTCGCGAAGTATCGCACCCGATTGGGGGAGCGTCCCGCGAACGTCGCGCCGATTGCGGGCCACAGCTGGCGGGAAGCGCTCGGCTCGCTCGAACGCGTATCCGACTGGGAAGACTTCTTCGCCATCGAGCTTGAGAGCATGCAGTGGCGGGACGTGCTCGAAACCTGGCTGCCCAGGCTGGCGCCGGGGATGATGGCGGGCGCAACGCACGGGCTCATTCGCACCGCCCACGCCGTCCGCAGCCTCGCCGCCGAGGACACTCCCGGCCGCCGGACAGAGGTCGCGACGGGCCTTGGATATTGGGCGGCGCGTTACCAACTGCTACCGGGCGTGCCACACCCGGTCGAGGCGAGGCGGCCTTCAGAGGCCATCAACCAGGTTCCGATCATGCCGGGGCGCATGCGAAATCCCCGGCCCACCAGCATCTTCAGTGCCGTCGCCGAACTGGACGGTTTCCCGCCTTTCGCCGAAGCCATCAACCTGTCCGCCCCGGGCGAAGATGTCTCGGCCTTTCTGAGCGACCTCACGACGACGATGGCCCGGCTCTACCTCGTCAACGCCGGCGCGGCGAGCATCTCCTACGTGCACACCGTCACCGCGCCCAGCGCACTCCGCATGATGCTGCCATACGTCTCAACCGACACCGCGCGGCTGGGCGCTCGGTACGCCTGGCAGGCCTGCGTCGCGATTCACTCCCGCGGGCACTACCCGCACGACGTCGAGACGCCCGCCACGCTTCCCAATCGGGACGACCTCATCGACCGCGCTGTCTTCTCCACCGATGAACACGCGATCAAGTTCACCGAAGCCTGCCTCCGCGAATACCAGCTGAACCCCGACCCCGCCTTCCTCCTCGGCCCGCTCGATATGAGCGGAAGGTATGGGCGGAAAGTGCACGAGTAGTCAGTTCCCGGTGACGAGGGAGCCGAAACCGGCGATGAACTCCGGCCTGCGCAGCTCCACGAGCTTTCCCCAGGGCTTCGGCAGGGCAGCGCCCGTCATCATCAGTCCGGGGGCGGGCACGAGCGGACGGAAAAAACGGGCGGGTCGCCGCGACCTTCTTCCGCTACTTTCGGACAGACGGAGAACGCTTCGTAAGCCATTCTGATTGCGAAGGGCGTATCACCGTTTCGGTTCCGCGGCGCGATCAGTTTCACCGCGAAAGCGCCGGGGAGGCAATCACCGAAAGACGAGAGCCCGAGTTCAAGCGCGTTTGAATCCACAAAGACGAACCTGGGAAGCCACAAGCTCTCCCGCAAAGAAAGAGGAGTTACCCATGACCATGCCAGCAACCAGCCCGATGGTGGGCGCGAAAGTCGTTACTTCAGACGGAGAGGAACTCGGTACCGTGAAGGCTCTCCGAGGCATGTTCTTCAAGGTCGATGCGCCGATGCACGCCGATTATTGGCTCTCCACAAGCTGCATCAGCGGGTCACCGACTTCGGATTGCGTTACGACGATGTTCGACAAGGACCACCTCGACGACAATAAGCAGACCGTTAAGGAAGACTAAGACACTGCCTTTGTGTCACCGTCCGCCCCGGAGGACTGGCTCCAACCGGTTTTCCGGGGGCGGACGGCATCGGGTTTTCCATCGATTACACCGGCACACCGGCCACGGGACTGGACGTTTTCCGCGGGCAGCTGTGTTGCTAGTCAGGGTCCCGTGACGCCTATGGTTTGTTGAGCCATGTCCAGGGAGCGCGAGGATGACCGGGTACCGTTTGCCGGGATTCGATGAACCCGAATTCCTCCACGCTCCGGCTCCTGATTACCGCACTCCACGCGCTACCTATCGGTTGCAGCTTACGCCCCTGTTCGCGTTTCGCGACGCGGCGGCCATCGTGCCATATCTCTACGCTCTTGGTGTCTCCCACCTTTACCTGTCCCCGATCTGGGAGTCCGCCGGTGGCGGACACGGCTACGATGTCATCGACCACGCGAACGTGAGTTCCGAACTCGGAGGTTTGGCGGGGTTTCAGGCGCTCGCCGAGGTTTGTCGGGCGAACGAAATGCGAATCATTCTCGATATCGTCCCCAACCACGTTGGTATCAAGCATGCTCGGCAGCCATGGTGGCGCGACGTCCTGCGCTACGGGCCCTCCTCTCCGTTCGCCGATTATTTCGATATAGCCTGGGAAGGGCAAGAGCGATCGGGCGGCACGGTGGTCTGCCCCGTCCTCGATGTCCCTTTCGGTGACGCCCTCGAAGCGGGAGAGTTCCGGTTGCAATACGACGGCCACGAACTTGTGGTCGGCTATCGCGGAGATACCTTCCCGCTCGCGCCAAGCTCGTATGAAGGGATCCTTGGCTCGCCTCCGCAACCCCCGGATCCCGGTGTGGCGGACCAACTCGCGGAGATCCTGGCGCGGTTCCGTGAAATGGATGTGGTTACCAGCGCTCGCCTTCTCTCTGAGTTCGATGTCCTCTTCGTGAGCGGCGGTCATCATGTTCGAAACTGGGTGGAGTCGCGCCTGCGTGCGCTCGACGGGACCGCCGGGCAACCTCACTCATTCGCCGCGCTCGACGCTGTGCTCGCGGCGCAGCACTTCCGGCTCGCGTACTGGGGCGTCCCGTCGGAAGAGATCAACTACCGGCGCTTCTTCGACATCAACGAACTCGCTGCCATCCGTTCGGAGCACCCACCTGCGTTCGAGGCGACCCACGAACTGATTGTCCAGCTGGCCCGGGACGGGCTGGTTGATGGGCTTCGAGTGGACCATATCGACGGCTTGTACGACCCCAGCGCTTACCTAGCGAATCTCCAGACGGCAATCAGGGATCGCTTCGACGAAGGTTCGGCGGTCGAGTTTCCGATCTGGGTGGAAAAGATCCTCGGCCGCTCGGAGTCGCTCGCCGCGGCATGGCCAGTGGCGGGGACCACCGGTTATGACTTCCTCGCGAAAGCAGGGGGCCTCTTCATCGACCCTGGAGCCGCTTCCTCGTTCGACCGGATCTATGAAGAGTTCCTGGGACGGCCCGCAACATACGACTACATAGCCTTTGCCTCACGGCAGCGCATCGCGGAAAGATCTTTCGCAAGGGAAATCACCGTGCTCGCGCTTGAACTGCATGCTTTCGCCCAATCGGCGCCACGGGAGCGTGAGATCACCCTTGTCGAATTGCGCGAGGCAATCGTGGGGTTGCTTTCGTGCCTGCCCGTTTACCGCACGTATTCCGATGTCGCTGAGGGCGACCAAATGCTCGTGGCGGCGGGCCGTGAAGCCAGGCAGCGATCGTCCCGGATCGCCGTGGAAGCGATGAACTTCCTGGTGCGCGTGCTCCTCGGTTCGGGCGAGTTTTCGCAAGCCGAACGACTTCCGTGGCGCGACTTTCGGGCTCGCTTTCAGCAACTCTCGGGGCCGATCATGGCCAGGGGCATCGAGGACACGGCGTTTTTTCGGTACCATCGCCTGCTCGCGACGAACGAGGTGGGCGACACGCCCGGGCACTTTGGCGTCGCCCCCGCGGAAGCTCACGCCTGGTTCGCGGAGCGCGCCCACACGTGGCCACGCACCTTCAACACCACCACAACGCACGACACGAAACGCAGCGAAGACGCCCGTATGCGCCTCGCCGCCCTGAGCGAAGTGCCACGGCGTTGGCGCAACGAGGTCCGCAGCTGGGCGCGGCTCAATCGGCGCTGGCTTGGGACGGTCGATGGGCAACGAGTCCCAGATGCCAACATCGAGTATTACCTCTACCAAACGCTCGTCGCCGCCTGGCAAGGCGTTCCGGACGAAGCGTTCGCCGGGAGAATGCAAAGCCACCTCCTCAAGGCGATGCGAGAGGGCAAGACGCAAACAAGCTGGAGTGACCCGAACGCCCAAGTCGAAGCAGGCGCGTTCGCCTTCATCGAGGCCATCCTCGACGGCGATCGGTCGTTACCGTTTCTCACCCGGTTGGACGCGTTCGTTCGGGTCCTGTTTCCGTCGGCCGCCGCGAAGAGCCTCGCGCTGTTGACGCTCAAGTGCATGGCCCCCGGCATTCCCGACTTCTACCAGGGTTCGGAGTTCCCGCTACTTTCCCTCACGGACCCGGATAATCGCAGACCGGTCGATTTCCGCACAGCGATCGCCGCATTCGACGGCTTACCCGAGCGCGCGCCCGGTCCAATGTCACCCGATGCCAAGCTCTGGTTGACGCATCGCCTCCTGAGCCTTCGTGCGCGCGAGCCGGCGCTTTTCGATCGCGGGAGCTACCGTCCCCTTGAGGTTCAAGGACGGTCGAAGCCGGTGTTCGCGTTTGTGCGTGAACTGGACGGTCGAGCGGTGGCGGTCGTCGTACCGCGGCTCGCCTCGTCGTCGCTCGATACAGAAGGACGCTTTCTGGCGGGCGCTCTCGACGACGCTTCAATCGACCTGCCAGCCCCTGGCCCGTGGCGCGACTGGCTTGGCAGCGAAGGCGGCGCATACAGCGGTCGCGTCCCTCTTGGTGCCGTGATGGGCGATTTCCCGGTCGCCATCCTGGTAACCGCCTGATTGACCGCGCCGCCTTGAGCGGCCACGAACACGCGATCAACTACGCCGAGGCCAGTCTCCGGAGGATGCCAGCCAAAACCCCGCCCGCGTGTTCCTAGCCCCATCGTTATTAGCGCATGCTTACGGGCGGAAGGTCGGAAAATAGGACGGTCGCTGGTATCCCCGAATTTCTGGGGTGCTCGGCGTGCCTTGCGTGCCCTGCACCTGTTATGATGCTGGGGCAAAGGTGGGCGCCCGCAGTCGCGGCAGCCTTCGGAGATGCGGGAAAGCGTTGCAATGAAACCCGAATCTACAAGCTTTCTGCGCTTCGAACTGGAAGGTGTTGACGACCTCGATTTCGGCGTATTCGCCCATACTTCTCATGATCTGGACACGTTGCTTCGGCGGCTCACCGAAAGACGAGCCGGACAAGAAGCTCACTGGCAAATGGTCGCAGACCCCGTCATTCATATCGCAGCTTCGTCCAACGGCGTTTCCGCTGCGGCGCTCGAGGGGGTGGTGGCCGACACGTTCGCGGCGATTGCGGCGACGGTCTCGGACGACCCCGAGGCATGGCCAGGTGGTTTTCAGCTGTCTGAACGCAAACTCACTCGACGCTTGATCAATCGACTTCGTAAGACCGCTCCGGTTTCTGTCGAAGCCAGCAACGAAGAGCGTATCGTCATCCCACAGAAGGTTGGCTTCGGGCGTTCGCCTCGACCGATATTCGCAGCTTGGTCCACAGTGGAAGGTCGACTTCGCTCAATCGCCGACTTCCCGTCTCCGCAATTCGTCGTCTTTGAGCAGGGCACCGAAAACCCTGTACGGTGCGCCATCTCACCGTCGCAGTATGAGGACGCCTTTCGCAATTTTCGCAGCACCGTTCGAGTGCACGGATACGTCTACTATCGAACGAATGGTTCTGCGAGCACTGTCCGTGACGTGACTCAGATTGAAGCCCTCAAACCACCTCAGCGAAGCCTGACGGATTTTCGCGGGCTCCTTCCTCACATATCTGATGAATTGAGTTCGGGAGAATATATTCGGCGGTTGCGAGCGGGGGGCGATGAGTAACGGAGATCCGCAATATTGGGACTCGTGCCTGTTCATTCGCTATTTAGGGGACGATCCGAAGACGGACAAGGACCGGGATCAGCTGGAGAACATAAAGCCACTATTTGAGGCGGCCCGCAACGGCGACATTCTGGTCGTGGTCTCCACTCTCGTCTTAGCGGAGCTCCGACCGCGCGAACCGATCAACGCCGCGCACTACTCTGTTGTCGATGACCTCTTCTACCGTGGCCGCTCGAACGTCCGAGTTGTCGCGGTAACTCCGCCCATTGCCAGAATGGCATCGGAACTTGGGGTGACCCACAGAGCCATGACCAGCCCGGATGCCGTTCACGTTGCGACTGCGCTCATGGAAGGGGTTTCCGTGATGTATACATTCGACGGAGATTCAGACAGCGAACGTCGGCGCTCCGGAAAGTTGATGGCCTACAATGGCCTCCTTGGGAGTCCACGGCTGCCAATCCTCGCCCCGCCTTCCCCACCCGCGAAACTGCAGGGCTCGTTCCTCGACCAGCTTCCTGAATAGCCTGAACCATTCACTGACCGATCTTCGCCCTTACCGCACCTCCAACCGCTGCAGCCGATCCTTCAGAGCCTTGTTCTCATCCCGCAGCTTTTCGAAGTCCTCCCTCAGGCTCTTGACCTCTTCGGTGGTGTTCGCGCCTTTGCGGAGGGCGGCGGAGGCTTCGCGGGCCACGCGGATGGCGCGGCCGTCCAGTTCGCGGCGGGCCATCTCGTCGAGCTTGCCAACATAGGAGTCGTCCTTGAGCGCCTTGAGGGCGGTGGCGGCGGCCACGCGCACGCGGAAATCGGGGTCGTGGAGGAACTCGGCGACGACCTCGGCGGGGTCGGTCTTCGGCGACTCCACGTATTCGCCCAGCTTCCCGAGGGCGGCGACGGCCCAGCGGCGCGCGGCCTGTGGCTCACCGTAACGGGCTGCGGCGGCGATGACGTCGAAGCCCCGCTCATCGCGCAACTCCACCAGCCCATCGATGCAGCCGACGCGCACGACGCTGCGGAACGACGGGCGCCTGATGTTCTCGGCGAGGAGATCGAACGAGCCGACGACGCGCAGTTTACCGATGCTGTGGTTCGCTTCGCGCTCCACGAACCAGGACTGGTCGCGTTTCGCCATGGGCGCGAGGGCGGCGAACACGGCTTCATCGCCACGGAACTCGCCCAACGCCGCAACGACCGCTCGGCGTGCCTTGTGGTTGCGCACGCCGAGGAGGCCAAGCAACGAAATCTTCGCCTCTTCACTCCGCACCACGCCGAGGGCTTTCGCCGCACCCGCCTGCACGGCCCAGAAGCGGTCGTCGCGGACAGCCGTCGCCAGCGCCTTCACGGCCTCCGTCCCGCCCTTGACCCCGAGGGCCTTCGCCGCCGCCTGCCGCCCGGCGATGTCGTCGTCATCGCGCAGTTGCAGGCGCAATTCGCCCACGGACTTATCGAAGTCCAGTTCCTTGAGGATCCAGTTGTATGGGTCGAAGCGGCAGAGGTCGGGCTTGGCGGGCAGGGCGAAGAGGAAAGTCTGCTCGCGTTCGCACACCTCGACCTTGAACGCCCGTGGCCTGGCGCGGCCGGTCTTGAAGTCGATGGTGACGGGCAGGCGGAAGACCTCGGCGGTGCCATCTTCGCCGCTCTGTGTCTGCTTCACGGTTACGCTCGCGACTTTCGTCTCTTCGTCCCAGGCCCAGCTCACCTTGAGCGACGGGTGCCCGGGCTTGTACACCCACTGCGCGAAGAACCACTCCATGTTGCGGCCCGTCTCGGCGTCGATGGCGTTGACGAGGTCCTGCGTGATGACGCTGCGCTCCTCGTTGTCGCGGCAGTAGCGTTGGAGGCTACGAAAAAACGCCTCATCGCCGAGCACGCCGCGCAGCGTGTGCAGCACGACCGAGCCCTTCTCATAGAGGTGGCGGTCGAAGATGTCGATCGGCTGGTTCCAGGTGTTGGAGACGATCGGGCGGCGGTAGCGCTCTTCCAGGTAGGTGGCGGCGTTGTCGATGGCGCCCTGGCGATAGAAGTCGATGCCGCGGTGCTCTTCGTCCCAGAGCATTTCGAAGTAGGTGGCGAAGCTCTCGTTGAGCCAGCCGTGGGACCAGTCGCGGCAGGTGAGCAGGTCGCCCCACCACATGTGGGCGAGTTCGTGGGAGATGAGGTCGTCGCTCGTGAAGTCCCGCGCGGCCTTGCGGTCGAGGAGGATGTCTTCGTACATCGTTGTCGCGCTGGTGTTCTCCATACCGCCGAAGATGAAATCGCGCACGACAACCTGGCTGTATTTGGACCACGGATACTTCACGCCCGTGAGGCGTTCGAAGAGGGCGATTATGTGGGGCGTTCGTTCGAAGGTGAGTTTGCCCGCCTCCGCGTCCTTCTCCTCAACGAAGTAGTCGACCGTCAGCGCGCCGCGTGTGCCATCGATACGCGCGAACTTCCCGGCGGCCAGCGTAATCAGGTACGTGGAGTGGGGGCGGTCCTGGTACCAGTGGAAGCGCTTGCTGCCGTTGCGCTGCGCCTTCTCTTCGAGCAGCCGCCCATTCGAAAGGGCGAACCAATCGCCGGGCACGGTCACGATCATCTCGCTCGTCTGCTTGTCATTGGTGGAGTCGTAGCAGGGGAACCAGTACTGGCTGTCCTCGTCCTGGCCCTGCGTCCAGACCTGGACGGGCTTGTCCGGGTAGGCCGCGTCGGGGGCGATGAAGTACATCCCCAGGCGTGGTGTCGAGCGGAACGTGATGCCCACCTTCACTTCCCTGCCCCGGTCGCGTCCTGTCCCAAGCGTCACGTGCACCTTTGCGCCGTCGTAACGGAAGGTCGCGGGCTTGCCATCGACGGTGGCCGCGCTGATCTCCATGTCGATGGCGTCGAAGGCGACTTCCGCCAGGCCGTCTGTATAAGGAACGACGGTATGCGTTGCCGTCCCGCTCACGGACTTCGCTTCGAGTTCGAGCGTCACAACGAGCTTGAGATGGCGCAAGTCCACGGCGCGGTCGCGGGGCCAACGCTGCGGGTCGCCAGGCAACGCATGATGGAGCGGCGCCGCCGATTCGCGCAGGCAACCGAGGAGTGAGTGTGCAGAAGACGCGGACATGCGGCGCTCCGGGATGTGGGCTGCCGGTGATGCTACGGGCTGCGGCGGTTAGGGGGTGGCTTGCGCCGGTATGACTGGGCCGCGGCCGATGGGGATCGCCAATCTGATATCATTGGACGCAGTCGGAGGTCTGGCATGAGATTCGTCTACGATGACCGAAAGGCAGCGGACGCCGCGACGTTCCTGTTGAACAGGGTGGGCGGGAGCATGAACTACATCAAGCTACTCGCGCTCATGTACCTGTCGGATCGCCGGACCTTCCTTGAGACCGGCTACCCGATCACTGGCGCGAAGATGCTATCGATGGATAAAGGGCCAGTATTAGGCGAGGTGTACAGGCAGATCACGTGGGGAGAAACGGAATCAACATGGAGTCGATTCATCGAGGCGCCCATCGACTACGAGGTGTCCCTGAAGGTCAACATGGCTGACGGATCCTATTTGTCGGATTACGAAAGAGATGTGTTGCAAGACATCTCTGCCAAGTACGAGGACTGGGAGCCCCGCGCGCTTGAACGCCTCATGCGCACCCTTCCCGAATGGAAGGACCCTGAAGGCGCAGCGCTACCCATAGATGCCATAATCATCCTGCAATCCGCCGGGCGGACTCGTGAGGATATCCAGGACACTGCGGAATTGGTGGAGGGGATCCGGGCAATGCGGCTTAGCAGCGTCCTTTCCCGGTGAGCCCTGGCGAGACTATCCTCGAATTCGATCTTGGCAATCACCTTTGGATTGTCGTCAGCTTCCCAACAGCGAGCGATGAAGTGGCACTGGTCAACTTGACGACACATGGTCGCGGGTCCAGGTGCGGCGCTTCCTGTGTAACCATCGACATGGGCGAACGTCCATACGTGACGCGGCTGTCATGTGTGCACTATTCAGGTGCACTCATGCACGCAGTGGCGCCACTCGAACGGGCTCGCGAACGTGGTGAGCTACGTCAGCACCAACCGCTGGGCGGCGAATTGCTGAGACGCATCCAGGAAGGTGCGTTGTCCAGTCCGGCAATCATAGACCGCGTCCGAGATGCCGTTCGCGCGTCCGTGTGACCTCCGACAGGCCGAGTCCGATCCACAATGAAACCCAGGCGCCCGTAGGTCGCGCTCCAGCTTGTCTGCGCGCCATCGAATTGGATGGAGGTCGTCGGCTTGTAGACGCCGAATTGCACATCCCATCGCAGAAGCACTGCGTCGCTCAGCCCGTACCCCGCGTCTGCTACTTCGGGACAGACGCGCGGGATTCGTCGCCGCTACCGTGAGAAGTGCGGGCTGCGTCCCGCGTACGGAGAGCCATGCTGCTATCTCGCCTGGACCTCGCCCTCGTTCTCTTCGCCGCCGCGGTCCTCGGGTCGACCGCCTGTAGTGGCGGGAATAACGTGCCTTCCTCTGGCGGATCACCATCGACCTCCCTGACCACGACCTCTCCCGGATCGACACCGCCCGATGCGCCCGCCGGGACCGAAGTCGCCTCGACCGTGCGGCTAATGGACGCGCTGACCGGCGCAAGCACTGTCCTCTACGAAAGCACGGTCACCGCGGCGTTCGGCGCCGAATTTCTTGGCGAGGCAATCGTCGTGCGCGCTGGCGATCAGGTCCTCCGTTTCGGGCTCGACGGGGCGAAGCTTCCCCAGCAATCGAACGGTGGACGGTGCCGCGAAGTCGGGTCTGCCGCCGAGTTCAACGGTCGGCAGTATGTGGGCGTCCGCTGCGGGAACATTTCGCCAAACCAGCACTGGATGACGTATCCGATGGACGCCGGAGAGCGGACGTTGCCATCCGGGTCTGTCGTGCCCATGTGGGACCAATGGGTGGTGGACATTCAAAGCGGCAAGACCCGGTTACTCCAGACGGGCCTTGTCCATTGCGGTCACTGCGAAGCGCGTTACGGCCCGCAGTGGTCGCCCAGCAGTCGGTATGTTGCCTACGCAGAGTACGGTGGGGCCGAGCGTCGCTTCCTCAGCGATGTTCAAACGGGAGCCACGCGCCAAATCGGGCACGGCTCCGAACTCGCTGACGCACCACTGTGGGCGCCTGCGGGCGACGTACTGGTCTATGGGTCACCGCCGCCCGGCATCGCCCGGTATGAAGATCTCACCGCCGGCGTGAGCCGGGACCTCTCGATCGCGTGGCCCGTCGCCTTCGATACGTCCGGGACGCTGCTGTATTCTCCTGCCTGGACCTACCATCCCGACGGCCGGCCGGTCGCGACCACCATCGTCGAAGCGGCGACCGGCGAGGAGCTGGCCACCCTTTCCGGTGCGGCGACCGTCGCCTTTCACTATCCCGGTGGGAGCGCCCTTGCCCGCCGCGTGGACGGATTCGTCGCCACCCTGCGGGAATCGATCGGTTGCGCCGGGACCGCAGTCTTCGTCCCGGGCATCGCCAATCCTCAATGCGTCTCGGATGCCGCGGAGGCCCGCCTGTCACCCAACGGTGCGCTCATCGCCATCGCGAGGGAGGTGGGCAAGACTGGCTCGGTCCATGGCCCCGCGTTCGAAGCAGCTTCGAGCACGAAATACGAAATTGATATCGTAGTCGTGGGCGGGAAGACGCGGACGGTTCTCACCGGTCTAACCAGCAATGCTCCCCCGCTGATGGTGTGGAACGCCGCGGGCACGCACCTGCTCGTCCTCTGGCCGGTCTCGCCCGGGCTGTAATTCGCGCGGCGGCCTTCGGAAATCTGGTAGACTCGGTAGACGAGGAGCCGCTCTCGCGTTCGCGGTGCGGGAAATCGATGGGGAGGTGATCCGCTGTGGATGAACCCCAACAAAGCCCGGTTGCTGCTGCGCTTCCACGAATGCTGTCGCTGTCCGTCGATGAACGCGCCCCCCGCCGAATCCAGACCATCGAGGAGATGGCGGCCGAGCACTGCGTCAAGCCCCTCGCCTCAGGGAACGAGCAAGACCCGCCCGAAGACGCTTCGGCTCTCTATATAGGCATGGGCGGCGGCGGCTTCGGAGAGCGGAAACTCGCGGTCGATCACTACCTTGAGTTCGCCCCTGGCCACGTCTCGCAACAGGGCCTCGACCATCGCGCGCGTACGTTGCGGGCTGGCGGAGAATTCCGCGCCGAGGAAAACGCCGGTGATCGTTGCATTCTTGCCCATGATTGGCGCGATCACCGGTGGCTGCATTTCGCGGCCTGCGTTCCCCACCCAAGACACGCGCCCACGGTAGGCGAGGGCGTTCACGCTCGCTTCCAGCGTCTTGCCGCCGACCGAATCGACGACGAGGTCCACGCCGCGGCCCTTTGTGAACTCCATCACGCGCGCGACCTGGTCCTCGGTGCGGTAGTTGATCCCATGGTCCATGCCATAGGCCTTGAGCTTTTCGAGGCGATCATCGCTCGATGCCGTAGCCAGGACGGTGGCCCCGGCGCGCTTCGCCAACTGCACGGCCGCGAGTCCCACGCCGCCAGCTCCTGCCTGCACGAGCACCGTTTCGCCGGGCTGGAGGTGTCCAAATTCGAAGAGACAGTCGTGTGCCGTGCCGAACTCGATGGGCACACCAGCCGCCAAACGGATATCAAGCCCATCCGGCACGAGGTACGTAGCCGTCGGTGGGACGGAGGCCAGTTCGGCGTGTGAGCCGAAGGCCATGGTGGCCACGACGCGGTCGCCCACCTTGCGGTCGCTCACCGCCGGGCCGACTTCGCGGATGACGCCGCCCACCTGGTAGCCGACGATGTGCGGTGTCGAGGCCATGACGCCGCCCGCGCGGTTGAGCGTGTCGCCACCCTGGATGCTCACGGCCTGCACCTGGATGACCACTCCGCCCGGCCGACAGACGGGATCGGGGACAGTTTCGAACGTGAGCACGTCCGGCGCACCGGTTTTGTAGTAAACAGCAGCCTTCATGGGCGGTCTCCCCGGAGAAACGAATAAGGACAGTGTAGGTGATCGGCGCCGGGCTTCATTCGAACTCGATTCGCCCGGGTGGGCGTCAGAGTTTTGCACGGCAACGTGCTGGGTTCCGTTCGCCCTGAGCCTGTCGAAGGGCCGGTCACACTCGAACCATGGACAGGGGCGTGTTCATCCTTCGACAGGCTCAGGACGAACGGGGGTGACAGGCGGAACGACGTGAAA
>DAOTTM010000090.1:0-10923 GCA_034437915.1 Dehalococcoidia bacterium | reverse complement strand
GCGGCAACAGGTACGCGAACGGTCGCGGCTGCTGTTGCTCAATCGTCTCACGCCATCGCCACTTGCGGAGAATGAGTTTCAATACTTCAACGCTTCGTTCTTGCCCCGTGGTCAGGAATACGATCCCGAGGCCGCTTGCGATGACAAGTTCGCGCTGCGCCTGGGATTCAAGGATCCCGGTGTTGCACGAGAAGGCCAAGTACCCCCGTTCCGCCGCCCAAGGAATCCATCGTTCGTCCGGCGTCGGTCCGTGTAACACACGACGCACCCACTCAACGCTGTTCGGCTCGTTGCCGAGACCCACGGCGCGAAGCGCCTCTGGTATACCCTTCCCCATGTCCTCGTCGAAGAATAGCCTCACGCAGCGTCGGCCAGCTTCAGCGCCTCTTCGACCTCGCTCTTCTTGAGTTGCAGGTCTCGCGCTATGAACTCGATGGATTGCTTGCCCTTGTGGAACCGGGCGCTGATGGTCGCTACTGTCACCCCGCGATCAACGATCGAAAGCCGTCCGCCGGCAAAACGGGGTCGAGCACGACTGGAACGTTGATTCCTGCAGGGAACCACCTCGTCGCCATCTGGTCGGACGAGTCGAATTCGAAAAGGTCCACCGCCTCCACGACCAGGCTCGGGATCGCGAATTGGGTTCCGCCCATGCTGACGGCAAGCGCCTGTCCGCCGTATTCTTCATCGAACTCGTGGATCAACTCGCCACCGGGGATCTTTAGGCGGACGCTCGCGAAGGGGTAGGGAAGGTCGGCCCAACGGCTTCTTGCGAATGTATGAGCATCGCGTATCTTCTGCAGCTTCCCGCCGAACGCTCGGAAACGAGCCGCGACAATGACTTCGGCGAGTTCCAGGAACGAGAGTTCCTTGGCGCCACGAGCAGGCCCGAACAGAGGAGTCATACGATGGCCGTCGTGCTCGTAGCCTTCGAGCCAGCGTGGACGTTTTGCGAACTCGTCCCAGCAAGTGCTGCGGCCTCGGATACCGTGTACGCCTTGCCGGTTCTGTAGATATCGAGTGTCATCGCTTCGGCGGGTCCAACTGAGTTCGTTTGCGATTGTACTTCGTTCGTCCATGCCCGTGCCCGCCCTTCCGCCAATCCCCCGCTGCCCCAACCTTGCGCCCTGGAAAACGCTTGGCCACTGCTCGCTTCGCTGTCGAGGTGCACGCGGGCGTGCCTTCGCAGCCACTGCCGCCGCGCGCGTATTCGGGCGAGGGCGAAGAGGATTGGGACCGCGGCAACGGTTCCGGTGCGCATGGAGGTGACCGCCAGCGAACGAAGTAGGCGAGTTATACGTCCTGTTGGCCCCCGCCGCAAAGGACCGCATGCCACCATCGCCCGTTCGTCCCGAGCTTGTCGAAGGATGGACGGGCAGCCTCGCGAGGGTGAACAGCGGGCTCCACCCTTCGGACAAGCTGCTCTGAAAGAATGGCCCCGCTGACCAAACCATCCGGGAGTCCGCGATGCCAGCCGTAGTTCGTCGCCTGGCATCGCACCGCTTACTGACGTGCGCGGCTCCAATACCTGCCGACGTTTCATCCCTGTTTGCGGCCAGAGGCCTTCGCCAGGCTCAGGGCGAGCGATTTCGTTGAGGTCCCTCCGTCTCGTCGTCTCGTCGCCTTCGCGCCTCCGCGCCTCCGCGTGAACTTCCTCCGTTCGTGGGAAACGCCGATCGACGGTAGACTCGGGTGATGTCGGAAGCGGAAGCCACAGCCGTCGCCGTCGCCGCGTCCGAGGTCCCCAGCAAGAAGCCGCGCTTTTTCTACGGCTGGTGGATCGTCGTCGCCGGGGCGAGCGTCCAGTTCCTCCAGAGCGCCCTGCTCGGCCAGGCCTATGGCTCGTACGTCGTCCTCTTGCGCGACGAATTCGGGTGGAGCAAGACCCTGCTCTCCGGCGCTTCCGCCCTGCGCGAAGCGGAGAGCGGGTTGACGGGGCCGCTCCAGGGCTGGCTATTGGACCGCTTTGGCCCGCGCAGGGTGGCGCGCTCGGGCGTCGTTATCCTTGCCATCGGCTTCATGCTCTTCAGCCGCGTGCAATCGCCGCTCAGCTTCTATGGCGCGTTCATCGTCATGTCCACCGGCGCCAGCCTCATGGGCTACCTCACGATCACGTTCACGGTGGTGCATTGGTTCGAACGCCGCCGCGCCACCGCAATCAGCCTGACGAGCGCCGGTTTCGCCCTCGGCGGAATGGCCGTGCCGCTGACCGTGCTCGCCCTCGAACACTTCGGCTGGCGCGATACGGCCTTCTTCTCCGGCATCCTCGTCCTCCTCGTCGGCATCCCCATGACCCAGCTGCTCAAGCACCACCCGTCCGAGATGGGCCTCGCCCCGGACGGGGACCCCTACCAGGAGCACTTGCATTCGCGCCACAGCGTGGCTGCCGCGGCCGCCGTCAGCAACGACTTCACGCTCGGCGAGGCGATGCGCGCTCCCTCGTTCTGGTGGATCTCGCTGGGCCACACGTCGGCGCTCTTCGTCGTCTCGGCGATGGGCGTCCACCTCGTCTCCCACCTCAAGGAGAGCCAGGGCTATTCGCTCGGCCAGGCCTCCGCCGTCGTCTTCCTGATGACGCTCCTCTTCCTCACGGGCACGGTCAGCGGCGGACTCATGGGCGACCGCATCAACAAACGCCTGCTCGTCGTCGTTTGCATGGCGATGCACATGGCGGGGCTGCTGCTGCTTTCGCATGCGACGAGCCTGGGCATGATCATCGCCTTCACGGTCCTCCACGGCCTCGCCTGGGGTTGGCGCGGGCCACAGATGGCGGCCCTGCGCGCGGATTACTTCGGGCGCTCGTCGTTCGGCAAGATCCTTGGCGTTTCGAACCTGGTGATCATCATCGGCACGATCTCTGGCCCGCTCATCGCCGGGTATCTCTACGACCGCACGGGCAACTACCAGGTGGGCTTCGATATCCTCGCTCTCATCGCGGCCGCCGGTTCCATCTTCTTCGTGCTGGCGAAACGCCCGAACCCACCGCCCCGGATCCGCGCGCGCGGCTAACCCTGGGAACGCCAACCTCCGTTTTGGCTTTGGCGAAAGAGACGTTCAAGACAGGACAACCGCCTTGCGCGCCGAGCGCTGTCTCCCAGCATCGACCTCCCAGTGTCCAAGACTGGTCACGCTCACTTTGAGCGGTCGATTGGCCAATGCCACGAGATCTCCCCGCCGGATGGCGGCGTGGACGGCGGGTACCGTAATCCCCTTGATTCGCGCAGCCTCTGCGATGGAGACGAACTCCTCAGCAAGAGGGTCGTCGCCCGGGCGCTCGTCTTCTCGGTCGGGCAACAGCTTTCCCTCCAGGACACCCGCCCTGGCTTCGAGGTCAGTGACAGCCTGGAAGAGCGGATGCTCGAAGGTCTCGCGGGTAACGCGCCGACCCGCCTTAAGGATGGGATTGTCGTCGCCAAAGATGAGGGACTGTAACCGGGCATAGCGGCCCGTGTTGTTCTCTCTCCATGTGCCATAGCAGAGATCAAAGAACTCGGCCTCAGAAACCGTTAGTCTTGACAGGTCGAGCACCTCGCCGTCAAGTGTCACGTAGATGCTCATGCGGTGCTCCTCATCTGGTGGCTTCAGTGCCCCCGGCCCCGGTCTCACGGTCGCGGCCCCTTCATGATCTCCGGGATGCCGGCAACCGTATAAAACAGCTCAAGTTGGCGGGCTGCTTCAGACAGCCAGCGAAGAACCTCCAGGAGATCAGGCACCTGTTCCCAGGACGCGAGGGCGATCTCGTAACGAAGGGACGCGTCGCGGTAGACCTGACCAGACGCATCCCTCCACTCTCCCTCACATGGTGAAGAGGTGAATCCGCCGAAGGCGTCCACTAAGCGGGTTCGCAGCTGAGTGTGAACCGACCGCCTCAGCGGCCTGCCCTCGTTGTCGCGAAGCGGCACGATAAAGCTCGTCTGGATCATTCATCTGACTTTCTGATGCTCCCACGAGAGTATACCATTCGCTTTATAGCGATGTAAAGCGAACGCTTTACGATGATTCCCTATCCCGCGCGGGGGAGCATCGACGCATCTCGGCCGGGCGCGACGAGCCGTTCGCGCATCACGGACTGGAGCCACTTCACATCCGCCTGGAGGTGGGCGATGCGGCGCTCGCGGCTCGTCCGGCTCCAATAGTCTTCGCCTGGGGCGGCGCGCAAGGAGCGCTCCTCCCCTGTGAGGCGCCGGGCGGCGGTGGCCAGGCGTTCGCGCAGCACGGAAGGAAGCGCATCCGTCGGGGCGGATTCCGCACACGCGACGGCCAACGAGAAGAAGGGCGACTCGAGCGGCTCTTCACGCAGCATCGCGGCGGCGTCCTCCGCCACGCGTTCCAGCCCGAGCGCGGTCAGCTCCAACCGCCGATGCGTGTGTCCGGTTTCGCCGCGTTCCAGGTTCGCGCGCAACAGCCCCGCAGCCGTCAGCACATCGACCCGCCGGTAGAGTGTACTGCGCGTCGCCTTGATGCCGAGCGCGTTGAGGTGGTCCAGCACGCGATAGGGGTGCGCCGGCGTGGCTGCGATGGCCGCGAGGATTGGAAAGTCATCGTTCATGCGGATAGCATCGCCGACATCCCGAGAGGTCTCAATCGGGAAACACCCGAAGGCACGGTCGCCCGCCCTGCAGTGGATCCACCGTCTGAGTTAGAAGGTGGTTTCGAATTTGGCAGCCATATCGAAGTATTCCTGGAGGGTCTGGTTGAAGCGGTAAAAGAGGTCGCGGCGCGTGTAGTCATGGCCGCGCGCCAGCTCCGTTTCGGTGTGGAGGTCGAGCGAGTTCAAGGTGAAATCGTGCGTGGCGTGGCCGTTGGCCTGGATATCCTTGAGCATGGCCTGCCACTCTTCCGGCGTCTGCACGAGGGTGAAGTCCAGGTTGTCCGCCGTGGCCGCATCGATGCGGCGCGACGGTTTGGCTTCGAAGGCATCGAAGGGGACGAGGAAGTAGTCATCGCCCACCTGGACACCCATTTCGGTATCGCAGGTGCCAAGGCGGTGGGCGGCGTCGGACGCGTTGAGCAATGCGCTGGCGGCATCGAACCATTCGGTGGAGGGAAACTTAGGCATGGAAGAATCTCCGGGGCGCGCGGCCCGCTGACCGCTGTTGCGCGAACTGGTATACCGCCGAGCTTACCGAATGCGGGGGGTAGGGGGTAGGGCCGAGGGAGTAGGGCCGGACGGGTCCGGGGAATCGCCCCAGACGGGTCTTGCGACGGCCATGGGCGAAGGCGGATGCTTTGTGGGATGACCGATCAACCGCGGAGCGGCGACTCCACCGCCTCAGCCGATGTGGCTGCGCTTTCGCGCGTGCTGGGATTCTGGGAAGTGACGGCGAGTGGCGTCGGCATCATCGTGGGCGCCGGGATCTACGTGCTCGTGGGCGCGGCCACGGCGGAGGCTGGCGCCAACGTTTGGTTGGCATTCGTGTTGGCGGCGGCGCTTAGCGCGCTCACGGGGCTGAGCTATTGCGAACTCGCTTCGATGTATCCGAAGGCCGGGGCAGAGTTCGCCTACGCGAAGCATGCGTTCCCGGGCGCCGTCGCGTTCATCGTGGGATGGGTCATGATTGCAGGCCTCGTTGTGGCCTCGGGCGCGGTCGCCCTGGGTTTCGGGCGGTACTTCCGGGAGTTCATCGCCATCGATGAGCGCGTGGCCGCGATCGGCCTCATCGCCGTGACCGCACTCATTGCCCTCGGCGGGATCAAGAATTCGGCACGCCTCACGATCGTGTTCAGCGCCATCCAGGTCGGTGGCCTTCTTTTCGTCGTGGTCATCGGCTTCAACCACGTCGGCGATGTGAACCTGTTCGAAGGGCACGGCGCGACCGGTCTCCTTGGTGCCTCGGCCCTCGTCTTCTTCGCGTTCATCGGTTTCGATGAGGTGATCACCCTCTCCGAAGAGACGCGCAACGCTTCGCGCACGATCCCGCTAGCATTGCTGGCCGCCCTTGTGATTTCCGCCGTGCTCTACGTCGCGGTCGCGATCGTCGGGGTGAGCGTGCTTGGCGCGGAGGGCCTCGCCGCCTCGAAGCGGCCGTTGGCGGACGTGATGTCCCGCAGCCTCGGGGGGGCAAGCGTGAAGACCGTCTCCGCCGTCGCACTCGTTTCCACGTTCAACACGACGCTCCTGGCGATCACGGCGGCATCGCGACTGACGTGGGGCATGGCCACTGATCGTGCATTGCCGCGAAGGTTCGCCGCATTGAATCGCCGCCATGCGCCGTGGCTGGCGGTCGTGGTGGGGGCGCTGGTGGCAGCCGCGTTCGCCTCTTCGGGCAGCTTGAAGGTGGCAGCGGGGCTGACGGATGCCGCCGTGTACCTCGTTTTTCTCGCTGTGAACGGCGCGGTCATCGTCCTCCGCTTTCGCGAACAGGAAAGCGCTCGACCGTTCCGTGTGCCGCTCGCGATCGGGCGTGTGCCGCTCATCCCCATCATGGGCATCGTGGCGACCGGCGTCATGCTCACGCAGTTGGAGTGGCGCTCGCTCGCCCTCGGCGTTGGAGTGGTGGCCCTCGGATTCATCATCCTGTGGCCGATACGGCGCGCCCAACAGTCGTAGCCGATCTCGGCCATCAGCCGCGGCGCGGGTTTCCACGCTTCGATGCCCACAACCGGCGTTGCCGAGGGAGGCCGCCCTTCATGTCACTCCCTTTCCCTCTCGCCCTCGCCCTCGCCCTCGCCCTCGCCCTCGCGTGGTGAAGCGGATTCGCGGTCGCGCCCAGGGTCAATCGCCGGCACGATGATCGCGGTCGGTGGCGTTGGGTGGCGGTGGATGAACGTTGCGGCAATGAACGCGATCGCCGCCGCGCTCGCCAAGGCAAGGGCGACGATCCGGAAGGTCGTGATGTCGGCCTGGCCAACGCTGTCCTTGCTCAGGACGCCCGCGAGGATCCCGGCCCCGATGATGCTGCCGACATAGCGCATCATGGAGCTTGTCCCGGCTGCTGACCCGGCGAGCGCGGCGGGCGCTGCTTCGATCGCGGCGGTACTTGCCGGGCCGGTGCCCAGCCCCTGGCCAACGCCGATCAGCCCGAGGCACGCGGCGAGGTACGCGGGCGAGACATCGCCGTGCAGTCCGGCCAGCAACGCGAATGCACCCACGGTCATCAACAGCGCTCCGGCCTGGGCCGGGAGGCGCCTTCCCAGGGCGTCGGAAAGCCGACCCCCAAACGGCGCCGTGACCGCCATCAACCCGGACATGGCCATAAGAAGGAGCCCTGAGGTCAATGAACTCTTGCCCTGCACATCGCGAATGAAGAACGGGATCATGAGCAGGGTCGTGTACATGGCGAGGTTCGTGAGCAAGACATAGGCCGTGGCGCCGGAAAACGACCGCATACGGAAGAGGCGCCACTCGGCCGTCGGGTGGGCCGACACGCGCTGTCGCCACACGAAGGCGCCGCCCACCGCTGCCGTGGCAATCCAACGCGTCGCCAACGCCGTCCCCCGCTCGCCATCGCGGATAGCTCCCAATTGCAGGGTTACGACGGCGAGCAAAGCAACGAAGAGGGCCATGCCGACCCAATCGATGGGTGTTCGCGCGGGCCGCTCCTCATCTTCCACGCGCAGTCGTCGCAGCAGCAGCAGCGCGACCAGGACGATGGGGACACTCAACGGGAACATCCATCGCCAGGACCCGAACGCCAGGACCACGGCGCCGATCAGCGGCCCGGTCGCTGCCGCGATCGCTGCCACCGATTGCGTGAGGCCGATTGACTGACCGAGCTTTTCCGGCTTCGTCCGAGTGCGCAGCATCGCCATGCCGGTTGGGATAAGCACCGCGCCGGACACGGCCTGGGCAACGCGCAGTACGACGAGCACGACGAACGACGGCGAGAGGGCCGAAGCGACGGAGAAGACGAGAAAGGCGATCAGCCCCCAGCGATACACGCGTTCGCGGCCGAGCTGATCGCCCAGCCGCCCACCAAGCGGTTGAGCGACGGCCATGGCGATCAGGTACCCGGAAACGAGCCACGCCACGGCCGCGCGGCTCAGCCCAAACTCCAGCCGGATATCCGGCAGGGCGAGGGCGACCATCGTCGAATTCAGCGGTGCCAAAACGGCGCCGAGTGACGTGAGGAGAAGGAGGAGCGACACGCTCGTGGGCGCCGCCGAGGTCGCCGCACGAATCTCCGAACGTGATTGGGTTCGCCCGGCCGTCACCGCAACGTCGTGATCGGCCGGCACTGGAGCAGGAAGAGTTCGCCCCCGGCGATCGCGCATTCCACATCGACGGGGTGCCCCAGGTGGCGTTCGAGTCGCAGCGCGAGCTCGGCCATCTCCTGGATCTGGTGTTCGTGGAGGCTGCAGGCCAAACGCAGCTCCCCGGGTACATCGACTTCGGTCGTGCCCGTGTCGGTCATCACGGTCATCACGGTCATCAAGTCCTTTCGGGCGATGTCTCGCCAGAGCACGGACATGTCGTCCTTGTTCACGACGAACGTATCCGGCGTGACGCTGCCGCCAACGATGCTCTCGCCCAGCCCCCAGCTCGCGGTGATCATCACCTCATCGCGGCTGCCCGTGACGGGGTTGGCGCTAAAGACGACGGCCGAGACATCGGAGAGGACGAGGGACTGCACGAGCACGGCGATACGGACATTGTCGACCGGCATACCACGTTGCGCACGGTATGACATGGCCACGGGCGAGGCCGCCGAACGGGCGCAACGCAGGACGGCATCGAGCAGCGCATCGACGCCGCGGATGTTGAGGTAGGTGTCGTGTTGGCCCGCGACAGAGGAGTCCGCGCCGTCTTCATCGAGGGCGGAAGAGCGGACTGCCACGCGCGGGTTGGGCGCTCCCAGCCGTTCGGCAAGCTTAACGTAGGCGTCACGGATCGCCGGCCCCACCAATTCCGGCAACTGGTGGTGGTGCGAGGGTAACGCCTCGACGGCGAAACCCGGGGGCACGGCATGGATGCCCGCGAGGCGGCTCAAGCTCGCCGCCTTCCCGCCCACGATGTGATCATGGTGACAGTCTTGCTCTCCGAGCCAGCGAATCATCTCTCTCCTTTCCTTCCTTGCACCACGTCCTAGCCGCGCGCCTTCTTGCCAAGAATCGTGACGATGCCCGTGCTGCCATCGACCCGCACCTGCATGCCGTCCTTGATCACGGTCGTCCCGTTAACCGTCCCAGCGACACAGGGGATGCCATACTCGCGGGCGACAATCGCGCAGTGGGAGAGTGGGCCGCCGAAGTCAGTGACGACGGCTCCGACGACCCCGAAAAGCGGCGTCCAGGCGGGCATGGTCGCCGGGCACACGAGGATGTCGCCAGGATTCAACTTGTCCGCGTCATCGAGGGTCAGGACGATTTTCGCCTCGCCCGTGACGACGCCCGCGGAGCATGGGTGCCCGGTCACCATGCTCGGGTCGCCGGAGGGCGCCAGGCCGATGCCAAAGAACTTCGTGACCAGGGGATCCGGCGGCATATCTGCCGGCGGGGGCGTCCCGATCATGAGCGGGGGATTCATCTTTCCCTGGCGCACGATCTCCTCGCGGCGTTGTCGCACCGGCGTCTTCAGGTCCTGCCCGTCTCCAGCATCGCCGATCGCGCAGATTTCGGCGTACGTCAGGTAGAACACGTCCTCGGCGTCGGCCAACCTGCCCTCCGCCACGAGCTTTCGTCCGAGCTGGAGGATCGCGTGACGCACGACCGACGTGAACTTCTGATCGATCGTGAAGTTGTGGTCTTCGGCGATGGGGATGTACTGCTGGGCCATGTGGAGGATGCCCTGGAACATCGGGCGCATCTCTTCCGGCAGGCGCGCGGCCATCTCGGCGGCCAGTTGATCGCGTTCCGCCGCCTGGCGGGCGTGCGCGGCGAACGGCTCCTGGGCGTCGTCCCGGCCAATATAGGCTTTGAGCTGCACGAGCGGTGTCGATGGATCTTCGTGCCAGGACTTGTGGCCGAGTTCCACGAACACATCCGATCGCCAGCCATACGTCTCGAGGAATGCGCCAAACCGCTTGCGAAACTCCGCTGCCTGGGGATGATCGCCCAGTTCGATCTCGCCGCCCCGGACGCGGATCGCGAGCACAACATCGGCCAGCCCGGCGACGCCGCGGACCCAACGGCTCAGTTCCCACGTCGCCCGTGCGGTCTCGATCGACTTGTTGTCGAATCCCTGGAGGAGCAAGCGCGACTGCGTAACGGCATCATCGCCCAGAGTCCCCTGCAGCATCTCTTCCAACCCAAAGACGGCGTTCATCGGGGGGATGTTCACGCGCATGTGGATGTCCCACACTTCCGCCAGTTCGTCGTAGAGGGTCCGTGCAAAGCGCGCGATGCCGGCTGATGAAGCGCCCTCATAATCAAAGCCGAGGATGCGCCGTGCCTGGGCGAGCACCTTGGGCTCAAATGTCTCGCGCCAGTCTTGCAGGACCGTCGGCGCCAGTTCCATCGTCAGCCGCTGCATCTCGGCGAATCGCGCCGCGAGCTCTTCGGGCGTTCCCATCGCGGGAATCGGCGCGAGGTAGACATATCCGTTCTGGACAGACGCCCTCAATCCCGTGATCGGCATGGAGAGGCGGGCGATCGCCCTGCTCGCCCCATCCGAGAACGCTGGCTGGAACAACGTCGCGGTCATCGGTGTGAACGGAAGCGGGCCATGCATGACGTCCTGGAACCAGAACGCCTGCTCGTCGGCGGGGTCGTCCCAATGAATGGGGAAGGCAGGCGTCGTGGGGAGTGCCTCGGAAGTGGTCATCGTGCGTGTACTCCTGTGCTCGTTTGGGGCGGCGCTGGCCGCGTAGTGGCCGATGATACCGTTAACAGACCGTTAATGCTCCCCCCCGCGCCATCCCAAACATCGGAGCCGCGCAAACGGGAATCGGAGATGGGATGAGAAGGCCGGTACATCGCGCAGTCACGTAGAGTGTGCTGCAGAAAAAGGAGGTACCGGCAATGTCGGAGTCTAACAGAGTGCAA
>DAOTTM010000089.1:0-1623 GCA_034437915.1 Dehalococcoidia bacterium | reverse complement strand
TCAGACCGCCGTCCGACTTCTGCAAGTGAGCCTCGCCCTGGCCGGCGCCGGTGTGGCACTGTTCCAACAAGTTCTCGTACGGAGCCTGTCCTTCGGGTGGGATGAAGTCGCGGAAGGCGACCCCGGTCAGTCGCTCGTGCGGCCAGCGCAGCAAGTCGGCAAAGCGGCGGTTGCAGTAGGCGATGGCGCCGTCGGTGCTCAGCGTAACTGCCCCCTGCTGCATCTGCTCGACCAGCAGGCGGTAGGGACGGTCCGCGCTCTCCAGCGTGTAGATGCGATTCCCGTGCGGCTCCGCGATCACGAAGGCGTCCACCGTGCCGCTGTGAATGGCCCGGATCACCTCCTCGGCTTCTTCGAGCCGTCGCCGGAGGTCGTCGTTTTCCTCTTGTAGATTCGCGCCCGTCATCCGTTTTCTCTTGTTAGGTCTTGTGCCGCAGGTCGAGGCCGAATAGCACCCGCTCCATGTCGGACAGGTCTCCGATCAATCGGCGCAAGGGCGCCGGCAGTTTTTTAACCAGCGTAGGCACGGCGACGATCTGCTCGTCCTTCGCCAGTTGCGGGTGCTGGTAAATGTCGATCACCTCCAGGTCGTAGCGCCCATGCAGGTGTTCCTCGCAGACCGCCTTGATGGCGGCGAACGCCTGCGTCGAGCGCGGCGTCATGCCGGTGACATACAGGCGCAGAATGTATCGGTCCTGAGCGTCGGCCGGCACCTCGGCGCCCGCCGTGGGTCTGCCGTCCTTTGCATTCATTCGTATTTTCACGAGGTTGGGTCTTTTTGCGTCACGGGCCGCAATTGCAATCCGACCAGCGCTCGTTCCGTATTGGACAGATCGCCCACGATCCGGCGGAGCGGTTCCGGGAGTTTTCGCACAAGCGTCGGAATCGCCACGATCTGGTCGCCGGCGGCCAGTTGCGGGTGCAGGAGAAGGTCGATGACTTCGATCTTGTAGCGTCCTGACAGGTGTTCCTCGCAGATCTCCTTCAAGTTGGCGAAGGCGGTGACGGAACGCGGCGTCTGCCCGGCGATGTACAACCGCAGTTCGAACATTTCGGTCGCCGGTGCGGTTACATGAGCCTTCGCCCCATCGGATATGCCCGATTTTCTCATTTGCGATTCCCCGGTGTCTTGCGGGAACGGGCGGTCGTCTCGTTCGCGTCGGACTTACGGCTACGACCCATCTCCTCCCGGTCCTTCCCCAGGACTTCCTGACTCGCATGGACCTCGGCGCTGAGCCGCTTGGCCTCTTCCTCTTCCGCTTCAAACTCCTTCTGCAAGGCGACGATGCGGGCTTCCAGCGCCTCCCGCCTCCGCTCCCGCTCGCGCTGCTTGCCTTCGACTTCCTGCTGCCGCAGCATGGTGACGGCTTTTTCCCTGGCTTCTTGCGCCTGCCGCGCCGAGCCGGTCAGCACGCCCTCCGCGCCCAGGTACACATCCTGCAATTCCACCCCCCGGTCGGTGAGCAGGAACTCGCGGAGCTGGTTGGAATGGGCCATGCCGCGCGACTTGAGGACGTTGATCACCCGGTTGCGCTCGCCGCCCAGTTCGAGGTCACGCAAGAGCAGCCAGGTGTCCACGAGGGAGGAAATGTCCATGTCGGTCTCTCCCACGGCCTCGCCGGC
>DAOTTM010000088.1:0-33176 GCA_034437915.1 Dehalococcoidia bacterium | reverse complement strand
ACCATGGACAGCGGCGTGTTCATCCTTCGACAGGCTCAGGACGAACGGGGGTGACAGGCGGAACGACGTGAAAATCCAACCAGGACAAGGCGCACGCAAAACTTTGACGCCCACCCGGTGCTTCGAAGCCGACGTTTTCATGACCGGAGTCCATAGCCCGACCGTACGGGAGGGTTCGCACGGGCCGCGACCGCTGGCCCTTGAATCCGCGCGTCTTGAATCCACGGGAAATCGCGTTATATGCGTCGCAGGATGTAGCGACCTCGCGAAGGCCACGACGATGCAAAAACCGCACAAATTTTTGACAGTCTGTTTACACAGATACACATTTCTTTTTGCATTGGGGGAGTCGAATGGAGGCATGCAACAGATTTACGAAACCCGGCCAACCCTCGCGTGGTCCCGGCTGGCGTTGGCGGCGGTCCTCACCGGGACCGTCCTGGCGGCGGCGGCGACGCGCATGCAGGGCGGAATTTTCGCCGGCGAACCCGCTCTTTCAAACATCGATGTCGTCCCACCAGCCGTGACGCCTGCCGCGGAATCGGTGGTGGCGCCAGCCACCGCGCCGCGATCGAAGGATCCCCAGCCCGCCACAGGGCACACCCAGCCACGGGCCGGGCTTGCACTGTTCCAGGCGCGCATGGAGAGCCATGGGAAAAACGCGTGGCCAAGCGCGCCCGAGAATCCCTTCCGCTGGCAGGGGCGAGCGAGCGCAACCCTGCCGCATACACTAACACTCGATGAGTTGGATGCTGCGGGCGCACGGGCGGGGTGGCCCAAGATCGATGGCTGGTGGCCCCAAATGCGGAGGATTATCACGGAATACGAATGCCCGAGCCTGAGCACGCACTGCTTCAACGGCGCCGACCCCAATGGTGGAAGCTACGGCCTCGCCCAACTCAACGGGCGAGAACATTTTGACACTTGCGGCGAGAACTTCGAGATGCGCTACGACCCGGTCGTCAATCTGCGCGTCGCGCTCTGCGTGCGCGCCGCGCTCGGCCATTTTGGCGGCGTTGGCGGCTGGGGCGGGGCGGATATGCTCGGGATCAACTGAGCCGGGCAACACCGGGTCTATCCCACCCGGTCGAGGAGCGGTCGGGGGTTCGGAGAAAGCGGGTGCTGCCGGAAACGGGAAATATCCGCCGGTTCCTTCAACACACACCCGAGTGTCTGGTCGATCGTCTCTGGATCGAGGAGGGTGCGGTGGAGAGCGGCCAGGGCGCGCGCCCAATCGATGGTCTCTCCGACTCCAGGGCTGCGCACGTAGCCTTGACGGCGCATGCGCGCGACAAAGTTGCACAACTGGCCCGCCAGGGCGCGACTAAGCAGAGGGACGCGGCCTATAACGATCGCGTACTCGCGTTCGAACGCGGGATACGAAACGCGCTGATACAGCGCGACCTGGCGCAGAACCGCCGGCGCCCTGCCGGGCAGATCCGCCGTGAGAATCGTGAGCGGCGGGCGCAGCGCGCTGATCGCGCCCGTGCCCGGCAGGATGTCCCTGCGCTCACGAAGCATTTCGAACAAGTCGGCCGCGAATTCGTCATCAACGCGGTCGACGTCATCGATCAGCAAGATTGCGGGCCGTTCCCCTGGGTGCGTCAACGCGGCGAGAAGCGGGCGCTTCACGAGTTCCGCGTTGCCGACGCCCCGATCGGCAAGAGCGCTCGCCTGATCGATGCCCGCGTAGCACTGGAGTGTGAACTGCACGGTCGCGGCGACCTCTGCCAGGGCGCGCGCGAGGTCGCTCTTGCCCGTGCCGGGTTCGCCCTCGATGAGGACAGGCTTTCCCAGGCGCGATCCAAGGAAGATCGCGGTCGCCAGGTCTCGATCCACGAAATAGTGGTGTTTCAGCAATCTCGCGAGCAGATCGTCGATGGATTCAAACATCCCTCAGATCAACGTCAGAAAGGGCCGACGACTGAGTAACGGGCCGGTGGCCCGCTGGGGCTAATCTGCCCAGGGGGCGGCCGTGAGGATATCACTTCATCGTGAGAGTCGCCGCGGACGACATGAAGATCCAATACACATGCAGGTGAAAGAGGCCCCCGAAGTCATTCACAAATCGTGGTTGCCCAGGGATGAAGCTGCGCCAGGCCTGGGCGTTGTTGTCGAACGAGAGCACGGTCGTGTACTTCTTGTCGATGTCCGCGAGCGCATCCGTCACGGAACGGTTCGTGCCCGTGTAAACGAAGTTGTTCCACCCGGTCTTAAGGTTGACGGTGCGGGCCGTCGGCGCTGTCGGGTTCACACTCGCGATGTTCGCCGCGGGAGCGTTCACCCAGTAGGCGTCGTATTTCGCAACCGATTGCCAATCGCTGATGTACGCCGGCGATTCCGGGGCGAAGCGTGAATAGCGCCCGATCCCGGAAAATCCCGGCTTGTCCGGCTCCCAGCGCAACGCCTCGGTCCATGGGAGGGGCAGGTAAGCGAGCGCAGTCCTGGGATTGCCAGTCTCTTCGAGGTGGGCCACATTGCTCCAGCCTGTCCCAAGTGATTGGATGACCAGCGGCCCGGGAGGCGGCGAAACCGTCGTCACGTCGCGGTTTTCGATCCCGATATCTTCGTTACGAATGCCCCAGGGGAGTTGGGGCTGAGCGGGGCCGGACCCGGCGATGAAGAATTGCACGGTTTTGCCCGCGGCGCCGCAACCGGGCGTCTCCTGTTCAGAAGCGACGATCAACGCAAAACGCGCGACCACGCCGAAGCCAGCGGTGCGCGTCGTGCCGCAGACCACCCCATCGACCTGGGCGCGCACCTCGGTATTCGGCCCAACATCCTTCCAATCGTTCAGCGCCGCCCCGGTTACCGTGAGTGGGACACGATTGACGGCGTTGGCAAGGTTCACAATGCCCGCCCCCGCCCACGGTTCCCCGTGCGGCGCGGCCGGGGCGGGCGTGGCCGAGGCCCGCGACACGATAAGCAGTTCCTGGAGCGTGAGCCGGGAGTTGCGCCCCATCATGAGCGCAAACATCCCCGAAACTATCGGTGCGGAAAAGCTCGTCCCGCTATCTATCCCGTATGGATTGGCAAGGCCGAGATTGCTGCGCGCGGTGCTGACGATATCGTTGCCGGGGGCCGCGAAATCGATGGCCGGCCCATAGTTGCTGTAGCAGGCCCACGTGTTGCCCGCGAGGTTATCCGACGCTCCCACCGCGACGACGTTCGCGAACTGCGTGTATGCAGCGGGGTAGCCGGGCGCGGTGTTTGGGTCGGTACAGGATGAGCGGTTGCCCGCCGCGGCCACGACGACGATGCCCTGGGCTTGCGCCGCCGCGATGGCGTCCCGCAGGATGCTGAGGTCCGAGTTCTGATCCTTGCCCGTGAGGCTGAGGTTGATGATGTTCGCGCCCATCTGGCGGGCGTACTGGATGCCCCGGGCGACGTTGTCCATATCGCCGCCAGGCGCCCCACGGTTCGATGGAAGGCCGCAATCGAGGACCTTTATCGTCATGATTCGTACGTTCCAGGCGACCCCCGCGATGCCAACGGCGTTGTCCGTCCGCGCCCCGATGATGCCGGCGACGAGCGTGCCGTGGGAATGCGTCGTGCTCCCCGGCCGCCCGTGGTCATCCGTGACAGCGCCGCTCGGCACGGACGCCGTATACCCGCAGAATTGCGCACGTTCTGGCGTGAGGTTGATGAAACGGCACCCGAAGCGATCATCGACGCAGCCGTTTCCGTCGTCGTCGATCCCGTCGGCGGTCAAATCGCCCTTGTTCTCCCAGAACTGTCCCTGGAGGTCCGGGTGGTTGAAATCCGAACCCGAGTCGATGACGGCCACGATGACCGTGTCTCGGCCCGTCGAGGTGTCCCAGGCGGACGGTGCGCCGATTGAGGTCAGGTACTGCGACTGGTTCGGGCCGTAGTACGGGTCGCTCGGCGTGGCCGCGGCGAGCACGGGAGCGCTGGCCTCGGCGGTAGCGATCCCGGGCGTGCGCCGCAGCTCGGACAGGTACGCCTGCGAACTCTTGCCCGGGGGGACCGGCAGCACCGTGTAGCCCTGCTGCTCTAGCGTGGGGATAAAGCCATCGGCCGCGCGCCCGGAGCCAACAACGCCGGGGACGTCATAGCGCGCGACGACGAACTCACCCGTGGCCGGTGGCGCTTGTTCGGCTTTTGTGGACCGGCCGTGCGGATCGCCAAATACGAACAGGAGCGCAAAGGCAAGGACAAGGGCGGTCAGGGCCGTGAACCTTCGTCTCAAAAACCGCTCCTTCCCGTCAGGGCCGCGCGCCCCCGACGACCGTTGGCGCGGCGCCGCCAGGCGTGGGCAACGGCGACGGCCGTTCGCCAAGGGCTCGCGAGTCCATCATAACCGCAACATCCCGAGCGGCATCAACGGTCATGAAGGGTGCGCCGCCAAACGTGCGCACCACCGCGACCATGTTGCCCCGCCGAAACAGAAAGCTGTGATAGACCGCGTCCAGGGGCGTGCTTCCGACCTTCCCCTTCTCAATGCGGTACGCGCTGGATTGGTTCGCCAAGGGCTTGGTCGTCTGCACTTCCGATGCCGTCGTGTCCTTGTAGAACTTGTCGAACGTCGCGAAGGCGCGTTCGGCGCCCTCACCGGTCGTGAACAAGAAGACCTGGGAGGTGATGAAATACGCGCCCTTCGGCACGGACGAAAGCAACCCCTCAGGTTCAAGGTTGGCAACCCAACCCTCGGCGAAGCCCCAGAGTTTGATGCTGTCGGTCGCCTCTCCAGGCGTCAGGAACGGGCCAATCGTCGCGAAAATCTCATTGTTCACCGAAAACGTGTCTGGGACGGACGCGCGGAAGAACCCGAGGAGGTCCGCCTCGCTGGGGGCGTACTTGGCCGAAGGCCCCTGGACGAGCGGTTGGCGAGTATCGGCCGACCCACCCGTGCTCGGCGTCACGACGGGAGTCGGCACCTTCCGGGTCGCTTGAGCGGTCGCGCTCGTCACCGGGAGAGGGGTCACCCCAGGATTCGCATCTTCCCTGCAAGCCGCCATGGCCATGGCCATGGCGCCCACCGCAAAAAGCGTCGCGGGCAGGACTATCCGCGCCTTCATTTCGCCGCCGTGGGCGTGGGATTCGCTGAAGTCGGCACTGCTGTCGGTTCGATGGCAGCGGCTTTTCCAAGCGCTTTGTCATCGAGCAGTGTCGCCAGCTCCTTCACGGCCCCAACGGTCATCAAAGAATCCGAGCCATAGGTCTGGACGACAGCCACGAGGTTGCCGCGCCGCAACACAACGCGGTGGTAGGCTGCGTCCACGCTCGACTCATTCACCTTCCCGCTGACGCGCTTCCACGCGCTCGATTGGTTCCCGATCGTCTCCGAGGTGACCTTCTGAGAGCCGCTTTTCCCGAGCCGGTCTTCGATATATTTGTAGGCGTCCCTTGCCCCGTTTTCGTCCTTGAACAGGTGCACTTCCACGGCGATGTAGTAGGCACCGTTGAGCACGCCAATCATGCGCGTTTCGGGTTCGTAGCCCGTTTCGTAGCCACCCGTGTATCCCCACTTCGTGAGCAGGGCTTCACCGTCGGAGCGCGAATCAAACGTCTTCGTGCCGGCGTAGTTCTTCACGTCCAGTTTGAAGGTGGATTGGATATCAGTGATGTAGCCGATATCGGAATCCGGCGCTGTGCCCGCGGGGACGATGTCGTCCAGGCTGAGCGCAAAGCGGCTCGCGGGCTGCTGCAGAATTGGTGCCGACGACGGGTTCGTGCGGTCGCCCGCGGGCGACCTGGCGACATCGTCGTCGTCATCGCCCCCACAACTCGCGGCGAGCACCGGGAGCAGGCACGCGCAAAGTATCAGCATCAGCCGCGAGGGCATGGCGACTCCAGGAGAAATGTGATTCATTCCGAGTGTACGTTTGGCAACTGCTTGGCGGAAGAAACTGACCGGAAGGGAAGGGGAAAGTTTCGGAACTCGCGTGAACCACGTCACACGGCGCGCGAGGATTGCTCCGTGACCACCCGGTGCAGCGTCGGCTCCTCCGCGAGGATAGCCCTCCCGCGGTCGATCAAATCGCCGATCGTCGTCCGGTCTCGATTACCGAGGATCTCACCGATCTCCCTCAGGCTCCGCCCGTCGCGCTGTAGGACATGAGCGGCGGCGGCCCGTGCGCGAGTGAGGGCCGGCTTGCGTGAGCGGCCGGTCATCTCTTCGAGCGTCGTTTGGAAGTGGCAGGCGATGGCCGCGAGAAGGTCGCGCGGGTTACGGCCGGTGTCCGCCGCGGTAGCGGGCAAGGCAAGCCGCACGAGTTCTCGGTCGAGTTCGTGAACTTCCAGCCGGCGGGCCCGGGCGAGGGCGATCGCGGCGTGGACGGCGCCCTGGAGGATTCGCACGGAAGGCGCCTCCAGCGCGACGATCCGCTGGATCGCGAACTCTGGCAGTTCGACTCCGAACTCGCTGGCAGCGCGTTGCACGAACGTCAGGCAGTCTTCTCGAGGGAACGCCTCGATCTGCGAGACCGTCCCGCCGCCGAGCCGAGAAAGCAACCGGGGCGGGAGACCCAGGTCCGCCGGGTGGCGCTCACTGGCGACAACGACGTGGCCGCTGGCATTGATAACGGCCTCGATCGTGTTCACGAGTTCGTCCATCGTCGCGACTTTGCCCTCCAGGTATTGGAGGTCATCGACGAGGAGCAGATCGACGCCACGCAGCCCTTCCTGGAAAGGACGAACGTCGCGAGCGCGCAGAGCGTACTGATATCGCGTGGTGAACTCTTCGGCGTTCAGGCAGGCGACGTGTCGGCCGCGCCCGGCCGCGTCCGCCGCAAGCGCGTGCAACAGGTGCGTCTTGCCCATACCAGGAGCGCCCCACACCACCACGACGGGACTGATTGGCTTCTGGCTATCGCCCAGCAACGACCGGCAGGACTCCAACGCCAGTTGGTTGGCCCTTGAGAACATGTATCGGTCAAACGTGAAGGCACAGTTGATGCGCGGCGTGACGGTGCCCGCCCTCAGCGGCGGTCCCGCTTCGACAGCGCCCCAGAGTGCCTCCACCGGTTCGTCCGGCTGGGGTGGCACGAATTCGACAGTGAGTTCGCGGCCGAAGACAGTGGAGACGGCGCACCGGATCGGTTCCCGCAAGCGCTCCGTCATCCATTCACAATTGCGGTTTGACCGCGCTTCGATGACCGCGATTCCACCATCGATGCGCAGGATGCGCGTGCCCCGCAGGGCAAACGTATCGCCCGCACTGGGTTCGATATCCAGGCTGTTGAGGACGGTCCGCCACGAACGGCCGAGCAAGAGTGGATCGTTCATTTCACTCGACAGCATTCGCGGGCAAACTCCGTTCCTCCACTACAGGCGTGGCACGAATTTCTTCATAATCTCAAACAAGAACAGGTGATTCCGGGAGCCTCAAAGTGGTGCGCTGGACGACCCTGTCCACCTTGTGCGGCTGCCGTACAGTAGCATGGAGGGGCGATCATTCAATCGTCTTATGTCAGTTTCCAGCGAAGCGTACGCATCTTTCACGCCCGCTGCCCGTTATGTGACAACGTCCCGTAAGGGTCGGATTAGCCACGCCCGATGGTCTCTATGCGCCAGCCCCGCGGCGTGAAGAAGTGGTCAAACCGCAAGAATCGCACGGGCACTGGATGGCCGATGCTCACCGGCGCGGTCGCCGTTTTCGCGTGTTAGCTGCCGTCTTCGGCGACCGTCCTCGCGCAATCAGGGCACATCCCGTGGGTTACTTCCGCGCCACTGTTCAGCCGAATGTACTGCTCGAACCGGTGCCAGGCGCCCTCGTCATCGCGAACGCGGTGGCACCAGGCGCAGATGGGCAACAAGCCGCCTAACGTACGCACCTCCAGGAGCGCCGCCTGGAGGTCCCCGATGAGGCGCTGCCTCGCTTCGTCCTGGGCCTTGCGCTCGCTGATATCGCGGAAGATGCCGCGCACACCGGAAGGTTGCCCCCGGTCATCGAGGACGAAGGAGCCTTGCAACTCGGCTACGAAGCGCGAATCGTTCTTGCGTACCATGGTCACTTCGATGAGGTCCTGGCGGCCCGTTCGCTGGTAGGGCACGCCATCGATGATGCTGCGCTGAATCAATTGCGCACTCATTTCCGCCAACCGCGCAGCATCGCCGTCAATCACCAGTTTGCGGGCATCCATGCCGTCTTCCACATCCGCTGCGCCATAGCCCGTGATAATCGTCGCCATGCGGTTCAGTCGGACAACCCGCATCGTTGCAAGGTCAATCTCGACCAGCGCATCGGGAAGGTATTCGAGGAAATCGTCGAACTCTCGGCGGAGCACGGCCAGCCCGGAGCCATCGTCACGGGCCTGGGCGACGTTCCTCTGAGAATTCACGCGGGCATCGTAGCAAACATCGCCCAGTTGCAGGCATCGGTATCCACCCTACTGATAGCGAAGCGTATCCGTTATCCTCACGCGCGCCGAAATCGCCGCCACGAAGGTGCTGCCGATGACCGCCACGCCGAACCCAGCGGCCCGACAGCGAACCTGGATGCGAAGCCTGGCGCCGCCACCACTCCGGGCGCCCATCCCGCATCACGCCCGAAATCATTCAAAGATCCGCGCGCACACGAAGAATCCGATGAGCGCGCCTGGCGCGGCGCCGATGAGCGCATAAGCCTCGCCGCGGGCGAAAACGCGGGGGTTCCCCCATCCGCGAAAAGGAGCACAGGTGTTCCAATGCCGCGACGGTGCTATAGTGCACACTTCCAGGCCGAGGCGGGGAGTCATCCTCCGGGGATGGCCGGAACTGGAATTCGCGATTTCCCCGTGCCCATCTGCGAGCAAAAGGACGGTCCGATTTGACCGAACCACTCCAGGTTGGCCAGTTCGCGATGGTCGATCACGAACCGGTTGACCGAGGTCCCAACGCCGGGGTTTTCCATGGCAGAGGGCCCGCTGACGACCGAGCAGAGCTCTATATCGTGGCCGAGGGGACGACGCCGGCTGGCGAAGCATTCGCCGGACACGTCGTTTCCGCCGTCGGCCAGGCCTGGTCCACTTTCGATATCAGCCTCACCGGTTCGCTACGGCGGCTTTTCACCGAGGCCGAACGCAATCTCACGGATTGGAATGCGCGCAGCATCGCCCAGCACCGCGTCAGCCTGGGTATTTCCGCCTTCGCGAGAAAAGGCGACCACGCCGTCATCGCCCAGGGCGGCCCCTCCGTGGCGTTCCATCTCGCCGGCGGCGAAATCCGCACCTACGCCGCGGAACAGGAATTCGCTCGCCCCCTCGGCGCCACCCGCGGCGCCGAACCCCAACTCACGCGCGTGGATTTCGCCCCCGGTGATCGCATCCTCATCATCTCAACCGCCGCCGTGCGCGAACTGGATGACGAGCTCATCAGTGGCATCCTTGCCCTGCCCGCCGCCCAGGTGCTGCCAGAACTCTACAAACGCCTGAAGCAGGTGCGGCACCTCACGGTGCTCCTGGTGACCAGCGACGCGCCCATGCGCACCACCGCCCTCGCTCCCGCCGCCACAACGGACGACGCCGGCGAGTTCGTCATCGGCGCCGAAACGGACCCGCACTCGCAATCGGAACCGTCAACACATCGTCCAGATTCGATCTACCAACCAAGCCTCTTTATACAGGATGCCGACGCCGAAGAAGCGGTCGATATCGCCCGCCGTCGACTCGCCGCCGCCGCCCCGCGCGAACCGATGCGCGTGGACATCCCGATCCTCGCGACCGAGCGCGTCGAGCCCCTCCGCCGCGCCGCCGGGGACGACACTCTTTCGCGCCTCGCCTCCGAGCGGAGAGCGAGCGCATCGGCGGCACGGGCGGCGCTCGACAATATGTCTCCGCTCGCCACGTACTATTCGACGGCTGCCACCGCCGTCCATCCCGGCCGCCCGGCGTGGCGGGGGACCTCGAACCAACCGCAGGACGCGACCTTCGAAGTGCGCCCCCGCCGCCACGGTCGGCGGGAGAGCTTTTCGCGGGGCCTCGGCCCCGGCGATGCGCCGCCTCCGCTGCCATCATCGGCTTTGGAAGACGCCCCTCTCGTCCATGAACTCGCCGACGACCTCCGCAACCGCAACACGTTGAGCAGCCCAATCGCGGAAACCATTGCCGGGGAAAACGCCGCCTCGCTCGCGGGCGGCGGGACCCTGATCCGCCCCCGGACCAATATGGGCGGGCGCTGGAAGTCCGGGAACGGCGGCCGAGGCCGCGGGCGGACGACCAGTTCACAACAATCGCCGCCCACGTGGATCGTTGTTCTCGCGGGCATCGCCATCCTCATCGCCATTGTCGGCTATGTGACCGTGCCCAAGCTCCTCAACGAAGATTCCAACGCCCGCTACGCCCGCCTGATCGAAGATGCACGCAAAGAATTGACGACTGCCCAGGTGCAACAGGACCCTGCCGAAAAACGCAAGGCACTGACCCAGGCCCAGGCGCTCCTCTTCGAAGCGAAGACGTTGCCAAACGCTGGCCCAGAGGCCGCCCAACTTGTCGACCAGGTGGCGGGCGCCATCGCGATCATGGATGCCGTGAAGTCACCTGCATCCGTCACGGCGATCGCGGACCTCAGTCAGTTCGGCGAACGGCCCGTCGCCGCTACGCGGCTGGTGGTGAGCGAGAGGCAGGCCTTCATCCTGGATTCCGCCACGCCCCAGGTGATCGCCATCACCTTCGCTTCCGGGGAGAAGAAGGCGATTTTCGCCGAAGACAAAGAGCAACGCCGCGGGCGCCCGCTCGCGATCGCGTTCATCGATGCCACGGAAGCCGGCGGCCCGGGCCTTGTTATCGCCGATAGCAACCGCACTGTTGTGATGTACAAGGACGGCACCGTACGCATCGTCCCCTTCGCGGCGCCGCCGAACCTCCAAATAACGGACATGGCGGCGTTTGGACGCGATCTCTACGCCCTCGATTCCGCCGGCCACTCGGTCTGGAAGTGGTCGCCGTCCGATGGCGGTTTCGGGCAGGCGCCGATTAAGGTGCTGGATTCGGGCGACCTTTCCCAGGCGCAACGCTTGATGATCGATAACGAGATCGTGACGGCGGATGCCGACGGGACGTTGCGTCGATTCACCGGCCAGGTTTCGCTTCGGCTCGAAGCCGCGGGCATCGATAAGCGCCTCGTCGCCCCGGAAGCTCCGCAACCGCTTACGAAGAATGGCGATATCGCCACCCTCGATGCGCCAAACAACCGGGTTGTGGTGCTTCGACGCGACGGCACCTTCGACCGCCAATACCGGCACAAGGATTTCCAGGCGATGAGCGCGTTCACGATGTTCAAGGACACCGCCTACATTTTCAGCGGGGGCAAGTTGCGGCGCATCGCCTGGTAAGGCCTCGCCGCTCGCTCCGGTCGCCTATGTCATTGTGTCCCGGCGCCGGCCCACAGCTCGGCAACACCCAAGTATTCGGCGGCCTCCGCATCTCGGCCAAGCTGCTTCAGCAGGAGTCCGGTGGAGACGCGCTCAATGAACCCCCACTCCCAGATCGGCCCCGCCTCCACGCCCGTGAGCCGGGAGAGCAACCTCGCCCGCTCCCGCCCAAGTGCGATGGCGTCGCCAGCGAGCAGCGGGCCGCCCCAGCTTCCCATGCATCTCGCGAGGTCGTAGGCGGGTTCGATGAGAAGGCCATCGGGATCGATGAACTTGAACGCCAGCGCTCCGGAACCCGGCGCCTGCAGCGTGTTGCTCGCGTGCGCATCGCCATGTGCGAGCACGGAACGCTCAGGAGCAAAGGCCGCTGCTCTTCGCCGAGCATAGGAGAGCGCCACTTCGACGACACCTTCCGAACACGGTCGTCCCAACTCCTCCCAGAGTTTTGCGACGAATTCAGCCAGGCTTTTCGCCTTCTCCGCGCCGGTCATCCACGCGTCGTCGCCCGGGGTAGTGAGCCACGCGGTCCTGAGTGTTGCGCAGATGATTGCGATCTGGCCGTCCACCGAGAGTCCGAGATCCTCCAACCGTGGCCCGAGCCACTCCAGGAGCATCGCCCGCCGACGCTCGTCATGCCGGAAGATGGCGGCGTACCCGCGGCCCGCCGCCGCCAGCAGCACCCGCGCTTCCCCGGCGCCAGATTCGGACCCTGGAAGCCCGATCTTTAGGACGGCTGGTTGACCGGTGGACGTCGTCACTTCGGCGACGAACGCCTCGGTACCGCCCGCCATCACAGGCCCGACGGTTATCCCCCACTCCCACGCAATCGCGGCAATGTCCGCATCGAGTCCGCCCAACCACTCCAATCCCTCCGCTCCGAGATTCGATGCGCGGCGGCGCACGATGTCCGGTAGCGCAGCGGTCATCGCGGTCCACCCATTGATGGCTTGGGAGCAGGGCCGAACAAAGCTGCGTTCGGCCTGGCAAAGGATCCCCGGCACGGCACGATCGCCACGGAACTGTCCCTTCGCCTACGCGTCGAAATAGAGGTGAAACTCGTGCGGATGCGGGCGCATGCGCATCGGGTCCACTTCGTTTTCGTGCTTGTATTCGATCCACGTCTTGATGACGTCCGGCGTGAAGACGCCGCCCTTGAGGAGAAAGTCGTGGTCCTCTTCCAACGCCTGGAGCGAGCCTTCGAGCGACTGGGCGACAGTGGGGATGTTCTTCAACTCTTCAGCGCTAAGGTCGAAGAGGTTGGTCTTGTCGAGCGGCTCACCGGGATCCCAACCGTTGATGATGCCGTCCATACCCGCCATGAAGATCGCGGAGAAGGCCAGGTACGGGTTCGCCGTTGGGTCTGGCGGGCGGAACTCGACGCGCTTCTGGCGGGGATCCGGGCTGACGAGCGGGATGCGGCAGGCGGCCGAACGGTTCCGCGCACTGTAGACGAGGTTCACGGGCGCTTCATACCCGGGTACGAGGCGCTTGTAGCTGTTGGTCGTGGGGGCGCAGATGGCCATGAGCGCCTTGCCGTGCTTGATCAGGCCAGCGATGTAGCTCTTGCACATCTTGCTGATTCCGGCATATTCGTCCCCTGCGAAAAGGTTCTGCCCATCCCGCCAGATGCTGAGGTGGACGTGCATACCGGAGCCGTTGTCCTGGAACAGCGGCTTGGGCATGAAGGTCGCGACCTTTCCGTGGCGCTTGGCGACGTTCTTCACGATGTACTTGTACATCATGGACTTGTCCGCCATCTTCGTGAGTGTATCGAAACGCATGTCGATTTCGCCCTGGCCGGCTGTCGCCACCTCGTGGTGGTGGAGTTCGATCTGGATGCCGCAGCGCTCCATCTCCTCGACCATCTCGTTGCGGATGTCCGTCATCGTGTCGTGGGGGCTGACGGGGAAGTAGCCTTCCTTGTAACGGGGCCGATAGCCCTGGTTTAGGCCGCCGAGCAGGGTCGAATCCGCCCCGCTGTTCCAGATGCCTTCGTCCGAATCGACCGAGTAGAAGGACGAATGCTGGTCGCTCCCGAAGCGCACTTCGTCGAAGACGAAGAATTCCAACTCGGGGCCAATATAGACCGTGTCGCCGACGTTCGTGTCCTTGACGTACTTCTCCGCCTTCTGGGCGATGAAGCGCGGGTCGCGGCTATAGGCCTGGCGCGTCACCGGGTCTTCGACGTTGCAGATAACGGAAATCGTGGGCGCCTGGATAGCCGGGTCGATGAGCGCCGTCGAAGGATCGGGGATGAGGAGCATGTCGGACTCCTCGATCTTCTGGAACCCGCGGATGCTGGAGCCATCGAAGCCCCAGCCGTTCGCCCAGGGGGAACGGGTGACGTCGGTCCAGTCGTTGAGTTCGTGGATCGGGCGCGTGAGGTGTTGCCAGAGCCCGAACAGGTCCACGAATTTCACATCCACAAAGCGGATGCCGTTCGCCTCACTAAAGCTCTTAATCTCTTCAGGGGTCACGAAAATCTCCTTGCTGCGACAGCGTGCGTTGGCCCAATTGTGACGCGCTTCACGTTCTCAGGCAGCAAGCGCGCGATGAAGTTCATGTTTCACAGCCAAGGGGGACAGTTCCGAGTTGCGAGTTCCGGGGTCCACGGCGGTCTTTGGCGTGGAGCGTGGAGCGAGGAGCGGCTTCCCGACTCCCGTGGCCTGTAGGGGTCCCCGTTGCACCGGCGCTGCCCGCGGTCGGCGGCGGAGGTGACTCGGAACTACCTTGGCGTGTACGTCACGCCCATCTGCCCAAGGAACTTCACGAGATCCTCCGAGCGGAGTTCTCCCGTCTTCGTGGCACGCAGGATGCCATCGCGGTCGATGAAGTACGTCTTGGGCAGGCCCTTGCCAACGCGATAGTGGTCCGTGACTTCGCCGGAGCTATCAAGCACGGCGGGGTAGGTTGCGTTGAGTTCATCCAGGATGCCGCTCGCCCTGCCCTGGCTCTCCAGGGGATCGACACCCAGCACGACGACCTCGCCCGCGAGTTGTTCGGTAAGGCGCTGGAGTTCGGGAATCTCACGTTTGCAGGGGCCGCACCAACTGGCGTACCAATTGAGCACCACCACCTTTCCCCTGTAGTCCGCGAGTTGCCGAACGGTCTTCCCGTCACGCGCATCCAGCAGCGCGAAGTTGGGCGCGGGCTTGCCCTCCTCCGGGCGTTCGGGGTCGAGCACGCCGGTCCCCTCGGCCGGCTTTACCCCGGAAAGGTCGGCCAGCGGTGTGCCGTTGAAGCCGGTGTCGCGGGCAGGAGCATCGTCGCCTCCGCCAAATACGAAATACGCGACTACTCCCGTGGCAAGCATGATTGCGGCGGCAAGTACGGCGTAGCCGCGGTAGCGTTGTGCAGGCGTCTGGGTGCCGACCGGTTCAGCGTCCATCGTTGGTTTGACGTTCCTTCGGGGCTGTTACTATTGAGACGTGTCCATCGTACCAAGCGCACCGTTCATTCGCCGTTAACGGATCCGAACAATCATGGAAAGCGATATATGACCGCCGCGACAGCCACGGCCGCACCCGCCACCGCTCGGGGACCCAAAGTGCTCCTTGTTGAAGACGACGAGGCGCTGCGCTTCACCGTCGCCCACAACCTCAAGCGCGAAGGGTACACCGTCCTTACCGTCGCCCGCGGCGACGACGCCCTCCGCTCCGCGCGGGACAATCACCCGGACCTGATCGTCCTCGATATCATGTTGCCCGGTGTCGATGGCCTCCAGGTCTGCCGCCTGCTGCGCCGCAACTCAAGCGTCCCCATCATCCTCTTGACGGCTCTCGGCGGAGAGAGTGACCGCGTTATTGGACTCGACACCGGCGCCGACGACTACGTCACCAAGCCCTTCGGCATGCGCGAGCTGATGGCCCGTGTGCGCGCGCTTTTGCGCCGCTCCAGCCCGGACGTGGAAATCGATGCCGCCCCCGAAATCGTCCAGGCCCATGACCTGTCGATCGATGTCGCCCGGCACGAACTGCGACGGGCGGGTGCGGTCGTCAAACTCAAGCCAAAAGAGTTCGAACTGCTGTTATTCTTCCTGCAACACCCTGGGAAGGTCTTCACCCGTGAACAGATCCTCGCGAAAGTCTGGGGCGATGATTTCTTTGGCGGAGCACGCACGGTCGATGTCCACGTCCGCTGGCTGCGCCAGAAGATTGAACCAGATGCCGCGCAACCCACGCGCATCAAGACCGTGCGCGGCAGCGGCTACCTCTTCGAAGGCTAACGAAGCGGCCCCCGGCGTTACCCCATGACGGCCCGACTCGTCACCCGCGCCGCGTTTGTGACGACTGTGATCGCCCTAGTGGCAATCCTGTCCACCGAGCTATTGGTCGAGCAAAACTCCCCGGCCTGGGTGCGTTGGCTGCACGTGCTCGCCACGCTGGTCATCGCCGCGGCGGCGGGATTCCTCGCCTTTCGCCACGCCGGCCGCACCCTCGGCGAAGTCAGTGCCGCCGCCGCCCGCCTGGCCGAGGGCGAACTCCGCCAACGCGTGTCCGCGAGTTCAGGGCCAACGGGCGAGTTGACGCGGAACTTCAACATCATGGCAGCTCGCCTCGAACAGCTCTTCCAGGTGGCCGCAGCCGAACAGGCCCGCCTCGAAGCCGTCTTCGAAGCCTCCGCAGACGCAATGGTCGCGCTGGCAGCGGATACCTCCGTCCAGTTCATGAACGCGGCTGCTTTGAAGCTGTTTCGCAAAGAGCGCGCCGTCGTCGTGGAACGGCCCTTCATCGAATGCGCCCTGGACTACGAATTGGATGCCCTCGTGAGGCGCGTGCTCTCCCGCGATGGCAATCCGGAGACGGCCATCATCACCTTCGGAGTGCGGCGCCTTCCCCTCCGGGCGGCGGCCCTTCGCATCCCCGGCGGCGGCGGCTGGGCCCTCCTGCTCATGCTGACCGACCTCACGGAAGTCCAACGCATCGACCAGGTCCGCCGGGACTTCCTCAGTAACGTCTCCCACGAACTGCGCACTCCCCTCGCCGGCATCCGCGCCATGGTCGAAACCGTGGAGAACGGCGACTTCGACGACGATGCCGAACTCGCCGAATTTATGCGCCGGATCCGCCAGCAGGTGCATCGCCTCACCCTCCTCGTGAACGAACTCCTGGACCTCTCGCGCATCGAATCGGGCGCGATCGACCTTCATCCTGAAGTCGTCGATCCCGGCGTCGTCGTGGACGAAGCGGTCAGCGGCCTCGCGGCCCGGCTCGACGAGACGAACATCACCGTGGAGTATCCGCGGACCGGCCCCGGCCTCGAAGTCGACCGCATCTCCCTGCTCCGAATCATGACGAACCTGCTCGATAACGCCGCGAAGTACAGCCCCCGCGGATCCACGATTCATGTTGTGATCGAAGCCGGCAGCGAGCTGGTCACGATCGCCGTGCGCGATGAGGGCGAAGGCATACCCGTCCATGACCTCCCTCGCGTCTTCGAGCGCTTCTACAAGGGAGACGCATCCCGCGAGGCCGGGGGCGTGGGCCTCGGCCTCGCGATCGTCAAACACCTCGTCCGCGCCCACAGCGGCACGGTCGAAGCCGCGAAGGCCCCCGAAGGCGGCGCCATCTTCACCGTCCGCCTCCCCATCGTCTTCGTCGGCGCGCGGCATTAGGCCATTCACACACGACAAGTCCGTAGCGCGCGTATGCAAACGCCGGGATCGTCACACTTGAGGCCCTGCTGTGTTCGGCGCTTGCCGGGGCGGACGCCCGCACCTTACGATCGCACCAACCGGCCCCTCTCGGAGATTTCCATGACCTACACCAACATCCTCGTCTCCCGTGATGGGCCCTACGCCACCGTCACCATGAACCGGCCCGAACGTCGGAACGCGCTTTCGATGGATCACATGATCGAACTCACGCACGCCTTCAAGGCCATCGGCGAATCGGACGCGCTCGGCGTCATCGTCGCCGGGAACGGACCCGTCTTCAGCGCGGGGCACGATTTCGCCGATATGGCCGGGCACAATCTGCCCGAGGTGCGCAAGCTCTTCATCCAATGCACGGAGATGATGGACGCCATGCAGGCGATCCCCCAGGTCGTGATCGCCCGCGTCCACGGCCTCGCGACCGCCGCGGGCTGCCAACTCGTCGCGACCGCGGACCTCGCCGTCGCAGCCGATACAGCGATGTTCGCGACCCCCGGCGGGAAGGGCGGGCTCTTCTGCCACACGCCCCAGGTCGCGCTCAGCCGCAACATCGGCCGCAAACGCGCCCTCGAGATGGCCCTCACCGGCGACGCGATCGATGCTGCCACCGCTGCCGAATGGGGCCTCGTCAACCGCGTCGTCGCTCTCGATGACCTCGAAGCGGAGACCCTTGCGCTGCTCAAGCGTGCCACGCGTGGCAGCCCGCTCTCCAAGGCCAGGGGCAAAGCGAGCTTCTACGCCCAGGTGGACATGGACCAGCCCAAGGCCTACGCCTACGCCATCGAGGTGATGTCCGGCGCCAGCCAGACCCACGACGGCCAGGAAGGCATGGCCAGCTTCCTCGAAAAGCGCCCGCCGAATTGGAAAGGGCGTTGATGGCGAAAACGCGAATCGGAGCCGCGCACGTGAGTAATGTAAGCGGGTCAGTGCCAGGCGATGGACCAATCCGCGAGCTGGCTTCCCTCCGCTTCGCCTCGCCGGATCCTGTTGCGGTTGAAGGGGCGCATTCGTGGTCACCCAAACTGTTCCCGCGTTCGTCAGGCCAACTTGGCCGCCCGCCGGTCGTTCCGCCGGAACCACCACCACAGCCCGACCGAACCGAGCGAGTAGACCAAGAACAGCACCAGCACCGTCAGTGAAGATGCCTGCCGCATGGCGTCGAAATTGGAACGGCTGCGATTGAGCAACACGTGCCAGAAGAGGAAGGCCGCGAGGATGGCGAAGATTGCCCAGACCGGCTTGCTCCACTTGAACAGCTTGCTCCCATCCATGACGGAAAGCGGGATCATGTTGAAGAACAGGCCCTCGATCCCCCCGACGAATACCGTCACGCAAACCGTCTCCGCCAGAGAGAGCAAGGCGTTGGCACCGTCGGCGTTTGCGGATCGGAGCGGCCCGACGGCCAGCCAGCAGACGATCGTCAATGCGAGTCCGGCGGTCGTCGCAAGCAGCACGACGCGCCCCTGCCGGCGGATGTCAGACTGCAGCGAACCGGCCACCGCGCAGGACGCCACGAATCCGTAGATCACGCCGGGCTGTAGGTGTAGCGCCCGTGAGAGCGCCACGGATACGACTGCCACGGCGATCGTCGCCGGGAACGGCCTAACCGCAGCGGCATGGCCAAGAAGTCGGCGGGACGCCCCAGCCTCCGTCCCAGAGGTCACATACGTCACAAGGCCAACGCCGACAATCACCGCGAGGACCAGCAGCGCGCTTGCCCGGTTCACTCCGAATCCCGGATCGAGGAACCCATAGATGAGTGCCGTGAGCGCCAGCACCCACGCGAGCGCGAAGATCGCCCGCCCCCTCCCACCCAAGCCGCCCGCGGGCGAGACTTTTCCCGCGAGCGTACGCAGCGGCCGCGTAAACCGGGCGGTCTTGGCATCGACCTCCGCGCGGTGGTCCTGGAGCACCTGGTTGAGGAAGACGGAACTGAAGAGCACCCAGATCGTCACCCCCGCCAGCGCGAGGTTGGTCACGACCACACCGGCGTCCGTCGAAACGTCGTCGATCGAGGGGAAGGATGCCGCAAACTCGGTGCGGTATTCGCCGACGGTCGCGAAGAATCCCTCGTCCGAGGTCGAATCCGGACTCTTCTCGCTGTCCGGCTTGCCAGTCGCGCCGCCTGGTGGGCTGGGGTTGGATGACGCCGCCGCCCCAATTCCCGCGCTGCCCGTGGCCGACGCCGTGGCCGATGGCGGGGGACTTGAGGTGGGAGTGTTCGTCGATTGCGCAACGGCCGTGGCTGAACCCGGTACCGTCGCCGAAGGCGAAACGGCCGGCGTGGCGGTGCCCGCTATCGGCGTCGCGGTCGCGGGCACCGGGGTCGCCGTGGGGCCCGCCGCAGTTGCCGTCGGCGGGACGACGGTCGCAGTCGGCGGGACGGGCGTCGCAGTTGCGGGCAGGGGCGTCGCGGTTGCTGGCACGGGCGTTGCGGTCGGCGGCGCCTGGTCGGTCACGGTCACGAAGAAAATCGGAAAGCTGATCGCCGGCACCCCACCGCCGGTGAACGTTAGGTTCCAGAGAATTCGATAATTGCCTGGGGCGGCGTACGTGTGCCGAAGCGTTTGCGCCGGCCAATACGCGCTGTCCGCATCGTCGGTGCACTTCTCCGCGCGAAGCGGCGTTGAGCCAGAACCGTCTCCCCAATCCCACGAGGAGCTGAATTCGGTCGATGGAAGGACGACGATGCCCTCGCGCAAGGTGACCGACACACTGAGCGGAGCCGCCCCGGACATCGAAACACCATCGCTCGTCGCCGGGACGATCGCCGAAAACAGGTCCGACAACTCGTCAACGTCCGTGAAACCGGCACAAATTGCCGCTGAGGCATGTCTCGTGGCACCCGCCCCGAGTCCGGCGAGCATCGCAAACGCCAAAAGCAGCAGCGTCGAGGCGCGAATGCCCCGTTGGCGCCAGCGAAGAGTCAAGGCGTCTTCTCCCAGGTCAAAGGTGCCGTAGCTTAACTGTCCGGGCACGAGCCACACAAGGGCAGCTCCCGAGTCCGCGCGAAGTGCAGCGGCTACTGCCGGTCCTGGCGCCGGAGCACGGCGAGCGTGATCGCCTCCACGGAATCCAGCGACGGGTCCGCGCCCAATGCTTCGCCCACCCAGTGCCTGGCCTCGCTGCGTGAGTAGCCAAGCGCGACGAGCGACTCGGCGGCATCGGCGGCGGCCCGGCGCGGCTCCGTCTGGCGCGGGTCGATGGGGCGTTCGATGCCGCTATCGTGCATCGCTGCCTCCGCCACCACCTTGCCGCGAAGGGTAGCGATGATCTTGTCCGCGCCGCGTGCGCCGATCCCCGGCAATCGCGTGAGGGCCGCGCGGTCCTCCTGCTCGATGGCTCTCGCAATCGTGCTCACGGAGACGTTCATCGCCTTCACTGCCTTCGCGGGGCCGATCCCTTCGACCGTCGTGAACTTTCGGAAGAAGTCCCGCTCCGCCCGGCGCATGAAGCCCACGAGCACGGGCACGGGCTGGTTCGCGCTGGCCGAGTAGTGGATATGCAACCCCACTTCGACGCTCGAAAGGTCGCCGCTTTCGCCCGCCAGCGCGCCGTCCGCGATCGCCTGCAGTTCCTGCCAGAGGAAGAGCGGTACCAGCACCTCGTATCGGACGCCCGCGACATCAACCTCAACGAGGGGGCCGGAAGGGTCCATCCGTGCGAGCGCGCCCTGTAGATGCGTAATCATCGCCCACAGTATGGCAGCCAACCTCTTCCGCCGCCCGGCCCGCGCCTTGCCAGTCCGTAGCGCGAACGGCCTCCTCACATGTTGCGCGGCGCCGTTGCTGGTGGCATGTCCCGGTGCCAAAAGGTAGGCTATCGGGGCAGCCGCCACCCTCGGCCCAAGGAAGACACGCTGTGAGCCAAATGGCCTCCCGACAGGTAGCGCCGTCCCCCAGGGACACGATTCGCAAGGCGGCGCCCGCAAAGCCGGAACAGGACGCCGAGTTGCGCCGTCGCATGGCTTCGCCCGGCGGTATGCAAACAACGATCAGTTCGCCGTTCGTCCGTTCCAGCGCCGACATTCTCGCGTTACAACGATCGGTGGGAAATAGGGTCGTGAGCCGCATGCTCAACACGCGAGAGACCAGCGCACGGCGACCCGCTGCTGCCGCTGGGATCGTCCAGCGTGTCGGACTCAACTCCGGCAAGGTGACCCTTGCCCCCACCGGCGCCACCGTCAACAAGGCGCCCAACGGATTCAGCGGCGCCCGTTTCGGAATACGCGTTACCTCCATCGACGGCATCGACATCACCAAAGTCGCTGGCGCTGCTGGTTCGATTATCGGTGAGGATATCGACAGGGGAGTCCGTATCGATGTCCAGGGTGACTTTCACCAGGGCAACAAGACCTTCTACAACGTCCAGGCACAGGCAAATGATCCCGTCCCCGACCTGACGTACCCGCAAGGGACAAACGCGCAGCAAAAAGGCACTTCCCTGGGTGAGGTCCACGTGGAAGATCGGCTCGCTGAAGCCGACAAGCCCGACGTCCTCAACCGAACCTTGCGTCTCCTGAAGAACGGGCTCTACCAGAGCATCGGCGACCGCGGCACCCATCCTCGACCGGTGTTCGAAATCACTCATCCCGCCGACTGAACTCCGCGCCAACGTGAAGGGGTCGTAGCCGCCCGACGACCGTCGTACGGATTTCCATGGCGCGCGCGCGGAAGCGAGCGCCGACCCGGTCGGCGAGGCCGGGATCAACAGCAACGGCGGCAACGGCTGGGAGATGGACTCCGCCCTACCCGGCCTCGTCCCGCCCGGCACGGTGGTCAGCGCCACCGGTGCGGACGACCGCGGGTCCGCATCCGCGCGACAGTCCTCGCCATCCTCCTGTATTGTTCGGGACATGCATCAAGCGACAACGCCAAAGCTTTCGCGTATCCCGAGTTGGGCGCTCCCCGCGGCGGTCGTGCTCGTCGTGATGGGCTCCCTCGGCGCCGTTATCCTCCTGGCACAGCGCGCTTCGGGTTCGGATGCGCCGCCCCAACCGGCGCCGTACGTCGCGCCAGGGCCGCTCGATCCCTTCGAGCGCTTCAGCGTCCAGGCGGCGGCAGCCGGGAAAGTCCTCATCGTGCGCGACGCGCCCAAGGGCGCCCCTGCCGTCGCCCCGCTGGAACTGACCTTCCCCGCCGACACGAAAGTCGAGCGACTCATTCCGATCGCGCTTTCTGCCATAAAGGTGGGCGACAACGTGAGTGTCTCCGGCGTCCCAAACCCTGTACGCAACTTTGCCATCCGCCGGGTCGTGGTCATGGCCAACGCAAGCCCCGCCGGCGCCGATGGCTTCGCGCGCTCGCCCGCCGGCTTCATCGGCGATGAGACCTCGGCAGACCCGCTCGAACGCACGATCGTCGGCGGGATCGTGGAAACGATCACCGGCAAGACGCTCTCGCTGCGCGGCCCCAACGGCGTCGTGCAATTGACAATTGAAGCGGCCGCCCCGCTCTTTCGCCTGGAACCCGTGACCGCCGCCGCAATCCGCGAAGGTGACCGGCTGGCGTCCCGGTCGTTCCCCCCAGGCGGCGTGCCATCCGCCGTCCTCACGGAACCCGCTCGCCCATAGCCTGCGTACGTTTGAATCGTATACAGAACATCCTGTCGGTATTGCCAAGCCCGACCGGGCGTTCCCCCCAGGCGGCTTGCCATCCGCCGTCCTCACCGAACCCGCCCGCCCCTAACCTGCGCGCAGCTCCAGGGACCGACGAGCGGTCCCCGCAGCATGTGAAGCGCTACCGCCGCGCGCGTGGCCTGATGATCACCGCTGTACCAAGGAGCGCGATAATCACGAGCACCCCGCCCACTGGCAGTTGCCACGGCGTCCGCTCTGCTACCAGGCCGGTCCCCGTGTTAGGCGGGCCGGGCGCGACCGTCGGAGCGCCGACGACGGTGGTAAGGGGAACCCCGGGTGGATGGAGGAATGTGACCGCGAGGCTACCAGGCGCGTTGCTCAGATTGCCTGCCGAGTGGGCCACTACCGGCGCCTCCAACCAGCCCTGGCCGGCCGGGTAAGTTGTATCGGTCGTACCCCGGCGACTGACGAGGGTACCCTCGAAGACCGTGACCTGGCCCGGGCCACTGTGCGAGTGAATCGCCGTGAATACTCCGGGAGCGAAGTCCAGGACAATCTGGACGACGTCGAAGGTGGCGGCGGGCGCCGTCACCTGGCTGCGCGTTATCCCGAGCAACCGGGGGCCCAGCGGGGGGGCGATCGAACCCGGCTGAAATGTGATGAGCGCGGCGCCCGAAGGAAGCAAGGTCGTCGCTACTAAACGGGCCCTGGCGGGACCCGGGGCGCTGATGTCGAAGACCTGCGTGGGCAGCGCCCTAAAGGTTGCTCCTGCCTTCAAGACAACCCCCGCCTTGCCGATTTCGCGAAACGTCATCTCGCCTTCGATCACCGTGAAAAAAGCCGGACCGCCGCGCGAATGGAAGGCAGAAGCAGCTCCGGGCGCAGCCTCAAGCACCTGCTGGACGATCTCGAACTGGCTGGCGGGCGGCGTGACGCCCTCGAAACGTGTGGTGTAGCGAGCGACCGGGCCGGGAGGAGCCTGCGCAGAAGCCATAGCCGTCGAGAGGAGCACAAAGACGAGGCCGATCGCTATCAACATTGGGTAACGTGTCACTACGGATACCACCTTGCGGGTCCCCCTTCCTGGGAGGCCGCCACGGGAAGTATAAAGGTAGTGTCAAGGTCCGATTCATGGGCGAGGAAGAGTCAGCAGGCTTGGACACCAACCGTTTTCCTCGAAATCCAACTCCCGACCCAATGACGCCCCTGCCAATGGGTACCGCGCAGGCGAGAAGCGGGCCGTGGAGCTTGGTGCCACCCCCCAAAGGACTCGCGCATCCCCATCGCCCCGCCAACGTCCATTCGACCCCGAAATTCAGTCCGTATTGCGTTGCTACCGCAAAGGAAACTTGATAACGTATCTATCAAGTACAAGCGGAATGGGCACTTCGGCCCGTTGCCTATTTCCTATTTCCTATCTCCTAACCCGGAGGGAGCCCATGGATCTCCAACGCTACACCCAGAAAGCCCAGGACGCCGTCCTCGGCGCCACCCGCCTCGCCGAAGAGTCACAGCACCAGGAAGTCGGCATAGACCACCTCGTCGTCTCGCTCGCCGAACAGCCCGACGGCGTCGTCCCCCGCCTCCTCCGCCTGCGCAGCGTGGACCCGACGGCGCTCATCACCGCCGGCCGCCAGGCCATCGCCGCCCGCCCCAAGGTCTTCGGCGACGTCAAGGTCTACCTCAGCGCGAAGCTGAGCAAGGCCGCCGACACCGCCGAAAAGGAAGCCGAGCGCCTCAAGGATGACTTCGTTTCCACCGAGCACCTCTTTCTCGGCGCCATCGACCAGGCGGAGGGGCAGGTGGCGACCTTCTTGCGCACCGCGGGCCTGACGCGCGACGCCGTCTACCAGGCGCTCGCCCAACTACGAGGGAACCAACGCGTGACCGATCAGAACCCCGAGTCCAAGTACGAAGCACTCCTTAAGTACGCGCGCGACCTCACCGAGGCCGCCGAACAAGGGAAGCTCGACCCCGTCATCGGCCGCGACGAGGAGATCCGTCGCACGATCGAAGTGCTGTCGCGCCGCACCAAGAACAACCCCGTGCTTATCGGTCCGCCCGGCGTCGGCAAGACGGCGATCGTCGAAGGCCTGGCCCAGCGCATCGTCCGCGGCGATGTCCCCGAGAGCCTGAAGGAACGCAAGCTCGTCTCGCTCGACCTCGGCGCCCTCATCGCCGGCGCGAAGTATCGCGGCGAGTTCGAAGACCGCCTCAAGGCCGTGCTCAAGGAGGTCCAGGAGGCCGAGGGTCGCGTCATCCTCTTCATTGACGAGCTTCACACGGTCGTCGGCGCGGGCGCGGCGGAAGGCTCGATGGACGCCTCGAACATGCTCAAGCCCATGCTCGCGCGCGGCGAATTGCACTGCATCGGCGCGACCACGCTGGACGAATACCGCAAGCACATCGAAAAGGACGCCGCCCTCGAACGCCGCTTCCAGCCCGTGCGCGTGGGCGAACCGGACGTCCAGGACACGATCTCCATCCTCCGTGGCCTGCGCGAACGCTACGAAGTCCACCACGGCGTGCGCATCAAGGACGCCGCCCTCGTCGCCGCCGCCGTACTCTCGCACCGCTACATCAGCGACCGCTTCCTCCCGGACAAAGCGATCGACCTCGTTGACGAAGCAGCTGCACGCCTGCGCACCGAGATCGACAGTCTCCCCGTCGAGCTCGACGACGTCGAACGCCGCCTCATGCAACTCGAAATCGAACGCGAGGCCCTGCGCAAGGAGACCGACGTCGCTTCGCGCGACCGCCTCGACAAGCTCGAACGCGAACTCGGCGACCTCAAGGAGCAGCAGACCGGCCTGCGCGCCCAATGGCAGCAGGAGAAGGGCCGCATCCAGGAGATCCGCTCGCTCAAGGAGCAGATCGAGCGCGCCAACCTGGAGATCGAACAGGCCGAACGCTCGTTCGACTACGAAACGGCTGCGCGCCTCCGTTACTCCACCCTCAGCGACCTCCACAACCGGCTGACAGCGCTCGAAGCGTCGCTCCAATCGGGCGAAGGCCAGCTCCTCAAAGAAGTCGTCGACGAAGATGACATCGCAGAGGTCGTGGCGCGCTGGACGGGCATCAACGTCAGCCGCCTGCTCGAAGGCGAAACGCAGAAGCTGATCAAGATGGAGGAGCGCCTGCACGAACGCGTCATCGGCCAGGACGAAGCCGTGAGCGCCGTCGCCAACGCCATCCGCCGCTCCCGCGCGGGCCTCCAGGACCCGAACCGCCCCATCGGCAGCTTCATCTTCCTCGGCCCCACGGGCGTCGGCAAGACGGAGCTCACGCGCGCCCTCGCCGAGTTCCTCTTCGACGACGAACGCGCGATGGTGCGCATCGATATGAGCGAATACCAGGAGAAGCACTCCGTCTCACGCCTCATCGGCGCCCCTCCCGGCTACGTCGGCTACGACGAAGGCGGCCAGCTCACGGAGGCCGTGCGCCGCAAGCCCTACTGCGTCATCCTCTTCGACGAGGTCGAAAAGGCCCACCCGGACGTCTTCAACACCCTCCTCCAGGTGCTCGACGACGGCCGTCTCACGGACGGACAGGGCCGCGTCGTCGACTTCAAGAACACGATCATCGCCATGACCAGCAACCTCGGCAGCGCCCACCTCGTCGACTACGGCATGGAGGAGGACGAACGGCGGGCGATGGTCATGGAGACGGTCCGCGCCCACTTCCGCCCCGAGTTCCTCAACCGCATCGACGAACTCGTCATCTTCCGCGCCCTCACCGAGGTCGATATCCAGCGCATCGTCGATATCCAGATTGACCTCGTGGCGAAGCGCCTCGCCGAGCGCCACCTCACGCTCGACATCACCCCCGCCGCGCGCGCCGCCCTCTCCGCCGAAGGCTACGACCCCATCTACGGCGCCCGCCCGCTCAAGCGCGTCATCCAGCGCCGCGTCCTCGACCCCCTCGCCATCGACGTCCTCGCCGGCGCCTTCCCCCCGGGCCATGAGATCCGCGTGGACTACGCCGCCGGCGTCTACACGTTCAGCGATGTCGTCGTCGGCGAAGTCGTGTGACTCTTTCTCCCCTCTCCCGCGAGCGCAGCGGAGTCGGGAGAGCAGAATCCCTTCCCGGGGGTGAGGGCCTGCCGCCCGGCCACGAACACTCTCCGGCGCTTTGCTCGTCGTTGTCCTGCCCATACGCGAACAAAGCCATCGCCGGTAGCCCGGCATCCCGCCCTCATCCCTCAACCCCTTCTCCCGACTTCGCGGGAGAAGGGGAGTAGACCATTCGAAGCCGACCAAGGGCGCCGGGCAGGTTGGCGCGCCGATCGTCCGTTCGTCCTGAGGTTGTCGAAGGATGAACACGACGCCAACCACGGTTTATTCACGACCAATCCTCTCCCCTCTCCCGCGAGCGCAGCGGAGTCGGGAGAGGGGCAGGGGGTGAGGGCCCGCCGCCAGGCAACGAACACTCCCCGACGCGGATCATCGTTTCCTGAGCATACCTATGCAGCGATATCCCTATTCGGTATGATGTCTACGACATTATCCGCGACGTGCGGCTGCGAGATGAACGATGTCGAACACGGAAAGAGTATCTCTCTCGTACCACTTTCTTTCCGAAGCCGAACACTCCGGTCACATCGTGACGCTTCAAGAAATCGCCGCTGCGACCCAGTGGAAGGCGACTACAATCCGGACATATCCCAGCAAGAAGTGGAAGCCGTTCCTCACGAAGGAGGGCAACGGATTCCGGGTAAAAGGTGTCGCAGCGATCTCTGAAGCAAGCTACTTGAGGCACATGTCGCAAGTCCACCAAGACAATTCGTTGATAGACGAGGAATCGCTTCCACCCCGTGTCGAAGCCCTTTTGCTGAAGTCTGTCCAGGCCGTGACGCTCGCGGTGGACATATATAATCGTCCAGCGACCACCTTCCGAACCGAAGGTTACCTTATGTTGATGGTGACCGGATGGACCGCGCTGTTTCACGCAATGTTCGAACGTGACGGCATCGACTACCGTTCCAAGGATAAAAACGGCAACGTGACCGTCATCGACGGAGACGACAAGGCGTGGGATCTCAGCAATTGTCTTCGCCACCGAGTTGACAAGGACGACGCGGCGGTCCAGGCAAATCTGACGCTGATAATCCTGTTGAGAAACAAGGTCGAACATCGGTTCGTTCCAGCTTTCGATCTTCAGGTGACAGGCGAGTGGCAGGCGCTTCTACTTAATTTCGAACGACTGCTCGTTTCTGAGTTTGGAGAGCGCTTCGCATTGTCCTCGACTCTGGCCGTCCCGCTGCAACTATCTTCATATCGTCCTCCTCAGCAACGATTAGCTCTCAAGGAACTTGAAGTTGTCCAGCTTTCCGAGTTGCGCACCTTCCTAGATGGATATCGCGCTTCGCTTCCAGACGACGTGTACGCCGATCCGAAATTCAGCTTCCGAGTATACTTGATCCCAAAGACTGGTAATCACGAGTCTAGTTCTGACCTATCGCTGGAATTCGTCGACTACGATCCGAACGACGAGAATTTCCAGGAGATCCAAAGGCGCATCGCCATCACGCGGGAACGACGCGTCCCGGTCGCGAACCAAGGAAAGTTCAGGCCCAATACCGTGGTCGACTTGATTGCAAGGGCCCTCGGCATTCCGTTCACCATGAACGACCATACGAAGTCTTGGAAGGCCTATGAGGCGCGGAAACCTGGCCTTGCCACGCCACAGGGCTGCAATCCAAAATTTTGTCAATATGATGAAGCTCATCGAGACTACATCTATACTGATGAATGGGTCTCATTCTTGATCGAACGACTGAAAGACCCGGACGAACTGCTGCGAGTCCGACGATTCGGGAAGAGATAGATATGCGGGCGAGTGACGCGCGAGTTTGGCTGCGGGCGAATGACTACGACGACGTCGCGGACATGATAGACGGAATCATGGAGTCATGGGCAGCGGCCGGCACCAAGACACGGCGGAACTGGTGGGAAATCCTTGCAGGGGACCGCAAAGGTAACCCTCGAATTGCCGCAGGCATGCCGTTCCCGGTCCTCAGAGCTGCGCAACATCGGGAGGGACGCTCGGTGGAGAACGGCATTTGGCGCGATCCCGATGAGACCGCTCCCGCAAAGGCGCCTTCGAATCGTTGGCCTAAGACTGACCGCCCTTAGCGAAAATTCGTCACAATGAGCTCGGGGACATCACCCCGGCGATTGCCCTTGCTGTTGACGCTTCGCCTCGCCATGACCTCTCGAGTTGGAAACGTGCAGTATAGCTGTTTCACAAGGGGAGTGGAGGAGTTGGACAACATCACCAGCGCCCCGAGGCGATCAAGTTCTCGGAAGACATCTGCCAGGTGCTGCTGATTCGTGGCGTCAAAGCCGTCGCGAGCATAAGCCGTGAACGATGACGTTTCCGACAAGGGCACGTAGGGGGGGTCGAAGTACACAAGATCTCCAGCGCGGGCAGCGCCAAGAACGGATTCGAACGATTCCTGACGAGCAACCACAGGCTGCAGCGCTCTTGAGCAAGCGCGGAGGTTAGGTTCGTCGCAAATGTTCGGGTTAACGTAGTCGCCGATCGGAACATTGAATTCGCCTCGGCGATTCTCGCGATACAAGCCGTTAAAGCAGGTCTTGTTCATGTAGATCACTCGGGCAGCGCGTTCCTCCAGGGTACGCGGAACCAAGGATCGGGTGCGATAGTAGTGTTCTGCGCTGTGATTGGCGGCGTGTTCGTGCAGCAATGCTATGACGGCTGCGACATTCGACCGCACCGCTTCGTAGCATTCAATCAGGTTGACATTTACGTCTGCGAGGATTGCGCGCGACGGAATTCGGGAGTTTCGCGATAGCTCAAAAAAGAGAGCCCCTCCGCCCACAAACGGCTCGTGATACGCGCCGGACCACGGCAAAGAGTCAATTGTTGAGAACAATTCTTTGAGAAGTTGACCCTTACCGCCCGCCCACTTCAAGAACGGCCGAGGAAGACGGCCAGCCAATGCCGTGGCTCGGCGTGGCGTCAGTCCGCCCGTGGGTGGGCCGTCGGACACCAAATCGAACCTTGACTGGCCCGTTAACCTTGCTATCGCCGGTAGCTCGGACTCGTCGTTGTCGCCAGCGGCGAGTTCTTTTGCGACCGTCATGTCAGCAAGTAGTCACATAGGCAACCGGTGGCTTGTTGCCTCTACACGGCCCGCACCATGACTGGACGATGACGCTACCATCTGCCATTCGGCGCTGTCCGAACAGTTCTTGCGCGTAGTACACGTGCCTTCCGGCCCGCTGGGAACAGTTGGGGCAGCTCTTCAGTTCGAAGCCTCCACGATAGACTGCCTTGTTAAGTCTTTCGCCGCACGAGGGGCACATGCGTTTCGCTCCTGCCCGTCGATCGTACGATCCGCACCAACAAGGCGCCACGTCTCGTCGATATCGTCGGCGCTCGCTTCCACAAAGCGGCAGCGCCACCACCACCTTCCACCTCCTCGCGCGCCCACCCTACGCTCGCCCCATGAACACCACGCCCGCCGCCCCCGCCATGCACACGCCCACACGCACGTGCGTTGCACAACGAACAACGTGCGTTCCCATGCGTTCCTCGTGTGAATTTTTCTCGCGCACTGCACGCAACGGTCCCCGGACCGGGGGCGAGGAGGGTTTCTTACGGGACTTCCCCCGAGCTTTGCGGTGTCTGCCCGATGGGACAGGCCCGACGCCCGCCGTACCCTCCCGCTATGACCGTCCGCTTCCCTTCGCGCATGCGGGTCAAACTGGGAATCGGCGCCGTTGGTGCGGTCGCCCTTGCCACGTCGGCGTGCATGGGCGTGCCCCTCGATGGCGTCGCCACGCCACCGCCCGGCCAGTCCGCCGCCTCGCGCCTGCCCCAGCTCCTCGCCCAGCTCCAACAGGGCGGGGCCACGATGGAGCTGTTCGATTCAGCGACGCCTTCGAGCCAGGTCCTCGGCGTCCAGGATAGTCCAGGCGGCAAGACCAACCCGACCGTGATCGCATCACCATCCGTGGCCGCCGCCTCGAACCCCACCGTCACCGGCACCGTCGCGGGCACACGGACGCCCACTCCCGCACCGACATTCACACCTCGCCCGAGCACCGAGGGTTCCACCGCAACGCCGAGCGCCACGCCCACGGGCGCCGCCTCCGCGACGAGCACGCCGACCCCAGCGGTCAGCCCCACGGCGACCACGTCGCCAACGCCAACGCCAACGCCAACGAAGACGCCGTCGCCCACCGCGACACCCAACCGCCCGCCGAGCGAAGGCACGTCCACGCCCGTGCGCCCGCCGAGCGAGAGTTAGGCATGGCGGCGCAGGTACGGTACGAAGACTCCGCGAACGTCCGGCCCCGCTGCAACGGTTGCGGCAAGGGCATGGGCTTCGACGAATGGTCCAGCGGCATCGATATGTGCGCTGGCTGTCGAAACGACCGCTTCCAGGCGACCCCGGCCGCGACCTTTGTGCGTGGACCGGGGTCCCTTGCCCGCGGCCAGCCGGGCATCGTCACACGCAAGCGCCGCCGCGAAACCAACATCGCCGAATATGACCGCCTCCTCGAGGACATTCCCGACGAGCTCATCAACGAATTGGTGTTGGCCCTCGAAGCCGAAGCGGCGAAGACCCCCGCGCTTGGCGACGGCCCTGCCGCCGCCCTCCACGGCGTACTCCAGGATGTCGGCTTCGGCCGCTCGCCGCTGGAGTTCCAATGGGCCTCGTGGGGTTTCGCCGCCGGCTTCTCCGCCAACGTCATCCTCGCCAAGTACGCGCAGATGACGAGCGGCGCCTCCATGTCCCAGTTCATCATGCCCATGCTCTTCGGCGGAATCGTGGCCGGGGCCGCCTGCGGAGTCATCGGTTGGGGCCTGGCCAAGCTCCGCGAATGACCGGGAACTCCCCCGGGAACGCCAACCTCCGTGTTGGCTCGCGGGGTGGGCAACGTATTAGATCCGCTCGCCCTGAGCCTGTCGAAGGGTGAGCCACGCTGTTCGACCGACGCTTGCCGACGAGTGAAGCTCACTCGCTCGGAGCGGGAGGCGCACATCGTCTTCGCCACCAAGCATGAACCCGCGGACTCGTTCTCCCCCTCGCCCGCGAAGTCGGGAGATGGGGCGGAGGATGAGGGCCTACCGCTTCGTCTCTTTGGTAATCCCATCAACCTCGGCGACTTCCTCCGCGTTCATGCGCCATTCGCCGGCGGCCACGTTCGCATCGATCTGCTCGGGCTTCGTTGCGCCGGCGATCACGCTGCTCACGTGGGGTTGCGCGATGAGCCAGCCGATCGCTACGTCGAGCACACCCTTGCCGCGCGATTCCGCGAAGGCTTCGAGCTTCCCAAGGAGATCCCAGTTGCGCTCGTTCATGATGCGGTCGGCCATCGGACCGGGCGCCCCGAGGCGTGTCCCTTCCGGCGCGGCCTGGCCCTGCCGGTACTTGCCCGTGAGGAAACCGCTCGCGAGGGGGAAGAACGGCAGGATGCCAAGGCCATACTTGTTGACGGCCGGGACAAGTTCGTTCTCGACGCGACGGTTGAGCAGGCTGTACTCGTTCTGCGCGGAGATGAAACGCGTCGAATGGGCCGCCGTGGCGACGAAATGCGCCTCCGCCGTCTGCCACCCGGAGAAGTTCGAGCTGCCGATATAGCGCACCTTGCCCTGCGTCACGAGGTCGTCGAGCGCGCGCAGCGTCTCGTCGATGGGCGTGGTCGCATCGGGCGCGTGCATCTGGTAGAGGTCGATGTAGTCCGTGTTGAGGCGGCGAAGCGAGGCCTCGACGGCGTTCATGATATACCGGCGCGAACCGCGGCTCGTGTACGTGCTCTTGCCCATGGGCATCCCGAACTTCGTCGCGAGCACGATATCCTCCCGCTTCGCCCCCAGCGCTTCGCCCAGGAACTCCTCCGACTTGCCCGCGCCGCCGTAGACGTCGGCCGTATCGAAGAGGTTGATGCCCGCGTCGAGCGCCTTGTTGACAACAATCTCCGTCGCGCTGGGGTCCATGCGCATGCCGAAGTTGTTGCAGCCCAGCCCCACGACCGAGACCTGCAGCCCAGAGTTGCCAAGGTTGCGATATTCCACGTTCTGAATCCTGAAAGAGAGTGCGCACAGTATAGCGCCGTCAGCTTCATCCATTTTGTAGGCACGGCCGTCCGGGTGGGCGTCAAAGTTTTGCGTGCGCCTTGTCTTGGTTCGATTTTCACGTCGTTCCGCCTGTCACCCCCATTCGTCCTGAGCCTGTCGAAGGATGAACACGCCGCTGTCCATGGTTCGAGTGTGACCGGCCCTTCGACAGGCTCAGGACGAACGGAACCCAGCACGTTGCCGTGCAAAACTCTGACGCCCACCCGGCCGTCCCTGGCCGGGAACCACGGTGACAACGTTCCTCGGTGGCCCCCACCGGTGAGGGTGCCGCGATGCCCGACGTTCCGCGTCCGTCGATTCGCTGGGACCGGGAACGCATCGTGATATGTTGGGCGAGGGGAGGATTGAATCGTGACCAGCAAGAAGTTCGCGGAATACCACGAAGAGGCGGATGTCCTCTATGTCACGCTGCTCGACGCCGAGGTCGACGATACCGTCGAGTTGGACGATATGCGGATGATCGACTACTCCGCTGACCGCAGAGTCGTCGGGGTTGAGTTTGTCAGCCCATCGGCGGGAAT
>DAOTTM010000087.1:0-16777 GCA_034437915.1 Dehalococcoidia bacterium | reverse complement strand
CCCGACGTGACTGACCCGGAGACCGTCGCCGTGTTCGATTGCTTCTCCGGCATCGCCGGCGACATGGCGCTCGCGGCGTTACTCGACGCGGGTGCGCCTCTCAATCGAATCATGGTTGGCTTGAAGCAACTCGGGCTCCCGGCGTTTTTCATCGAACCGGTGCGGGTGTCGCGAGCAGGGCTGCAGGCAACCTATCTCCGGTTCGACGTCGCGGAGGATCGCACATTCCAGCCAGACGAGATGCGCGCGTTGGTCACAACATCCGGCCTGCCGCCCCGAGTCATCAAGCGCTCGCTCGATGCCATTGGGTGGCTCGAACGGGGCGAATCGGCGGCGCATCGCACGGACCAGCCACACTTCCACGAAGTCGGGGGCGTCGATGCGCTGCTCGATATCGTCGGGGTAATGCTGGCGCTGGAAGCGTTGAACGTCGGGCAAGCGTTCTGTCCGGTCGTGACCGTTGGCTCGGGCACGATCACGAAATCCGCGCACGGGGCGATTCCAGCGAGTCCTGGACCTGCAGCAGCGAACATCCTCCAGGCGGCCGGGTTCGCGATGCGCTTCGTCGAAGCAAGCCACGAACTCGTCACCCCGACGGGCGCCGCCATCCTCGCCGCCGTCGCAAAACCAGGCGCTGCCACGATCACGGCGCTCTCCCACGGCGCGGGCGCTGGAACGTTCGACCCGCCCAATCGCCCGAACGGCGTACGCGTGTTCATCGGGACCCAGGCGCCTGCCGAAATGGCCCCTGCGCGCCAAATCGTGCTCCTGGAGGCGAACATCGACGACATGCCCGCGACGCTCCTCGCCCATGCCCGCGACCGCCTCATGGATGAGGGCGCGCTCGACGCCTGGACCGAGGCCATCGGCATGAAGAAGGGGCGCGCCGCGACGAAGCTCTGCGCCCTCGCCCCGGCGGACAAGGTCGCCCACTTTGCCAACGTCTTCCTCACCGAAACAACGACTCTCGGCGTTCGCACAACGCCCTACTCCCGCTACGAAGCCGCCCGCCGCATCGAAGAAGTCACGACAAGCTTGGGGACAGGGCGAGTGAAGGTTTCCGAGTGGCAGGGAACGATTCGCCGCTCCTTCGAATGGGAGGACATTCGCAGCCTCGCCACCCAGCACGGCATCCCCGCGCTCGAAGTACAGCGACTCGTGAAACGGGAGATCGGCGAATGACAGGCGAAGAACGAGACCAGTAGCGAATCGGTTCGAAAGCGCCGACAATGGGACAGGACTTCACAATGACGAACTTCACAGCGGTCATCGAACGGGACGCTGACACTGGTCTTTACGTCGGTTGGGTGCCGGGATTTCCGGGGGGCGCATAGCCAGCGCGAGACGCTCGACGAGCTGGGTAACAACCTCAAAGAAGTGGTCGAGATGCTCAGGACGGGGAACCCACTTTTGAAAGCACGTTCATCGGCACCCAAACCGTCGAAGTCCGATGAGTAGTATCCCTGTTCTCAAGCCGCGCGAGGTCACGCGCTCCTCGCGAGGCTGGGCTTCGTCGAAGTTCGCCAGCGAGGCTCCCACCGACAGTACCGACACGCTGACGGACGCGGGACGACCGTCCCTTTCCATCAAGGCCGGGACATCTCGCCGACGCTGCTTCGACAGATTGCCAAGGATGTCGGCCTTTCCCCGGAAGATTTCCTGGAGGCGCGGCATAATCCTTAATCCCTACTTATGTCCTCTGAACCGCTCCCAATTCCTTCTCCAGTCGCTTCAGCAGCCCTTGTTGCACGCGCGCAACATCGGCGTCCGTGAGCGTGCGGTCCATCGACTGGTAGCGCAGGCTCACGGCGAGCGACTTCTTGCCCACCGGCACGCCCTGGCCCCGGTAGTCGTCGAAGAGCTCGGCATCGAGACGGATGGCGTTGGAGCGATGGGAGCGGACGATCTCCATGAGCCGCCCGGCAGGCAAGTCGACATCCACGAGGACCGCGATGTCCTGCCGGACCTCCGGGAATCGCGACGGTGCGCTATATTCCGGTCGGCCGGGAATGGCCCGCGTCAGGTCTTCGAGCCACAGCTCGATGAGGAAGACGGGCTCCTGGATGTCGAATAGCGCCGCCGTATCCGGGTGGACCTGGGCAATGACGCCAACCGTCTCTTTACCCGCGCGGACCGTCGCGGAGTGTCCCTTGAGCAGTCCGTACAGTTCGGCGGGAGCGAAGCCGCCCACGATTCCGAGGGCTTCAAGGACGCCTTCGAGGTCGCCCTTGGCGTCGAAGAAGTCGACCTTTTCCGGGGTTGGCCGGCCCCAGCGCGATTCGTGTGAACCACCTGCGAGCGCACAGAACACCGGGCGTTCGTGTGGCAGGTCAGCTTCCGTCGGCAGGTATTCGAAGCCAATTTCGAAGATGCGGAGCGCGCCCTCGTGTTGGCGTCTGTTGGCCGCGTAGGTTTCCAGCAACGAACCGCGTAGGCTCGTGCGGAGGTAGGTGTGCTGCGCCGCCACGGGGTTGACCACGGCCAGCGGCTTCATGCGGAGACTGTCGTTTGGGTCGATGACACGGGTGTCGCCCTCACGGCCGCCGAGCGAATAGGTGATGACCTCCTGGTAGCCGAGCGAGACGGCGAGGTCGCGCACGCGTTCGCGCGCCTCCTCGACGGGTCGCCCCTCAGGGGCGGGAAGCGCGCCGCGAAGGGTGGTCGCCGGGAGATGCTCGTAGCCGTAGATGCGCACGAGATCCTCGATCACGTCGTCCGGGATCTGGACATCCGGGCGCCAGTACGGGGGCTGGACGCTGTAGCGGTCCGGCGGCAGATGGTGGCAGACAAAGCCCAGGGCCGTCAGGATCTCGCGCACGCGATCCGGGGCGATGCTGATGCCAAGCACCTGCTCGATCCGAGCCGCGGACAGCATGATCGTCCGCTGCGGCTCGCGCCCGGGGAAGACATCGACAAGTCCCGTCGCGATTCTTCCGCCCGTGAGCTGTTCGAAGAGGTGGAGCGCGCGCCGCTGGGCGTATTCGGCCATCTCCGGCCCGATGCCCTTTTCGAAGCGCAACGATGCTTCAGTCCGCAGCTTCAGCATCGTCGAAGTGCGGCGGATGGACCCTGCGCGAAAGTTCGCGATCTCCAAGAGCACGGATGTTGTGTGCGGGGTGACCTCGCTGTTGCCGCCACCCATGATGCCCGCAAGGCCCACGGGTCCTTCGCCGTCACAGATGACGAGCATCTCCGGGTCGAGTTCGCGGTCCGCGCCGTCAAGCGTCGTCAGACGCTCTCCGCGTCTCGCCCGCCGAGCAACGATCGCCTTGTCGCGGACGAAATCGTAGTCGAAGGCGTGGATCGGCTGGCCAGTTTCGATCATCACGTAGTTCGTGATATCCACGACGTTGTTGATCGAACGCATGCCGTGCCGCTGGAGCCGTTCCTGCATCCAGATGGGCGAGGGGCCGATGGTCACGTTCTCGATGACGGAGGCTGTGAAGCGCCGACAGAGGTCCGGGTCTTCGATGCGCACGTCGATCAGGCTCTCGACGGCGGGACCGACTTCGGAGTACGAGTGGTCCGGCTCTCGTAGCGGCGACCCGGTAAGTGCCGAGACCTCGCGCGCAAAGCCGAGCACGCCCAGCAAGTCCGCGCGGTTCGCCCATGTGGAGATGTCGAAGACTACGTCGCCAAGCTGCTCAACCAGCGGGCGTCCGACGCGCGCGTCAGCGGGGAGCACGAGGATGCCCTCATGCTCATCGCTCATGCCGAGTTCCTTTTCGCTCAGCACCATGCCAGCAGACTCGACGCCACGGATGGGCCGCAGCTTGAGCTTCGCCTTCTCGCCGCTGTGCCCATCGACAATCAACGCACCTTCGGTCGCGAACGCTACCTTCTGCCCGACCTCCAGGTTCGGCGCGCCGCAGACAACCTGTTGGCGACCGGAGCCGGTCTCCACGGTCGCCAGCCGCAGCCGGTCCGCGTTGGGGTGCGGCTCGATGGCGACAACCTCCGCGACGCGGATGCGCTCTGGATCCCATTCCGCCCCGATCGTCTCCCACGATTCGACTTCCGCTGTGGCGTCGATCAATCGGCGGGCGAGCTCCGCGACAGGGAGTTCGACATCAACAAGGTCACGGAGCCAATTGAGGGATATTTTCATCGGAGCGCCTTTCAGCTATTAGCTGTTAGCTGTTAGCTCTTAGTGATTTCTTCAAGGAGACGAGCATCCGTTTCACTTCGGCCACATCAGCGTCAAGTCTTACATGGACAAGTTCGGACAGGTATCCGAGATCGCGTGCCAGCAGAATCTGGTATTCGACTTCAGCTGCGGAACCGAGGGCCACGGAAAGGAACTGATGGAATTCACGAGAGCTCTCCCGCGCCGAACCCTCAGCTATGTTGGTTGGGACAGAGCTTGACGAACGCCGAACTTGGCTGATCAAGCCATACTGCTCCTCCCTCGGAAACTTAGCCGACTCTCTGTAGATGGCCAGTGTAACCGCGTGCGCTTTCTGCCAAACGATGAGCTCTTGAAACGGCCGCACGATGTCCTCCCATTTTCTGATCTTACTAACAGCTAACAGCTAACAGCTAACAGCTAAAACTGCGACAAAAATCCCAAATCGTTCTGGTAAAAGTGGCGGATGTCTTCGATGCCCCAGCGGAGTAGTGCCACGCGCTCCACGCCCATGCCGAAGGCGAACCCGGTGTAGCGCGAAGAATCGTACCCCGCATTCTCGATGATTTCCGGGTGGACCATGCCCGCCCCAAGGATCTCGATCCAGCCGGTACCGTGGCAGGTGTGGCACTCGGCGCCCGAGCCGCGGCAGATGAAGCAGTCCATCGCCATCTCCACTCCCGGTTCGACGAACGGGAAGTAGCTGTGGTGGAAGATGATCTTGCGATCATATCCGAACATCTTGCGCGCGAACTCGTAAAGGACGCCCTTGAGGTCGCTCATGCGCACGCCTTCATCGACAGCGAGGCCCTCGATCTGCGTGAGCATCCACTCGTGCGTCGCGTCGGTCGCTTCCTGGCGATAGCACTTGCCAGGGACGATCACCCGGACAGGCGGCACGGGCGTGCGTTCCATGACGCGCGCCTGGTTCGGCGAGGTGTGCGTGCGCAACAGCATCTTGCGTTCGCCATCGATGATCGTGTCCACCCAGATCGTGTCCCACATGTCGCGCGCGGGGTGGTCTTCGGGGATGCGCATGGCATCGAAGTTGTACTTCGACCATTCAACCTCGGGCCCTTCCGCCACGCGGAAGCCCATGTCTCCGAACGCCTTCACGCAATCGCGCATCGTCTGCGTGACCGGGTGGAGACGGCCCAATCGGCGTGGTCGGCCGGGCAGCGACACATCGAGCGCGCCAGCCCCGCTCAGTACATCGAGGGATGCCCGCCGCAAGTTCTCGTGCCGGTCGTCGAGGGCACTTTCAAGGACGTTCTTGAGCTCGTTACACGATGCTCCGAAGGAAGCACGCGATTCAGGGGGCTGTTCACGGACGGAGCGGAGGAGGAGCGTGATGCGCCCATCCTGGCGGCCGAGCCACGTGGCCCGCCAGCTATCGAGGTTGGAGGACTCGGTCAAGCCGTCGAGCGCGGACAGGGCCTCGGCCCGGAGGTCATCGAAGGAGGGGGGCGGTGTCGTCATGAGTGTCGAGTCAGTATACCGGCGACGCCGCCGCACGGGCGATGCCGTAAGCGGCCGCTACGAACCGCGCCACTTGCTCGCGAGCGGGAAGCGACGGTCACGGCCGAACGCGCGTGGCGTGATCTTGATCCCGGGCGCCGCCTGCCGACGCTTGTATTCGTTGCGATCAACCAATCCGATCACGCGCCGCACCGTCAGCTCATCGAAGCCCTGTGCGACGATCTCATCCACGGTGCGATCATCTTCGACGTAGGCCTGGAGGATGGGGTCGAGCACCTCGTATGGTGGTAAGGAATCCTGGTCGAGCTGGTCCGGTCGCAGCTCCGCGCTCGGCGGCTTCGTCAGCACGGACTCGGGAATCACGGGCGAGGGACCCTGCGTGTTCCGCCAACGCGCGATCTCGTAGACGAGCGTCTTGGGCACATCCTTGATGACCGCATACCCGCCCGCCATGTCGCCGTAGAGCGTGGCGTAGCCCGTCGCCATCTCGCTCTTGTTGCCAGTTGTGAGGGTGATGTAGCCAAACTTGTTCGACAGGGTCATGAGCACATTGCCCCGTTGGCGCGCTTGCAGGTTCTCTTCCGCCGTGCCCGCGTCCGTGCCTTCAAAAGCGTCAGCCATCATCTCCAGCATGGCGGCATGGGCCGGTTCGATGGGGATGGAGATGTAGCGGATGCCGACACGGTTGGCCATGTCGGCGGCGTCATCGCGGCTGTGGTCGCTCGAATAGCGGCTGGGCATCGAGACTCCGACGACGTTGCTGGCGCCGATGGCGTCCACGGCGATCGCCGCCACCACGCTCGAATCGATGCCGCCAGAAAGGCCGATGACGACCTTTCCAAAGCCCGTTTTGCCGAGGTAATCACGCGTAGCGAGCACAAGCGCGTTCCAGACCTCGGCGGGGTCGGACATCAATTCGGCCATGACCCCCGTGTCCAGCCCCGCGCGCATCTCCACTTGGAACGGGATATCGACGATCTCCACACCGGCTACGCCGTCGCGATCACGTAGCTCGACACGCCTTCGTGGATCGTGGAGGCGGCGCTGGGCAACCTCGTCGAGGTCGACATCGACGAGCATCAACTCCTCGATGAACTGATGGCCGCGAGCCACGAGCGCGCCGGTTGAGTCAAACACCATCGAGCAACCATCGAACACGAGCTCGTCCTGGCCGCCTACAAGGTTGACGTACGCTAACGCAATGACGTTATCGGCTGCCCGCGTAGCCAGCATCCGTGAGCGGTCCTGGACCTTGCCGCGATGGTAGGGGGAGGCGTTGATGTTCACGCAGAGTTCCGCTCCGCCGAGGGCCATGGCGTCGAGGGGCGCTCCGGGATACCAAATGTCCTCGCAGATGCTGACGCCGAAGGTCAGTTCGCCGGCGCGGTAGACAGGTACGCGCCGACCGGCGGCAAAGTAGCGTTCTTCGTCGAAGACGCCGTAATTGGGCAGCCGCCGTTTGTGGTAGGTATCCACCCATTTGCCGTCCGCAATCACGGCGGCCGAGTTGAACGGCGATCCATCGACCCAATCGACGAAGCCGACGACGGCGATGATACCGGCCGTGTCCCCGACGATTTCGTCGACTGCTTTTCGCGAAGCCTCGCAGAACGCCCGCCGCAGGAGCAGATCCTCCGGCGGATAGCCGGTCACCGCGAGCTCGGGAAAGGCGACGATCGCGCAACCACCATCCCTTGCTGTGGCGAGGCTTTCGCGGATGCGCCCGACGTTTCCGTCGATGTCGCCGACGGTCTGGTTAATCTGGGCGAGGCCGATTCGGTATGAGCGCATGGGCCACTTCGTGTTAAAGGTACACGAAGTATACGGCAACGGGCGCAGGCACCGCCGTGACGTGCACTGGTTCAGGTCATACGTGGATACAGTCGCGGCTCGAGCGCCACAACAAAAGTCGACAGGCCGAACATCCCGGCGCTTGCTTCCGCGCGCGCTCCGTAGCGCACGCCGTCCGTAGCGCGCGCACTACGACGGTGGGGAGTTCTGGATCACGGACGCTGTCACACGATCTCCATACCGCGCATGCTGCCCTCGGAGCGCCAGTCAGCCAACAGCTGGAAGAACTCGTGGGGGCCGTTCCCGTACTGGCCGCCCGTGAAGTCAGTGGCGGCGTTGGGCTTGCCTTCACTGTTGTAATACCCCGGCGTGCACTCCGCCTGGAAACGCTCGCTGCGTCGCGAGAGGACGCGAATGGTCTCTACCCAGCCTGTCTCCGCTTCTTCCGTAGCCTCTACGGTCCGCGCCTCGGCAGCGATGGCCTGCTGAATGATGTAAGCAATGTGCGCGCTTTGCTCCCCGAGCATGTGCGTGAAGTTCACGGTCAGCGCGCCTTGCGTGAGGCCCATGTGGAAGCAGTTCGGGAATCCGTTGCTATGAAAGCCGTGGAAGGTCGAAAGGCCGTCCGCCCATTTTTGCGATAGCGTGATGCCATCTCGGCCAATAACGTCGTAGCCGGCGCGCCGCGTGTACGCCGTCCCCACTTCGAACCCGGTGGCAAAGATCAAACAATCGACCTCGTATTCCTTACCATCGACAACAATCGCATTCTCCGTCACGCGTTCCACACCCAGTCCGTTGGTATCAACGAGTTGGACGTTGGGGCGGTTGAAGGTCTGCAGGTATTCGTCGTTGAAGGTGGGGCGCTTGCAGAACTGGCGGTAGTACGGCTTCAGGGCCTCCGCCGTGTTCGGGTCGTCCACCAACGCCTGGGCGCGTGCGCGCACCTGCTCCATCTTCTCGAAGTCGGCCAACTCCATCGCCACGGCGACTTCCTCCGGCGTGCGGGCGCCAGCTTTCGGCGCTGCCGAGATGAGCCTGCGGAAGATATCCGTCCAGCCATCGGCGACGAGGTCCTCCTCCTGGTAGCCGCCCGTGACGAGCGTGCTGAAATTGTTCATACGCTCCTTTTGCCAGCCCGGCTGGAGGGAGGCCGCCCATTCTGGGTCTGTCGGCCGGTTGCCGCGGACGTCTACCGACGAGGGGGTGCGCTGGAACACGTAGAGCTGCGCCGCCGCTTCGCCGAGGAATGGGACGCACTGAATTGCCGTGGCGCCCGTCCCGATGATCCCGACACGCTTGTCCTTCAGTCCTTCGAGGTTGCCATAGGAGTTGCCGCCCGTGTAGCTGTAGTCCCAGCGGCTCGTGTGAAAGGTGTGCCCCGCGAACGTCTCGATGCCATCGATCGCCGGAAGCTTTGGGCGGTTGAGGGGGCCGTTCGCGAGCGTTACGAAGCGCGCTCGCATGCGGTCGCCGCGGTTCGTGGAGATGATCCACCGCTTCGTGGCATCGTCCCAGCGAAGCTCCGTCACCTCCGTCTGGAAACAGGCGTTGGTGTAGAGGTCGAACTTGCGCGCAATCGCGCGACTGTACTCCATGATTTCAGGGGCGCGCGCATACCGCTCGGTGGGCATGTACCCCACCTCTTCCAAAAGCGGGAGGTAGATATACGCCTCGACATCGCACTGCGCGCCGGGATAGCGATTCCAATACCAGGTGCCGCCGAAGTCGCCGCCCTTTTCGATGATGCGGATGTCCTGGATGCCAGCCTGGCGGAGCCGAGCGCCGGCAAGCAATCCGCCGAAGCCGCCGCCGATGACTGCTACCTCCACGTCGTCGGTCAGCGGTTGTCGACTAATCGGCTCTGCGTACGGGTCCTCAACGAAACGCGCGAAATCTCCGGCCGTCTCGCGGTATTGGCTCGTACCATCGGTGCGAGTGCGCTTGTCTCGCTCCTGGCGATACTTTGCACGGAGCTGATCCGGGTCGAACGCGATTCCCGCGGACCCCGGACCTGCTTCTGTTTGCTTCAGTGTCATGGCAATCTCCTCGTCGCCACATTCTAGCCTCCCCACCACGGGCTGCAATCATTTGATTTTTGACACACGCCTTGAGTCATTTCTTACTCAATCCATGAGCAAACGACTACAGATCATCCTGCCCGATGACGAGTACGAGGCCGTGGCTGATGCCGCACGGCGACAGGGCAAACCCGTCGCAAGCGTCGTACGTGAGAGCCTTCGGCGCACCCTGGCCGAGGGGACGGAGATGGACCCAGCGGAACGCATCGCCGCGGTTTTGCGGTTTGCTCGGTTTTCAGGACCTACGGGCGAAATCGAACAGATCCTCGCAGAAATTGAGGAGGGCCGCGGCCTCGAATGATCTTTGTCGATTCGAATGTGCCGATGTACCTCGTTGGCGCGGACCACCCGAACAAACTGCGCGTCATCGAGTTGCTCCCGCAGTTGCTTTACGCCTGCGAGCTCTTGGTCACAAGCGCCGAGACCTTCCAAGAGATTCTGCACCGTTACCTTGCGCTTCGTGACCGAGACAGCATGAACGCTGCCTACGAGGCCATGGAATTGATGGTCTCCGGCGTCGCCGAGGTCACTAAAGAGGATGTGGACGGCGCACGAGCAATGTCGGGGAACTACCCACGATTGTCCTCCCGAGCTTGCCTGCACGTTGCGATGATGCGCCGCATCGGTTGTTCAAGAATCTGGAGTTACGATCTCGGCTTCGCTAGCGTGAGTTCTATCCAGCGAATCGAGTGACGCTCGTCGGGATTCCCCGTAGTCGCTTTCCCCGATTCCAATGCTGCCCTCGCGGTGGCACGATGCTCCGTGGTGGCGGCTTTGAGGTAGGGAGATGTCTCGGAGCCAGTCTGTTCGTGGTCCTTGTCCCCTATGTGGGCGCGTTACGCGGGCGCATTCGCGCCTCACCGTTGCCGATGTCGAAGGCGCGGGAGGCGGTCGCCCCAGTCAGCACTCGATGATTGTCTGCCGCGATTGCGCGTTCGCGATGGTCCTCCGCTCTTGCGCAAGCGGGAGGAGCGCCGCTGCGTAGAGAACATTCGCAACTCGGTTCTCGGAGCGCCCTGTCACATCGTCGGGACTGACAGGGCGCCGTCCCTCTGCGTAGAATGGTGTGTACCGCCCGGCCCCCGAGCCGCGCGGTACACGCCGGAGAACGCCTTGATCAACGTCCTCGCCATGATTCTCGCCGGTGGCCAGGGAGACCGTCTTTCCGTGCTCTCTGAACAGCGCGCGAAGCCCGCCGTCATCTTCGGAGGACAGTACCGGATTATCGATTTCGCCCTGAGCAATTGCGGCAACAGCGGCATCTCCAAGGTCTCCGTGCTCACCCAATATCGGCCCCGGTCGCTTTTTAATCACATCGGCGCTGGCCGGCCGTGGGGTCTTGATGGGCTGGACAACAGCATCCAGATTCTCCAGCCCTACCTCGGGCGCGCGGATATGGACTGGTACCAGGGCACAGCCGACGCCATCTACCAGAACCTCTACGTGATCGAAGAATCGCGGGCGACGGAAGTCCTCATCCTCGCGGGCGATCACATTTACCTGACCGCCTACCGAAACATGATCGCTTACCACCGCAGCCAGGGCGCCGACGCGACGGTCGCTGTCTACTCCGTCCCGCGCGAAGAGGCCCACCGCTTTGGCGTCCTCGACCTGGACAGCAGCGGGCGCATCATCGACTTCCAGGAGAAACCGGAGAAGCCGCGCTCGCCCTGGGTCTCAATGGGCGTTTACTGCTTCAACAAGGATGTCCTCGTCGAACAGCTCCAGGCGGACGCCGAGATCGAAGAGAGCAAACACGACTTCGGCCGCGATATCATCCCGCGGATCTACCAAACCCATCGCGTGTTCGGCTACCAATACCAGGATTACTGGCGCGATGTCGGCACCGTCGAGTCGTACCACTCCGCGCACATGGACCTCCTGGCACCGCACCCGTCCCTCAATCTCGATAACCCGGAACTGCGCTTGCGAACGGCAGGCGCCATCCTGCCCCCGGCACGGTTCGGGCCAAAAGCTTCCGTCTCGAACTCCCTGATTTCGCCGGGCGCACAGATTGAGGGCACCGTCGAGCGTTCGGTGATCTCGCCCGGCGTCGTCATCGAAGAGGGCGCTGTTGTCCGCGATTCCATCGTCCAGCACCGGACATGGGTGCGCAGCGGGGCGGTCGTGGATCGATGCATCATCGATAAAGAGGTCACGATCGGGTCGGGCGCCGTCGTGGGCGAAGGCGACAAAAGCGTTGTCAACTTCGATCGCCCGGATATCGTCAACACCGGCATCACGATCGTGGGCAAACGCGTGATCGTCCCGGCCAACCTGCGAATCGGGCGAAACGTCGTTCTCGGACCCGGTGTCGAACAGGAGCTTGCCGAAATCGGACACCTGGAGAGCGGCGCCTCCGTCCACCCCACGCACATGCCTCTCCACCTGTTCGTTTGATGCGGCTCTATTCACTGGAGGAAGCCCGTGCAGCCCTTCCCGAGGTCATCCGATTGCTCCAGCAGCTCACGGCGTCGCTCGCTCAACTCCAGGCGTTGGAGCAGGAGGTCTTCTCCGAACACGGACGGGCACAATCCAACGGCCACTCGCACCACGATGCCTTCGCACCCGATCCACCACGGCCGCCTGCCCAGGCGTTCCGCCAACAGATTCAGGCAGCCTTGTTCGAATTCGGAGAACGTGGCATCGAGGTGAAGGACCCCGCGCGCGGACTCATCGACTTCCATAGCGAGCGCGCGGGAGAGATCGTCTACCTTTGTTTCTTGTTGGGGGAAGAAGACATCCGATCCTGGCACACGCTGGATGGCGGTTTCTCGGGCCGACAGTTGCTGTGACGCTGGCTGGGTGTGACTCATGTTTTTGCATGCGAACCTTGTGGGTCCATCCGTGCCATGAAACGCCGCTCTTGAGTCCAGTACAGAGCTTAAATATCCCAGCGCTTGCTCAGGCGCGCGCTACTGACGGACCCACGCTGGCTGGCATCCACGCATCCAGCGCGAAAGAGAGATAGAATCCGCGGAGGGCCAAAATGCCCTCCGAGGGAAGAATCATGGCCACCGCAGTCGCAACCGGCGTCCGCGACATTTTCGTGGAAGCGAACGGCGTCCGACACCACCTGATCGCTCGTGGTTCGCCGGGAACGCCCGCGGTCATCATGCTCCACGGTCTCGCCGGGCAGGCGCACGTGTTCGACGCCGCGGCCACCCGCCTCGCCGCAAACTTCCACGTCTACTGCCTCGACATCCGCGGCCGCGGCGAAAGTAACTGGGGCGCGCCCGACAGCTACCAGGTCCCGACGTATGTGGCGGACCTCGAAGCCGTTCGTACTGCCCTTGGACTGGAAAACATCGCGCTCGTCGGGACGGCCCTCGGCGGGATTGTCGCGATGAATTACTCTGCTGTGTTCCCCGAGCATGTGAGCCGAGTCGTGGTCAATGATGTGGGGCCTGTCGTGGAGCCAGTTGGCCTCGAACGCATCTTGCAGCATGTGCGCGGCGCGCCCGAAATGTTCGCAGACATGCGAGCGGTGCTGAAGTACTATCGCGAACTCTATGTGCGCATGGTCGAACACATCGACGAAGAGCAACTCGCCGAATTCGCCCGCCACAATGTCCGCAAGGACGACAACGGCATGTACGTGTGGAAGATGGACCCCGCCATCCGCCGCCGCGCCGCCGCCACCACCGGCGCCACTTCCTGGGACGTTTTCGCCCGGATCACCTGCCCCGTGCTCGTTGTTCGTGGCGCGAATAGCGACCTCCTGAGCGCTGAGACGGCAAGCAAGATGGCAGGTAGCCACCCGAACTGCGCCGTCGTCGAGGTTCCCGGGATCGGCCATGCACCGATGCTCACGGAACCAGCCGCCATTGCGGCCCTCGATCACTTCCTGACTGATTAGCGCCGACCTACTCCCCTGAGCTTCCGCATAACCCCCTGCTAATACGCCTGGTTCATCTCGAAGATCCGCCGTGGGTTCCCAACAGTCATCTGTTCGAAGGCGGCATCGCTGACCCCGCGTTCCTTGAGCAGCGCGCGGAAGCCGGTGGCGATGAAGCCGTGGTGCCAGTTGGGCAGCGCTTGCTCCGCATAGCCGTCGGGGAAGAAGTCGATGTGACAGGAGGCATCGTGCGAAAGCGTGATCCTGTCCGCATACCCCTTCTCCACGAGCGCGGTCACCATATCCGCGCGCTGGTCATCGGTGCGCGGGCGCTGCAACCCGATGCGGTCCATTCCGCAGAAGCTGCCGTTCTGGATGATCTCCTCGAGGTAGGTGATGTCGTCCGTGTCGTCGGAATGCCCGATGACGATGCGCCCAAGATCGCAGCCTTCCTCCTTGAACACGCGCTGCTGGTCCAGGCCCGTGCGGTTCGCGGGGAACGTATGCGTGCAGATGGGCACGCCGGTCTGGCGGTGCGCGCGGGCGCTTTCGCGCAGCACGCGTTCGTTCATCGCATCCATCGTCGGCTCCGTCGCGCACTTAATGACGTTCGCGCGAATGCCCGTATCGCCGATGCCAACCATGATGTCGCGCACGAAAAGGTCGGTGATCGCCCCCGCGGGTCGACCGGCGAAGTAAAACGGGCGCTGGTAGTACAGCCCGGTCGGCACGATCACCTGCATCCCGGACTTGCGGGCGGCCTCGGCGATGAACACGGGATCTCGTCCAAGATCGATAGGTGTGAGATCGACCATCGTCTTCACGCCCGCCGCGATCGCCTTCTTGAGCTTCTCAACGGCCTCGCCCATTCGACGTTCGCGCTCCCAGAGCTCCGGGTAGGTCTGATAAATCGCGGGCCAGCGCACGGCAACATGCTCATGCATGAGCGTGAAGCCCAGGTCGGCGGTATCGATGGGACCTGTCGCGGATTGAATGATGGCCATGAACAGCACCTCAGACTGGAGTTGGGCGGAGTCTACCGCAACGTACTCCAGGCGTCCGCCCTGACTCCAAGCGCCGTGCTTGCTATATTCGAAACATGCACGAACTCTTGAACCGGGCCACCGCCCTGCTGGACCGCATCTCTGACATCCTGGTGCGCCTTTGACGTCGCTCACGACGAAGAACGCATAGCGGAGCTCGAAGCCAAATCCGCCGAAACATTCTTTTGGGACGACCCGAATTCCGCCCGCGACCTGCTGCAAGAACTTTCGAACCTTCGTTCCAAGGTCGAAGTCTGGCGGGGCATCGAACGACGCGCGCGTGATGCCGCCGGACTGCTCGAACTGGCCATCGCTGAAGACGAAGCGTCAGCCGCCGAGGGCGTCGGCGAAGAGCTTGAAGCCGTCGAAGCGCAGCTCAAGGACCTGGAATTTCAGCTCCAGCTGTCGGGCGAATACGATAACCGCAGCGCTATCCTCGCCGTTCATGCAGGCGCGGGAGGGACGGAGTCGCAGGACTGGGCGGAGATGCTCTTCCGCATGTACCTGCGCTGGAGTGAACGGCGCGGATTCGGAATCGAAGTGCTCGACACGATGGAAGGGGAAGAGGCGGGAATCAAGAGCGCGACGATTGAGATTACTGGGCCTTACGCGTACGGCTACCTGAAGAGCGAGCGCGGCGTCCACCGTCTCGTCCGCCAATCGCCGTTCGACTCTTCCCATTCGCGCCATACGAGCTTCGCCAAGGTCGAGGTCATGCCCGAGGTCGAACCCGGTTCCGCCATCGAGGTGAACCCCGATGACGTCAAGATCGACGTTTTTCGGTCGAGCGGCGCGGGCGGCCAGAACGTGCAGAAGAACTCCACCGCGGTCCGCCTCACCCACCTGCCCACGGGCATCGTCGTCACCTGCCAGAACGAACGCTCGCAGGGCCGAAACCGCGAAAGCGCCATGAAAGTGCTCGAATCCCGCCTCCTGGAAATCGAACTGCTGCGCCAGGAAGAGGAAAAGGCCAGGTTAAAAGGCCAGCACGTCGATATGGGTTGGGGGAATCAGATTCGGAGTTACGTCCTCCACCCGTATAAGATGATCAAAGATCACCGCACCGACCACGAAACGAGCGACACGACGGCGGTACTGGATGGGGAGCTGGACGGCTTTATGCGCGCGTATCTCGAATCCCTTGTCGGCGAGCCATCGTGAAGCGAGCGTTGATCGTCCTCGCGCTCTTCCTTTCCGTGGCCGTCGTTGGGACGATGACTACGCCCATCGCCGCCCGCGCGGATACGTCGATCATCTCCGCCACGGTCGAAAACAACTACCCGAAGAACCTCACATTCAAAGTGACAGCCAGGGCGGATGTGGAGATCACGGATGTCTCCCTTGCTTACCAGCTCACGGGCCGTAACACCTCCGGCCTGGGCAAACCCGCAACCTTCGCAGCTGGCAAAGCGATAACCTCCGAGATCATCGTGAAGACCGACCCCGATATCGACTGGATCCCGGTCGGCAACGAATTCACCTGGCATTTCGAACTCACCCTCGCCGATGGTTCCGTCTTCAAGGGCACCGACCAGAAGTTCCTCTACCTCCCCAGCGGCAAGGACTGGCAGACCTCCGCGAATCCCCTCGTCACGATCTACTACCATGGCGACCGTTCGAGCAGCGCCGCCCGCTTCATCGCAGCCGCCGAGACCGTCTTCCAGAAAATGGCCACCGGCCTGCTCAAGACGGACCTCACGCGAAAACCCGTGAAGGTCGTCCTCTTCGCCGATGCGAAGGAACTGGCCGATTCCCAGCCTGGGAAAGGCACGACGATCGGAAACTCCGGGGTTGTCACCTGTGGCTATCGTCCCGGCAGCGCCAACGACATCATCACGGTAGCCAACTCATGCGGTGGTTCGTCATCGGTCGATACCTTCCGGCACGAATTCGCCCACATCATCAACCAATCGGCGGGCGAAAGCACGCTGGTCAAGCTTCCGTTCTGGCTGGATGAAGGCCTGGCGGTCTATTCGCAGGATTCACAGGCGGACTACGTCTCCGCCTTCCAGGCGACCGTCGCGCGAACGAAAACCGTCATCCCGTTTGATCGCATGAACCTCAGCCCATCCGACCCGAACGCCATCATCGCCGCGTATGGGCAGGGGTATACGATGACGAAGTACCTCATCGACACGTACGGCCCCGACAAGATGGCAGCTTTGATGGCGCTGACCAAGAAGCAAACGCGATTCGATGTCGCGCTCAAGCAGACGTACGGATTCGACATCTCCGGGTTCGAGCAGGAGTTCGTGGCGAAGGTCATCACCGGCGGCGGGCCGCAGACCGCGCCAACGTCACGCCCGCAGCAAACCCAGCCGACCGTCGCACCCACGCAACGTGGCCAGCAACAGGTATTTCCTACGCGCGCCCCCACCGCTGCCCCGGCCCCCGCTCTTGTGAGCGATGATGGCAACGG
>DAOTTM010000086.1:0-2286 GCA_034437915.1 Dehalococcoidia bacterium | reverse complement strand
ATTTGCGCCTGCACGGTGACGTCGAGGGCCGTCGTCGGCTCGTCGGCGATGATCAGCGCGGGTTGGCAGGCGATGGCCATTGCGATCATCACGCGCTGCCGCATGCCGCCTGAAAACTGGTGCGGGTACTCGTCGAGGCGCTCGCGCGCGTCAGGTATCGAGACCTTCGCCAGCAGGTCTCCGACCGCAGCCCGGGCCTCGCGGCGGCTGAGGCCCTTGTGGAGCCGCAGGGGTTCGGCGACCTGCTCGCCGATCGTCATCACCGGGTTCAGCGAGGACATTGGCTCTTGGAAGATCATGGCGATGCGGTTGCCCCGCAATGCCCGCATGCCCGCGCTGTCGAGGCCGGACAGCTCGACGCCTTCGAAGGTCGCGCGGGCCGCCTGGATCCGGCCGGCGTCACCCACCAGACGGAGCAGAGACAGGGCCGTAACGCTCTTGCCCGAGCCACTCTCGCCCACGATGGCCAGGGTCTCCCCACGGTCCACGGAAAAGGAAACCCCATCGACGGCGCGAAGGCGCCCCCGCTCGGTGCGGAACTCGACGACTAAGTCCTCCACCTCCAACAGAGGGCTCATTCGAAACCCATCCGCTTCTTAAGGTCGTGATCAATCCACGCTCGGGCGTAGATCGGCCCAGGCCGAACCGCGCCGGCACGCAGTTCGCCGCCGTAGTTCCGCACCCAGGGCCACCAGCCCGTGAAGAGGTACGGTGTTGGCAGCCAGACATAGGGCGCCTCGTCGAGCCCGCGGACCGTAAGCTCGCGCACCAGGCGCGTGCGTTCGCTCTCGTCCCGGATCTCCGTTACCCGGTCGATTGCCCGGTCGAACTCCGGGTCTGAATACCTGGCCGCGTTCCACTGCTGGCCGGTAAAGAAGTTCTTGCGCAGTGTCGTCGTCGGGCTGACATGGCCGGTGGCGAACATATAGGCCGGGCCGTGAGTGCCGGTCGTCATGGTGGAGAGAAAGGCGCCGTACTCGAGCGGCTCGATCGTCACCTTCACGCCCACCCTCGACCAGTAGTCGACGATGACCGCCGCCAGATCCATGTTGGGTGTGCTGCAGCTGCAGACCTGCATCGTGGTGGAGAAGCCGTTCGGATAGCCTGCTTCGGCTAGCAGCCTGCGGGCCTTCTGCGGGTCGAACTCGAACAGTTCGCGCACCGAAGGCGGCATCTCTGCGAGCGGCTGGAAGTAGGGCCCGAATTCCGGGTGTTGCGGAAAGGCCATCAGCTCGCCCTGGCCCTCATAGAGGGTTTCCAACAGGCGCTTCTTGTCGATCGCCATATTGAGGGCTCGGCGGACCCGAACGTCATCGAAAGGCTCGCGATCCACTCGCAGCGCGATGAGCGTTCCCTGGGGCGACAACCATCGCCGCCACTTCAGCTCAGGCGTGGTCTCCATGAGGTGCTCAGCCATGGTCCACCGGACACTCTCCAGGACATCGAGCTTTCCGGTTCGCAGAGCGCTGACGTACGTCGCCTCGTCCTTGATGATCCGGTAGGTGACCCGATCCACGAACGGCAACTGGCGGTGGATTCCGCCAATTGTCTCCGTGTCCCAATAGTTCGGGTTCCTGGCGAAACTCTGGACGCTGCCCTGAAGATAGCGGTCGAGCTTGAAGGGGCCGGTGCCGACCACATTGCGCCAGTCTCTTTGGTCAACTTTCGCGGCCTCACGCGGCACGATGCCGGAGTAGTAACCGTAGCCAAACCGGTAAGGCCACTCGACGTTGAATTTCTTCAGGTGGAAGACGACTGTATGGGAGCCGCGCGTCTCCACCCTGTCGATATAATCGAAATAATCGCCGATCTTCTTTGGGCTCTGCGCTGTATATTTATAGGTATAGATGATATCCTGCGCGTCCAACTCCCGCGCCCTCATCAGGCCCGGCTTGTCGGGCCACATCACGCCGCGCCGAAGGTGGACCACGAGCGTTAGCGGCCCCTCCCACTCCCAGCGCTCGGCAAGCTCGCCGCGCATCGCCGCTTCCGGAATGTAGGCGTCGAGGGTGTATGCGAAGGGACCGCCGCGACTGACGGCCTTCGATAGGTCGGCTGCGAAGAGCTGTTCTCGGACGTTTCCCGTGTCGTGATTGCTTTTCCAGGTCCAGTCGGCCGGATCCCAGGAAAGGGCTGACAGCGTCACATAGACGGTGCCGACGTTCAACTCGCCACCGTACTGCGGACGGTCGGCTGGGGAGGGTGACGGCAGGGTTGCGGCGCGCTGTGGTCCGCACGCGCTGAGCAGCAGGACGGCGAGCAGTGCGAGCAGGGCTCTCATCGCAC
>DAOTTM010000085.1:0-1824 GCA_034437915.1 Dehalococcoidia bacterium | reverse complement strand
CGCCGCAAACACTCCGCAGCCCATGTGGCGTTTGCCACCCAGACCGTGTTCTTGGAGGGTGAGCGATTCTTCGGCGGTGAGGCCCTCGATGACCAGTTCGTAACCGACGATCTCCACGTCGCGGACCCGGAGGGTGCGGCGTTGGGGGATCAGGGGGCTTTCGGGAGTGAGACCGGAGCGGGTCGGGATGGTAACGCGGACTTCGTTGGAGAGGCCGAGCTTGGTGAGGGCGCGACGGGCAGCCTCGAGAAAGATCTTTGGCGTCAGTGCCCCAGCCGAGATGTTCTTGACCTTGATCGTCACCAAACGGCTACGAAGAGCGGTTGCCGGAACCAGCGCTCGGACTTGCGGCACGCCGACCCGAATCGAGGTCGCTCCGACTCGCAGCGATTGCCCCGCTAACTTCAGAAGGGGGGCGATTTCCCCGTCGGGAATCCGGAGCACAAGGCAACTCCGGTCGATCAGCTGAATCTGCCGGTTGCCAATCTGCCGCCCCTGGATCGGGTGAACCGCGAGAGAGTTCTCCGCATGCACATCGGGAACCAGCTGCGAGATCGCACTGTAGAGGAGGTAGCCGTGGTCCGATGGAATCGGATGGGCGCCGATGAGAGAAAAGACGAGTTCAAGCATGTCGTTTGGCTAACGTTTGTTCCGATGTGGTTTTCATGATTCGATGAGAATATTCGCAGAAATGTAGAAGACTATCCTGACGGGGTGCACCATTGGCATTGCCACATCACTTCACCGCAAACGCAACTGAAGCCCGATTGGGTCATGAACAGCTTCCGTCGAAAGCCAGCGACAGGAGATGGATGGCCGCCCGTTCGTGAAGACCGCCGTTGCCCCCCCCCCACTCCGTCGAACATCCCAACGTAGACGCCCCTCACCCCGCGCGGCTGGTCGACGAAAACAGTCGCCAGAGACAATTCCGTTTCGACCGTGGGACCTGACCGAGCGGGCTGCCGTGCAAAGGATAGGACGGTCAACGGTGGTTTCGCAAGTGGCGGGTGGCTGCTGGTCGGATTCTGAGCGTAGCCGACCCGGCCCGAGGCCGTCTTGCGTCGCGATGGGGCGGTGTCGAAGCCTCGCGAGCTCGCCCGAAATCCGATAACGCAGTACCGTTTTTCACGCCAACCGCATTGCGTGCCCGTTACCGGGACACCCGGTGTTTCGGTGGTCAGCCCGCATGGACGTCAATCACGGGCACGCTCTTTGGGCGAGGCCTGGACGACGTCACGGTCGAAAGTGGGCCTACACGAGCTCGTCCCATTCGGTGGACGGGCGGGAGACACCGGCGGCGGCTCGATCGGCTCGCCGCTGTGTCTAAGAATCTTCCGGATTGGGCCGGCTCGCGTTGGGGATACACGCGATCCAGGTCGGACGGGCGACGGGCGTGAGTCCTATGACACACTTGCGGCGGTGGATAATCTTGACAACCGCCACGCCGTCCCGATAATGGGATACGCAATGACGATGTAATGTAACATCCTACTTGATCCGGGCAGCCCCACGTGGGTGCCCGATCCAACCTCGCGAAAGCAAAGGTGGATACCCAACCTGGCAACAGGGCGGGAGGATGTGCGTCGGAGGCCGCTCTCGAAAGGAGCTGCCCGAGATGAAGCTTTCGAAGGTGCGGTCGATGCTGATGGCCCCAAGTGCCGTTGGTTTCGAACGCCCTTCTGGAGCTTCCTTGCGGATTCAATTCGTTGCGACCACTCGGTGAGGAAGGCGGGCGAGATCACAGATCCGCCTCCGGTTGGGTGTTTTCCAGAATCCGCCAGCGATTTCCGGTGATGGGGCCAACGCGCGGAGCGCCGGGGTCGA
>DAOTTM010000084.1:0-16824 GCA_034437915.1 Dehalococcoidia bacterium | reverse complement strand
TTCAGGCGCTGGGCGAGGACGCGGAACTCTAACTCACGGAAAAGCGCGGAGACAGCCTCACGGTCGAAGTCCTGGACTCGGCAGGATTCGAGGTCGAAGTCGACGGGCACGTCCGTCTTAATGGTGACGAGGTGCTTGTTTTCGAAGGCCGTTTCGCGGCCATCGATGAGCTTCTGTTTGATGGCGCCCTTCGTCAGCTCGATGTTCTCGTAGATCTCTTCCACGGTGCCGAACTGGCGGATGAGGTCCGTGGCGGTCTTCTCGCCGATGCCCTTGATGCCCGCGATGTTGTCGCTCGGGTCACCCTTGAGGGCCTTGTAGTCGATCATGTACCTGGGGCTGAAGCCGTAGCGTTCGGCCGCGCGAGTCTCGTTGTAGTCCACAACATCGCGCTGGAAGGGGCGGAACATGAAGAGGTTGACGTGCGGGCCTATGAGCTGCACGAGGTCCGTATCGAGGGTGGCGATGTAGGTCTCGACGCCCTGTTCGGCGGTGATCCGCGCAATCGTCCCCGCGATGTCGTCCGCTTCGAAACCCTGGGCTTCGAAGATCGGGATGGCGAACGCTTCCAGCATCTGGCGGACGCGCTTCATTTGGACGATCAGCTCGGACGGCGTCGTGCGGCGGGTGGCTTTGTAGGCTTCGCTGGCCTCGTGGCGAAAGGTCTTGCCGCCGAAGTCCCAGGCCGCGCAGATGTGGGTGGGGCGGAGCATGTCGAGAACGCGGATCAGGGTCTCCGCGTAGCCGTGCGTGGCGAAGGTGAGTTCCCCCTTCGACGTCATGAGCGGCTTGTCCACGGCCGCCATCGCGAAGAAGGCGCGGAAGAGGATGCCATGGGAATCGAGGATGACGAGGCGGGGCTTGGAAGACATGCGGGGATTGTCGAGTGTTCGCCGGGCTTTGTCGATGAGTCGCAGTCCTTCGCTAACCGGCGAGCATCTCCACGGCGTACTCCATGTTCGCCTTCATCGATGGGGCGATGACCTCCCAGTGGGAGTCGTCGCGCTTGCCGCGGCGGTGGAGGTTCAGGTTGAAGCCGCTGATCAGCGCGAATTTGTAGGCGGCGAGGGCCACGTACCAGCGCAGGTCGCCAGGGTCGGCGCCCCAGGCTTCGGCGTACATCGCCGCGAGTTCGTCGGGGCCGGGGAGTTTGCCCTCTGGGGTGGCGTCGGGGTGATTCCAGGCGCGGGGTTCGCTGAAGAGCAGGATCCAGCCCACGTCGTTCAGCGTGGCGCCGATGCCGGTCAGCTCCCAATCGATCACCGCTTCGAGGTTGCCATCCTCAGTGAACATCATGTTTCCCCAGTGGCAATCGCCATGGAACAGGCCGATGTACGGGTCCCGGGGCATCTTCGCGAGCAGCAGTTCGCGCACGCGCGGCTGGAGCGCGAGCAGTCCCGGTTCGGCGACCCGCTCATAGGTGCGGTCCCATCGCGTGACATCCAGCTCCAGCCCGGTGAACTCGCCGAGGTAGCCACACTTCTCGCGCCAATCCACGCGATGGATGGAGGCGAGCGCGGACATCACCTGTCGTGCCATGCGCGGGCCGTGCTCCGGCGCCAGCCTGTCCAGCCATTCGTAGCGGAGGACATCGCCCGGGACCCACCGCTGGACGAAGTACGGGCAGCCGAACCATTGTGGGTCGTCGCCCGACCAGATGACGGAGGCGTGGGGGACATCCGTGCCATCGATCGCGTTGAGGGCACAGACCTGCCGCAGAACATCGGCGGTACCCTCCCACTTGGCGTTGGGTGGCGGCATGCGCAGGAAGTACCCGCGACGTTGGTCTTCCACGAGCGCTTCGAAGAGGTACGAGAAGCCCGCGTGGCCGGTGCCACGTTCGATATGGAGCAGCTTCGCGAACGGGTCGTCGGTCATCGTGCGCAGGAAGAGCGGGAGCCGTTCTTCCAGTTCTTCGAGTTCCATACTTGTGTCCCTCCAACGCCAACGGCAGGAGTACCGGTCTCGGATGCTCCTTCCGCTGACAGGTCACCCTTCGATTGGCTGCCCTGACAGCACCGACTCCGCTCGCCCTGAGCCTGTCGAAGGGTGAGCAGGCTGTTCGACGATCGTCGCGCTGCCCGTCCATGGTCGACCGTTCGACAGGCTCACGGCTCAGCACGAACGGGCGATTCTGCACGCGTCCCAGCGGGCATCGACGACTCAGGGCGACCGGAATGGTCGCCCTCGGGGGAGGGCCGTCGAGCCTGTTTCCCATTTCCTACTTTTCATTTCCTAATTCGCGAAGTTCCAGCCGTTACCGGCCTTGAAGCTCTGGAGGATGCGCCGCGAGACAACCATGCGATGGGATTCGTCCGGGCCGTCGTAGATGCGAGCGGCACGGGCGTTGCGGTACATCGATTCGAGGGGCGTGTCACCGGAAACGCCACGGGCGCCATGGACCTGGATGGCGCGGTCGATGACGTCGTGGAGGACCTTCGCGCCGAAGAACTTGATCGCCGAGATCTCGACGCGCGCTTCGTCGCCCGTGTCGATCTTGGCGGCGGCGTTGAGCGTCAGCAGGCGGGCCGCCTGGATTTCGACATAGGAGTCGGCGATCCAGTTCTGCACGGTCTGCTTCTCGCTCAGCGTGCTGCCGTAGACTTCGCGCACGAGCGAGTAGTTGATCATGAGTTCGAAGGCTCGCTGCATCTGGCCGAGCCAGCGCATGCAGTGGTGGATGCGGCCGGGGCCAAGGCGCTTCTGGGCGATGCGGAAGCCGCCTCCGGCTTCGCCGAGCGTGTTCGTGATGGGCACGCGCACGCCGTCGTAAATGATCTCGCAGTGCGAGCCGTCGGTTTCGCCCATGACGGGGACGGGGCGGACGATGTTGAAGCCGGGCGCGTTCGTGGGCACGACGATCTGCGTCATGCGGCGGTGGGGCGGCTGGTCGAGTTCGGAGGCGGTCATCACGATCGCGAAGGCTGAACCCTCGGCGTTGCTCGTGAACCATTTGTGGCCGTTGATCACCCACTCGTCGCCATCGCGCGTGGCGGTCGTCTGAAGATTGGTTGGATCTGCGCCGGAAACTTCGGGCTCGGTCATGGAATAACAGGACTTGATGTCGCCGTTGACGAGCGGCTTCATGTACGTGTCCTGGAGCTCCTTCGTGCCGAACTGCCAGAGGATCTCGGCGTTGCCCGAATCCGGGGCTTGCGAACCGAAGGCGGCGGGTGCAATCGTGCTGCGGCCGAGGATTTCGTTCATGAAGACGTAGGGCATGAAGCCGATGCCCATGCCGCCCGCCTCGCTGGGCAGGTGTGGCGCCCACATCCCCATTGCCTTGGTCTTGGCGCGAAGGCCCTTGAGGATCTCCATGCGCTCTTCGCGGCTGGCGTGTTCGTAGAGTGGTTCGTTCGGATAGATATCCGAATCCATGAATGCGCGGACCTTCGCGGTCAGTTCGTTGATTTCTTCCTTGGAAAGAGTGCGGTCCGTGGCGTGGGCCGGTGCGGACATAGAGAGCCTCCATATTGCAGTTTGTGTGCGTCCGCAATTCTACCCGAAAGGGCGGGACAGCGTATTCGCGATTGTCGACTGAGCTCAACGCGCCTCGACGTGTTCTTCGATCGGATGGTAGTGGTGGGCGTGGTGGAAGCCGCGCCTCCGTTGGATCCACCCGGTGACGATGCCGTGCTGCGGCGCGCCAACGAGGGCAACGACGAAGAAGGCGGTCGCCGTCAGCACGATCGTTCCCCCGGCGGCCGTACTGGCGTGATAGGCGATGAGCAGGCCCAGGACGCCGCTGAGGAGCGATACCGCGACGCTGGCCACCATCATTCGCCCGAGACGGTCGGTCAGGAGGCGGGCCGTCGCGGGCGGCGTCACGATGAGGGCAAGGATGAGGATGTTGCCAATCGCCTGCAAGCTGACCACAATCGTTGCCGCCACCAGCAGCAGCAGGACCACGTCGAGCGCGAAGACGGGGTATCCGGCGGAGCGCGCCATCGTGGGGTCAAAGGCGACGAGCGTGAACTCCTTGAGCAGGGCGAAAAGGATTGCGACGACAATGATCCCGATGACCAACGTCGCGATGACGTCCGTCCGCGACACACCGAGGACGTTTCCGAAGAGGAGGGAGCCGAGGTCCTTTTTGAAGCCTGTCTGGCGACTGATGAGGACGACGCCGAGGGCAAAGAGGGCCGCGAAGATAACGCCGACGGCCGTGTCTTCGCTTACGCGGCGGCTGCGCGAGAGGACACCGATGCCGATCGCCGTGATCGCGCCGAAGATGAAGGCGCCGATCATGATGCTTCGCCCGGCGGCGTAGGAGAGCACCACGCCCGGGAAGACCGTGTGAGACAGCGCGTCACCGATGAACGCCAGCCCGCGAAGGACAACGAAACAGCCGACGAGGCCGCAAACAGTCCCCACGATGAGAATCTCGAGCAGGGCGCGTTGCATGAACGGGTAACTGAACGGCTCGGTGAGGAAGTCAAACATCAGGCGAACACCGCAACCCGCCCGCCGAACGTCGCCCGCAGATTGTCGGGCGTGTAGGTCGTCGCCGTGGGGCCGAAGGCCACGACGCGTTTGTTCAGGCAGAGAACGTGCGAACAGGTCGCCTGCACTTCGTCGAGGTCATGCGTGGCCATCAGGGTGATGATTCCTTCGCGAGCGAACCCGCGAATCGCCTCGTGGAGGACCTCGCGGTTCTCCTGGTCGATGCCCGTAAAGGGCTCGTCCAGCAGGACGAGGACTGGATCCTGGACCATGGCGCGGGCCAGGAAGATGCGCTGCTGTTGGCCCCCGGAGAACTGGCTGATGTGGCGGGCGCCCATCCCCCCGAGTCCGAGCTGTGCGAGAGCAGCCTTGGCCCGTTCTCGGTCGTCCCGTCCAGGCCTCCGCAGCCAGCCGATGGAACGGAACCGGCCCATGAGGACGACATCGAGCGCCGAGGCCGGGAAGTCCCAGTTCACGTCCTCGCGCTGAGGGACAAAGGCAACATGGCTCGCCTGCGCACGAAGTGGGCGCCCGTTGAGGCTCATCGTTCCCGCATCGGCGTCCAGGACCCCGGCGATGGCCTTGAGGAGCGTGCTCTTGCCGCTGCCATTGGGGCCGATGAGGCCGACCACCGCCCCGCGCTGCACGGCTATCGACACGTCGAGAAGCTGAAAGGTCGAACCGTAGCTCACGCCGACGCCTTCGAGGATGAGTCCACGATTCTCTTGCGTGTCTATTTCAAAGCCTCGGAGATTCTCTTCGCGTTTGCGAGCAACATGCCGTGGATCGTTTCCGCGCCGGAGCCGGGCTCGCCCAGCGAGTCGCCATAGAGGTCGTCGATTATTCTGACCCCGGTGTCCTTTGCTATCTCGCGCGCGACCTTCGGATCCACGGTGTTCTCCGAGAAGATAACCTTCACGCCCTCTTGCCGAATCAAAGACGTGAGGTTCGCTATGTCTTTCGGCGATGTCTCGCCCTGCGTCGATGAGCCGGGAATGACCGCGCCGACGAACGTCAGGCCGTAGCGGTCAATGAAATACCCAAATGCGTCGTGGTTCGTGACCATCTTGCGGTTGGCCTGCGGGATGGAGTCGATAATGGAGCGAATCTGGCGGTCCGTATCATCAAGGACGATGTTGTACGCGGTTGCGTTCGCCTTGTAGATTGCCGCGTTCGCCCCATCGCGCTTGCCCAGTGCGTTAGCGATGTTGTCAATCATGACCTTGACGTTTTCGGGATTGTGCCAAACATGTGGGTCGTTCTCGGACTCCGTGCCCTGGGCTGAACGCAGTTTCACACCGTCCGTCACAGTCACCACTTTATCCTTGCCGCCCGCCGAATTGATCGCTTTCGCGAGAAACGAATCGAGTCCGAGTCCGTTCGCGAAGACGACGGATGACGCCTTGATCGCCTTGAGGTCGTCGGTGGTTGCCTCATAGTCGTGTGGGTCCACGCCGGGGCCTACGAGGATGACGAGGTCGATCTTGTCAGCTCCAACTTCGCGGACGAGTGCCCCGATCTGGACGGTTGTGGCGACGACCCGCAGCTTGCCGTCGCTGGCATCCGGAGAGGAAGTGGAATTACCGCAACCCACAGTGGCGAGGCTAACCAGCACGACGAACGTGAGGGTCACCAATCTCATTCTCCGCAAGCTGTCCTCCTGAGATTCAGTATCAATTCGTGTGATGATACAGTGCCTAATTGAGACTTGCAATCAATTAGTTGGACTGATTGAGGCCGCTTTCTATGCCGGCGGCGTTGACCGGGTATCGAAGGGGACGGAGACTCAGCCGGCGAACGGGCGCGGGTCAAACGCTCCCCGCTGGAGACGACATGCAGAAACGATGGGCGCTATCGCTCCCCTTCGAAGGGTTCACTCTTGGGGAACACCCGGCGATCGTTCGGGAGGCGGAAGCACTGGGATACAGCGACGCCTGGTCGCTGGAGGTGGATGGCATCGACTGTTTTTCGCCGCTTGCGGTGGCCGCCTTGCATTCCAACCTGCGCCTGGGGACGGCGATTGCGAACGTCTACACCCGCGGCCCGGCGACCCTCGCGGAAACCGTTGCGGGGATGGCGGAACTCGCTCCGGGGCGATTCAACCTCGGAATCGGCTCGGGGTCGCAACCGATCGTGGAGATGTGGAACAGCGGGAGCTTTTCGAAACCCGCCACGCGGGTGCGGGAGATGGTTGGGTTTCTGCGGTCTGCCCTTGCCGGTGAACGGGTCGTCTTCCAGGGCGAGACATTTTCGGTGAACGGCTTTCGGCTGTCGCGACCGGTGGAACGCGCGGTTCCCATTCACGTGGGGGCACTCCGGGCAGGCATGCTTCGGACCGCCGGTGAAGTTGGTGACGGTGCGATCGTCAACTGGCTTTCAGCGGAGGATGTGCGCAAATCCGTGGCTGTTGTACGTGGCGCCGCCGAGCAGGCGGGCCGAGACCCGAATTCGGTGGAGGTCTCCGGGCGGTTGATGGTTTGCGTGGATGATATGAGCGATGGGGCCGACCTCGGCGCCCGCCGCCACATCAATTCATACCTGAATGTCCCTGTCTATCGCGCCTTCCACGAGTGGTTGGGTCGGGGCGCGGTACTCGCGCCGATGTGGGATGCATGGGCAGCAGGGGATCGCCGGGGCGCGGTCGCAGCAATACCGGCGAAGGTAGTGGATGACCTTATCCTTCGCGGAACGGCAGCTGAACGGCGAGCCCATATCACTCGCTACATGGACGCGGGCGTGGACACGGCCTTCCTGCACCTGCTGAGCTTCGAAGCGGACGAAGAAAAACGGCGCTCCAACCTCCTCAAAGGGATGCGGGAGTTGGCTCCATCCGCCTACAGATGATGCCAGCAGCTGCCAGGTGGCCGACGGATTCGAGGTTACCGCACCCGTTCGGGGCGACGGGAGCGCCTCCACGTTAGATACTCTTCGGTATGAGTGGCACGAAGCTGGTCATCGGGATCGTCGGCGGCTGTGTCATTCTCGTGGTATTTTTTCAATTGCTCAATACGTTCACGTGACGGAAAGGCCCAAAGAGAAATTACACGCTGTTTACACAGAAGCGGGTCCGCCGCTCGTTTCGTTCGTTGACCCTTCGGCTGGGATTCCAGACACTCGATAGCGATGAGGAGACAACACATGGAGCGATACCGACTACGTCCGTTGGCGTTGGCAATTTTGCTGGGCGCCGTCAGCCTCTTCCCGCTGGCTGCACAGGCTCGATCGGGGAACACGCAAGACCGCGTGGTCACCCGGCCGGACCTCACCTTCAAGGTTTCTCCAGCGCTTTTGCCAAATAGCAAAGAGAACACCAGTGTTATCGCCCAGAACAACGGCACCGCCGCTGCGACGATCGCGATGGATGTCTATACGCCCGGCGGTGTACTCGTGCCCTCGGCGAGCAAGATCTTCACGAACGTGCCCGCCGGTGGGACGCGCGTCTTTCCGCAGGCGATCAATGACGGCCTGACGCCCGGCTTCCGCGGCGTGGGCGTCCTTTCCAGTGATCAGCCGATCAATGCATTGCTCGTGCGCGATATCGAGGGCGCGGATGGGACGAAGTCCTATTCGATCCACAACTCTTTCCCGACAGGTGGCAATACCGTCTCGCTCCCGTTCATCGCGAACGGACTCGATGGCGTGTTTAACACCCGCTTCGCGATTGCAAACACTGGCAGCACCGTTGCCTGCGTGACCTTGACATACGCATTCGTCCCCGGCGCTGGCGCAGTGGGCAGCGGTGGACGGTCACCACTTACAGATAGCGGCCCCGGCGGTGGCGGCTGCACGACCGGCTACCCCGTCGCGATTGGCGGCCAGGTGAGCTTCGCCCCGAACAACGTCGATGGCGCGACGCCGATGCCCGCGGGCACCGCGAACACGCTCATGGCAGCAACCGTGACCTCCACCGGCTCGACGGTGACGGTCGGCGTGGATGCGTATCGCAACGGCCAACGCGTGTTGGCGTCATACGATGGCTTTATCGTCGGCGCTGCTGGTTCCACGACCGATGACATCGGTACGACGATCTCCATCCCGCTGTCGCTCAAGACGAGCGATGGCTACTACAGCCAGATCCTGCTTTCGAACCCGAACGCGGCTGTTGCGAACGCTACCATCACCTATACAGGTAGCACCGGGATACACACCGTTACCATCGCGGTGCCCGCGAACGGCACGGCCAACCACGGCGTCTATAGCGATAACGTGGTGCCCATCGGTTTCGTGGGCGCGGCGCGCATCACATCGGACCAGCCCCTCGCCGCCGTCATGTTCCGAGCAAAGATGACGACCGCGGGGAGCTTTGTGGACGAGGCACTCTACACGGCGGTCAACGGCATCCCGACAGACCGGGCAGCCACAACCGCAAAGTTCCCGCTCGTCTTCCGGCGGGCGTACAAGGCCGGCGGGGCCGATGGCTATAACAGTTGGGTGAGCGTGACGGTTGCCGATGGCAGCACCGCCAACGTCACTCTGACGACTATCAACGACACGACGACGGGCGCGCCCGGCTGCGGCAGCCCCGCAACCTATACGGCCACCAGGGCTGTCGTCGGTTCGTTCATCTTCTACCAGAACGCGGATTCGGATAACGGCCTCAACGCCAACCCGGGCTGCCTCTGGGGTGGGATGACAATCACCAGCGACAAGCCCATCATCGCGATCGCGAACGTCACGAATGACCTTAACCGTGGCGACAACGACGGTCTGTACAACGGTTTCGGCAACTAGCCAGGGCGAAACAAGACTTGTGGGAGAGGGGGCGCGCAAGCGCCCTCTCTCTGTTTGTGTGGGAAGATGGCCAGACGAAATTCCCGCGGCACGCCCCGTGATTGCGAGCGGTCATGTCCATAGCCTACGGTGGAATCGTTGCCTTCTTCTTCCGGGGGCTCAACGTCCTCCTCGCGTTCGGGACTGTCCTCCTGACCTCGCACGCGATGCGCCAGGAGGACTACGGACTCTTCGTCCTCGGACTCTCTGTCATCGGACTGGTTGGCGCGGTGACCGGCGGGATGACGGCCGCGACGGCCTACCAGGTCTCCAACCAGCGGCGCCCACCTGGTGTGGCGCTCGCGAATGCCGGTGCGACGTCCGTTGGATTGAGTGTGCTCGCCCTGGCTATTGGACTCGCCGGGATGCAAATGCTCTCCGGCGAAGCGCAGCGCGTTTCGCTTGCCGTCGGGTTCACGGCGGGCGCGGTGATCGCGGCTACATCTGTGGCGGGCGCCTTTCTTGGGAGCGGTTCCCTCGTTCGCTACAACATCGCCCTCGTCCTCCCGCCGCTGCTCTCGCTGAGCGCCGTCGCCTTCACGCTCTTCGCTCTTGACATCCGTACGGCCCAGGGCACCCTGGGGGCATATGCCGCCGGGCAATGGCTGGCACTCTTCCTCCTCGGCGCGAGCGCTCTCCTCAGTTACGGGCGCGACCTTCGCATTGAACGGGAACTTCCGCTCATCATCCTTCGTTATGCGGCGCTCGCGGGGATATCCAGCGGGATCTCGTACCTGAACTACCGGGCAGACCTCTTCGTGGTGCGGCACTTCGAAGGCAAGACCGGTGTTGCCACCTATTCGTTGGCTGTCTACCTTGCCGAGTCTGTCTGGCAGGTAAGCGGCTCTCTCACGCTTGCGACGTATGCGCGCATCGGTGGGCTGGCCCGGCAGGAGGCCGCCGAACTCACCGCGCGCGTGATGCGGCATACGCTCGTGCTGGTTGGGGGCATCTGTGCGCTGCTGTTCGTGGTCGCCGGGTTGGTCGAGGGCGTCCTGTTTTCCAAGTACGGCGGCATGGCTTCGGCCGTGCGCTACTTGTTGCCCGGCGTCCTCATGTACAGCCTGGCGCAGTCGTTTTCCGGTTACTACTCCTACCAGCGGGGCAAACCGTGGGCGGCCGCGGTTGTCGCGGGCGGTGGGCTCTTGCTTGATATCGGGCTCGCACTCGTTCTCGTGCCGCGTATGGGCGTCGATGGCGCCGCGCTCGCCAGCAGCATCGCCTACGGAGCGGCCATTCTCGGCGGGTTGGCGGTGTTCCTGCGGGGGACGGGGCTCCGGGCGTCCGACCTCTTCCTCTTTCGTCGGGAGGATGCGGATGACTACCGGCGGCTTCTTGGACGCTTGTGGCGGGCGCTCGCGTAGGCGGTCGAGCTCCTCGGAAAATCAGACGGTCACAGCTGATGCATGATATCCCGGGACCGGGATCGGCAGACCGGACACCGGGTCAGTCAGCACGATCATCGGCACCCGGAAAACGCGTTCCAGGGCATCGGCGGTGAACACATCACGCGGTCGGCCATCAAAACAAACGTCGCCCGCGCTGATTGCCACGATGCGGCGAGCGTACCGCGCCGCCAACACGAGGTCGTGCAAGACCGTGATGACCGTGATGCCCTCTCCGTTCAGCCGCCTCAGCAGTTCCATGACTTCGATCTGATGTTGGAGGTCGAGAAAACTGGTCGGCTCATCGAGCAAAAGGACGCGGGGCTGCTGTGCGAGTGCCAGTGCAATCCATGCGCGTTGACGCTCGCCGCCGGAGAGGTTCGCCAGGGGGCGCTCAGCGAGGGCCAGGACATCCGATGCCTCCATGGCCCATTCGACAGCTGCATAGTCGGCCCTGGTAGCCCGTTGGAGAATACCCTGGTGGGGGTAGCGTCCCCGCCAGACCAGCTCGCGCACGGTCAGGTCTGTCCCATCGGCGGGCGATTGGGGGAGGATTGCGAGGCGCCGCGCAACCTCCCGTGCGCCAATTGAGCGGATGTCCTGCTCGCCGAGGAAGACCTGGCCAGAAGCCGGTCGGTGGAGGCGGGAAAGGCCGCGCAGAAGCGTGCTCTTGCCGCTTCCGTTCGGGCCGATGATCGCCACCATCTCGCCCGTTTCGATTTCGAGCGAGACATCGCGGATTACCGTGCGTGCGCCGTAGGCCAGGGTGAGGTTCCGCGCGGAAAGCTTCATGGACGAAACTTCACGAGGTAAAGCAGAAATGGCGCACCCACTCCCGCCGTGACGATGCCCATGGGGATCTCCGAGGGCGCGATCACGAGCTTCGCCAACAAATCGGCGGCCACGACCAGGATAGCGCCATATACCGCGGACACGGGCACGAGGTAACGGTTGTCCGGGCCGACCGTGTACCGCGCGAAGTGGGGGCAGACGAGACCCACGAAGCTCACGAGCCCGGCCGTCGAGACCGCGGCGGCGGTAAGGACACCAGCGACGGCGAGGACGGCGAGGCGTGTGCGGTCTGTGAGCACGCCAAGACCGGCGGCGACATCTTCGCCAAGGGCGAGCATGTTGAGGCGGCCACTGAGCAGGAAGGCGACGACGAGCGCCGGGATGACGTAGGGCAGCATGGCGTTGAGATCGCGCCATTCGGACCCATAGAGACCCCCGGCGAGGAAGCCCAGGCTCGTTTGCAGGAACGTTCGCGAACTGGCGAGGAGACCGACGATGGCCGCGCCGAAGAAGGCTGAGAGGGCGACGCCCGCCAACGCCAGCCGGACAGTCGAAATGGCGCCGCGCCATGCGATAACGAAGAGCACGCCTGCGCCAAACAGCCCACCGATGACCGCCGCCATGGCAATCCCCCACTGGGGCATCTGCTGGTCGATGAAGACGATCGCCGCGGAACTGGAGAGGCCGGATGCCGCCGTGATGCCGAGGATCGTGGGGTCTGCGAGGGGATTGCGCGTGACGCCCTGGAGGAGTGCGCCCGCCACCGCAAGGCTGGCCCCCACGAGCATGGCATCCAGCACACGCGGGAACCGGATCTGCCAGACGACGTTGTGGGCGAAGACGTCGGAGTTCGACGTCAAGCCAGAGATCGCCTCACCTGGGGAGAGCGTCACTGCGCCGTACATCAAACTCAGCGCGGCGACGAGGACGAGGACCACGATTGCGGCGGCGACAACAACGAGCGGCAGCGCCCCCGCTCGTTTCATGCGGCCAGGCCCGGAGGCGATTTCCTTCCGCGTGCTTCCCGCGCTCGTGGCCATCCCAGCCATGCTACGTTACGGCGCCGTAGCAGCCGCGACGACGGCCTTGAAGGCGTCGACGATGCGCGGCCCGGGCGCCTGGAGGAAGAGCTCGACGTTGGCATCGACGATCTTGTTCGTCTTGAGCGCTTTGAGGTCCTTGAATGGAGGTACCTGCAGCAGCGAAGCGCTCAGCTTTGGCGCGGGCGGAGGCGCCGCCGAGATTGCGAAGATGATGTCCGGGTTGTATTCGACCATCTTCTCCGGCGGGACCGCGGTGTATCCGGGGAACGGCCCGGAGTCGGGCTGGGCAGCCGCCGGGTTGGTAAGGCCGAGCTGAGCCAGTACGTCGCCCGCATAGGACCCGGGTTTGGCCGCGTAAAGCGTTCGATCCCGGTCAGAGATGAGCGCGACGGCGGAGAGTTTCTTTGTCGCGAGAGCGGTCTTCGCGTCGTCGCGCGCCTTCGCGATATCTGTCGCGATCTTGGCGGTCGTCGCCTGGGCATCGAAGACCTGGCCCATCAGTGTGAGTCCGTCGAGCACCTTCTGGTAGCTATCGGCGCCCGCGAAGATCACGGGTACGCCGAGCTCCTCGATCGGCTTTCGAAGGGCGGGCTGTGCGTGGATGATCGAGTCGGCGACGATCAGGTCGGGCTTGAGCGCGAGGATCGCTTCGAAACTTGGCTGGTAGGCGGTGCCTACTTCTTTCGCCGACTTCGCCGCTTCCGGGAAGTCCGCTGATTGCGAGCGCCCGGCCACCGTTTGCCCCGCTGCGTAGACCAATTCGACCGCCGTCGGGCTGATGGCGACGATGGTCTTGGGTTTTGCCTTGATTTCGACTTTGCGGCCGAGCATGTCCGTAACCGTCACAGGATACCCGGACTTCGCCACGGCAGGGGTCGCGGAGGCCACAGAGGCGGGCGTTGTCTTCGGGGCGTCGTCGTCATCGCCGCCGCAAGCGGCAGCCAAGGCGAGTGCAGAAATGGCCGCGATTGCGGCGAGAGTGCGAAGCGAGAGGTGCATCAGTACCTTCTATATCTATCAATCCTGCTATGTCGACAAACAAGATGAGAGGTTCTGTGGATATAGTACGTTTCATCGCTCTTCGCGCAACGGTCCGGACGCTGACTGCGCGATGACCTTCGACGTGGCACCATGAAAGCACAACCACGAAGGAGTTCGAAGTGGCCGAACATCCGCCGCAACCCTCGCTCCCCGGTCGCCCAAAGGAAATCGAACCGATTGAGCGAGCTCTCCTCGCGCTCTCCTACGGTGTTCACGTCATTGGCTCACGCGCCTCGAACGGCGAACTCAACGCGATGCTTGCCGATTGGGTGATGCAGGTGTCGTTCAAGCCACGGCTTTTGTCGGTAGCGATCGAAAACGACGCGCGCACCCTTCGTTTCATCCGCGAAACGGGAGTCTTCAGCGTGAACCTCCTGCACGAAAAGGACGGCCTCGAGATAGCGCGTTCAGTGGTCATGCCTTCCGAATCGAAGAAGGTGCGCGGGCGGACAGGGGACGCGGCGACAGCCATCATCGACAAGCTCGCGAACATTGAATACGGCATCCACGACAACGGTTGCCCCGTGCTCGACAAGTCCCTGGGCTGGCTGACGTGCGACGCGGAGCAGTTCGTGGTGGCGGGCGACCACACGATCGTGATCGGGCGCGTGACCGACGGCGAAATCCTGCGCGTCGGCGAAATGCTGATCGAACGCGACCTTGGCTGGGAATACGCGGGCTAGGCGGGTTCGCGCGGGTCGGGGTGGGCAAGGATCTTGGCGGTTTGCGCCGCGCGGTAGGCGCGTAGGGCCTCTCGGATTCGCGGGTCGCTGTTGCCCATAAAGGCCGCCGCGAGGAGCGCTGCGTTGGTGGCGCCCGGTTTACCGATCGCGAGCGTACCGACGGGAATGCCGCCCGGCATCTGGACGATGGACAGAAGCGAATCCATCCCCTTGAGCGCCTGCGATTCTATCGGCACGCCGAGCACGGGCAATATCGTCTTCCCCGCCATCACGCCCGCGAGATGGGCCGCTCCCCCGGCGCCAGCGATGATCACCTGCAGGCCGCGGGCCTCCGCCGTGGTGGCGTATTCGAAGGCGGCGTCGGGCGTGCGGTGCGCCGACAGCACCTTCACTTCGTAGGGAATTCCGAGCGTGTCCAGCGTCGTCGCGACGTTCTCCATCGTCTCCCAATCGGAGCGTGAACCCATGAGAATGCCCACGGCGGGGGTAGCGACTTGTTCGGCCAAGGCGTGTTTCCTAAGGGTGTTTCGCTGATCATGACACGGACGCGCGCGGAGCGCATTGTCAGAGGGATGTCCGTGTCCGGTTGTGCGGCGTATAGTTTCGCCACGTGACCTGGACGTTCTTAACCAACCATGCGCACGTCCTCCTTTGTATCGCGGAGGACCCTGGGGTGCGCCTTCGCGATGTCGCCGTGAAGGTGGGCATCACCGAACGGGCGACCCAGCGCACGGTGGCGGATCTCGTGGAAGCGGGTTACCTGACGCGTCGGCGGGTTGGGCGAAGAAACGCCTACCAGGTCCACGATGACCTGCCCTTGCGCCACCCGCTCGAGCGTAGCCACGAAGTGGGAACGCTGTTGGCCGCCCTAACAGCGTTCGAACGCGGTCAGTAAATCAGCCCGGCGCAAACTTGGTACACTGCGGAGATGACGACCGCGACTGCTTCCTCAATCCGCGAACTTGCAACCGCTGCCCGCGCCGCCTCGCGCAAACTGGCGATGCTTTCGACGGCCAAGAAGGATTTCGCCCTGCGCCGAATCGCCGAACTGCTGGAGACAGAGCAGGCGGCGGTGCTTGAGGCGAACGCCCTGGACCTCGCAGCCGCGCGAGACAACGGCGTTGACGAATACTTCATCGAACGGCTGACCTTGCCACCAGCCCGGCTCGTAACTATCGCCTCGGACACACGGAACGTGGCTTCGTTGCCGGACCCTATCGGGGAGATGTTCGATACGCGGACGCTGGCCAACGGCCTCCTCATCGGGCGCCGGCGTGTGCCCCTCGGTGTCGTCGCCTGCATCTATGAGTCGCGCCCGAACGTCACGATCGACATCGCCGCCCTGGCCCTGAAGAGCGGAAACGCCGCCATCCTTCGCGGCGGCAAGGAAGCGCGGCACAGCAACGCCGCATTGGGGACGTTGCTCCAAAAAGCGCTGGCCGAATCCGACGTTCCCGCCGACGCCGTACAGGTCATCTCGGACCCCGATCGGGCCTTGATCGATGACCTGCTCAAGCTTCACGACCTGATCGACATCGTTGTCCCGCGTGGGGGCGCCCAGCTCATCGATCACGTCCGCAAGCACGCGACCATGCCCGTCTGCGCCCACGGCGAGGCCGTGGTGCAGATGTACATCGACGCCGACGCCGACCTCGACATGGCAATTTCTCTCGTCGACAACGCGAAGACCCGCCGGTACAGCATCTGCAACGCCGTCGATACGCTGCTCGTCCACAACCGCATCGCCCCCGCCTTCCTGGAGGCGCTTTCGAAGCAGTGGCGCACGAAGGTGACGCTCATTGGCGACGACCGCACGCGCCGCCTGCTAGGCTCGATGTGTGACTTCGCCAGCCCGGTCGAAGCGGCCAACGAAGAGACGTGGCGGACCGAACATCTCGCCCTCCGCGTGGGCGTACGCATCGTGGACTCGCTCGACGAGGCCGTTGAACACATCGAGACCTACGGCAGCCACCACAGCGACGCGATCGTGACGGAGAACTACACCAACGCCATGCGCTTCTTCGACGAGGTGGATTCTGCCGCGGTCTATGTCAACGCGAGCACGCAGTTCACGGACGGCGCACAGTTCGGCCTCGGCGCCGAGGTGGGGATTTCGACGCAGAAGATGCACGCGCGCGGGCCGATGGGCCTGCGCGAACTCACGAGCTACAAATGGACGATCTTCGGGAAAGGCCAGGTACGACCGCTGTGATTACATTCGAACGCGAGTCACGGACCCCACACTCCGAGGTGTACGCCATCTGGGAGGAGGACGGCCTCGTCGGCCGCGTGGACCTGCACTTCCAGGGCGCGAACGTCCACGCCACCCTCTGCACCACCGCCGATGCCAACGAGGAGCGCATTCAGGAACTCATCGACGCGATCGACGAACGCCTCGTCATGACCGCCGACCCCTACCGCGAAGACTTCGTCGTCACCGTCTGGAAAGGTTCCCCCGGCGGCGTCTACAGCGACGATGAAGACGAGGACGACGACGATAACACCTTCCGTCTGGGCGACATCGGCCAGAATTAAGCGAGTGCCGAATGTAGTCACCGCCCGCTGTGGCCGGGGGAACACGGCACGGCTGCCCGGCCCTTGCGATTGCCGTTGGGGCGCCCGCCCCAGCTTCGAAGGCACGCATGGCATCGCGGTTACTTCGGGGAT
>DAOTTM010000083.1:0-4519 GCA_034437915.1 Dehalococcoidia bacterium | reverse complement strand
GCGGACACTCCGACACTCCGACACTCCGACACTCCGACACTCCGACACTCCGACACTCCGACACTCCGACACTCCGACACTCCGACACTCCGACGATGGTGGCCTGTCGATCGGCGACGCTCTACGCTTTTCAGTGATGGATGATCATACGCTCCGCATTCTCGAATTCGAGAAGGTGCTTGCGCTGCTGGGGAACCAGGCTGCATTCAGCATCGGCCGGGAAGCCGCGCTTGCCCTGCGGCCAGTGACATCCTTCGCGGAGGTCGCCGAGCTGCAATGGGAAACGGCGGAGATGACGCATCTCCACCAACTGGGGATCGACATCCCCTTCGCGGGAGCACGCGACATTCGTGCCTCGATCCACGGAGCCGCCATCGGCCAGGCGCTTGATCCGGGGGACCTCGCGGGCGCCGCACAAACGCTGAACACGGCGCTGCGAGCGAAACGGGTGACTGACCGCGTGCGCGATAAAATGCCGCGACTGGCTGCGATCGGTGACAAAATCAGCGACTTTCGCCGTTTCACGGACGCAGTCGATGAGGCTATCAATGCGCGCGGGGAGGTAGCCGACCACGCCAGCGACCAACTCGCGACGACCCGCCGAGAGTTGCGCGTGGCGACGGAACGTCTCGAACAGCGTGTGCAATCCGCGCTTGCGGACGCCATTCGCCGTGGCATCGCCCAGGAAGGGCTGCTGACCGAGCGGAACGGCCGCAAGGTCATCCCTATCAAGGCCGACTATCGCGGCCAGATGCAGGGCATCGTCCACGATGTCTCGTCCAGCGGCGCCACGATCTTCCTCGAGCCGATGGGCGTCGTTGAAGCGGGTAACGACGTGCGCGAACTGCAACTCGCCGAACAACGGGAAGTGCGCCGCGTACTCCAACGGCTCTCCGCGTTGCTCGGTGAACGTGACATCGAGGCGATCAACTCGCTCATGGCCCTCGCCCATCTCGATCTGCTGACGGCCAAGGTCCGCCTGGGGCGCTCGATGAAGGCGCAGTTGCCTCCCCCTGGAGACGTGGATTCGTGGCTGAAACCGTCCGGACCGGTCGTTCTTGTGCGGGCACGCCACCCGCTCCTTCGCGGCGAAGTGGTGCCGACCGACATGGACATCGGCGAGGGGGCCTCCGGCGTGCTCATCACGGGGCCGAACACGGGTGGAAAGACCGTGGCGCTCAAAACGCTTGGGCTGCTGACGTTGATGGCCCAATGCGGCCTCCCGATTCCCTGCGACGAGAACAGCCGCATCGTCGTCTTCGAGCGCATGTATGCCGACATCGGCGACGAGCAGTCGATCGAACAATCGCTCTCCACGTTCTCGTCGCACATGCGCAATATCTCGGCCATCCTCGAAAAGGCGTCGCCATCGACGCTCGTGCTGTTGGACGAATTGGGCGCCGGCACGGATCCCACAGAGGGCGCAGCGCTCGCTCGCGCGGTTATCGAAACGTTGCTCGACCGTGGTTGCACGTTGGTCGCGACCACGCACCACGGCGAACTCAAAGCGTTCGCTCACAATGATCCGCGCCTGCGCAACGCCTCCGTCGAGTTCGACCTGGAGACGCTCAGCCCTACGTACCACCTGACCATCGGGCTGCCGGGCCAATCCAACGCCATCGCCATCGCGCGGCGCCTTGGCCTCGACGAATCGGTGCTTCAGCTCGCAAGCGCCCAACTCACGCCCGAGCACTTCGAGTTCGAGCAATTGCTTGCGGAGATTCGCAACGAGCGCCTGGCGGCAGCAGAGGCGCGCCATCGCGAAGAATTGGCGCGCAAGGAGAGCGAAGAGTTGCGACTCGCCCTCGCCCGGCGCCGGGACGAGATCGAGCGCGAACGGTCGGAGATCCTCCAGGCGGCACAACGCGATGCCGAGGATACGGTGGCGCAGGTGCGCCGCGAGCTGGACCAGGCAAAACGCGATTCGGTTCAGCGCGGGTATGACGCGAAGATCGCCGAAGCCACGTTGAAGGCGCTCGACACCACCGTCTCGAAGCTCACAGCGCGGGCGCGGCCGCAGGTAGCCGAGGTGGCGCGCATTCTGCCCACTCGTGACATCGGACCGGGCGACCGCATTCACGTTCGGGATATCCCGCAAGAGGGCGAAGCGCTGAGCACCGTGGGCGAGGATGGGCGGCTGGAAGTGCAATTCGGCTCCATCCGCATGAAGGTCTCGGTAGACAGAATTGACCGCGTACAATCGGCGCCCGGTCGAGAGGCGAAGATCTCCCTGCCCGCCCACGATGGACCGCCCGTGCCGATCGAGCTGGATTTGCGTGGGCAACGTGCCGAAGAGGCGTTGCTGAAGTTCGAGACGTACCTCGACGATGCCTTCCGGTCTGGCCTGCCGTTCGTGCGGATCATCCACGGGAAGGGTACGGGCGCGCTCCGTGCCGCGGTCCGTGAGGCGCTGACGGGACATCCACTGGTGCGCAAATTCGAATCCGCCCAGCAAAACGAGGGCGGCGAAGGCGTCACGATCGCCGTGCTGGCGGGATAGAGGACCATCTGCAAAAACCCAACCGCTCGCCCTGAGCCAGTCGAAGGGTGAGCCCGCTGTTCCACCATCGGCGCGCTGCCAGTCCATGCTTCGACAAGCTCAGCACGAACGGGCGATTGGGCACGGATCCATCTTCACCAGTCTGCACCGAAACGACGTTTCATCCCTCGTTGTGGCCAAGGTCCATCAACGACTTAGGACCGAAGACGTGGTCTGCGATGGTAGGATACGGCCCATGGTCGCCGAAAAGCCTTTCCAGCCCGGCTTCGACATCCCCGATCCGGGCCCCGGCGCCGATTCGCCGCTGGCGGCGAGGATGCGGCCGCGCACGCTCGACGAATTCGTCGGGCAGGAGAGCGCGGTCGGGCCGGGTTCGTTGTTGCGTTCGGCCGTCGAACAGAAGCGGCTGCCGTCGGTCATCCTTTGGGGGCCGCCGGGATGCGGGAAGACGACGCTGGCACGGATTGTCGCCGGACAGATTGCGGCGCACTTCGTGCCGCTGTCGGCGGTCGCGTCTGGGGTCGCCGAACTGCGGAAAGTCGTAGCGGAGGCGGCGGCGCGACGCGTAGCGGGCCAACGCACGATCGTGTTCATCGACGAGATCCATCGCTTCAACAAGGCGCAGCAAGATGTCATCCTCCCGTACGCGGAGGACGGCACGATCGTCCTCATCGGCGCGACAACGGAGAACCCGTCGTTCGAAGTGATCGCGCCGCTCCTCAGCCGTGTGCGGGTTATCCGGCTCCACGGCCTGGACCCTGTGGCATTGGGCAGGATCGTCGATGCGGCGCTCAGCGACGCAGAACGTGGGCTGGGAGGGCTTGGACTCACGCTCGAACCGGAGGCGCGCACGATGCTAGTCGATGGCGCGAACGGCGACGGCCGTGCAGCGCTCACCACCCTCGAAATCGCCGCCGGGCGCGCCCGGTCTCGGCCGTCGAAGGAATTAACCCGCGAAGACATCAGCCAGGCGCTGGCGGACCGACGCCCGTACTACGACAAGGCGGCAGACTACCACTACGACACGATCTCGGCGTTCATCAAGTCGTTGCGTGGCTCCGACCCGGACGCTTCGCTTTACTGGCTGGCGCGCATGATCGAGAGCGGCGAAGACCCGCTGTTCATCATCCGCCGCATGGTCATCCTCGCGTCGGAGGACGTTGGCCTTGCCGACCCACAGGCGCTCTCCCTCGCGGTCGCATGCCAACAGGCGGTGCACTTCATCGGCATGCCCGAAGGGTTCTACGCGATGGCGGAGTGTTGCCTGTACCTTGCCCTGGCGCCGAAAAGCAACTCCGCGGGGGCGAGCTACTTCCGCGCGAAGGAGGACGCGATCGCCACTTCCCACGTGCCCGTGCCACTCCACCTTCGCAACGCCGCCACGAACCTCATGAAGCAGTTCGGCTATGGTAAGGACTACCGCTCGGCGCATGACGAGGCAGACCACTTCATCCCCGGAGCGAGCTATTTGCCTGAAACGCTCAACCGGCGAAAGTATTACGCGCCGGGCAAGCTCGGCTATGAAGCACAAGCGGCCGAGCGTCTGCGACGGCTCCGCGGAGAAGAAACCAACCATGAAGATTGAATTCCTGTACTCAAAATCCACTGGCCGCGGCAAGGAAGCCGAAGAGGCCCTGAAGCAGGCGCTCGAAGCGACCGAGCTGACCGTCGATGTGATCTACACCGAGGTGACCGATAGCGAGGACGCTAAGACGAAGAAGTTCCTCGGTTCCCCGTCCATCCGCGTCGAGGGCATCGATGTCGAATACGGCGACCGCGAACCGGACGAATACCAGGCGGGCACGCGCTACTACAACACGCCCCAGGGCTGGAAGCCGTTCCCCCACGCCCGCCTCATCGCCAACACGATCATCGAGATAGGCGAGAAGCAGAAGAAGGCGTAGTCACCGCCCGCTGTGGCCGGGGGAACACGGCACGGCTGCCCGGCCCTTGCGATTGCCGTTGGGGCGCCCGCCCCAGCTTCGAAGGCACGCATGGCATCGCGGTTACTTCGGGGAT
>DAOTTM010000082.1:0-2719 GCA_034437915.1 Dehalococcoidia bacterium | reverse complement strand
CCTGCCGTTCGCCCGCCGCGGCTTCCAGCGTCTGCCTCAAGAGCGTGGCGTCGCTGGAGGTGTTCAGGAACACGCCGGGGCGCGCGAACACATACTCCACGCCGCGCTGAAGCGCGGCGGGTTCGCGCAGCGGTTCGTACCACGAGTAGCGGGGTCCGTCTTCTCCCTGCCAGCGGCGGCGGGCGATCGACTTGATCGTCTGCATGGCGACGCCCCGCTCCTGGCAAACGCTGTACAGCGCTTCGAAATCGGCGGCATATTCCGGCTGGTTCATCATCGTGAAGTTGTATGGAAGCAGGACGGAGTCGAAGGGGAAGCGTTCGAGGCTCTTGAGGTGCATCTCCGCCACGCGTGTGCCGTGGCCCGTCACGCCGATGAAGCGCACGAGGCCACGTTCCCGCGCCTCAATGGCCGCCTCCAACGCGCCACCCGGCCCGTGAGCTGTCTCCCATTCGTCAGCATCCACGAGGTTGTGGAGCTGGATAAGGTCGAGCTGGTCGACTTCGAGCCGTTCCAGTGAGCGTTCGATGCTTGCCTTCGCGCCTTCGTACGTGCGGTCGCCGGTCTTGGAGGCGATAAAGACGGTATCCCGGCGGAGCTGCAAGAACGGGGCCAGCCGAAGTTCGGAATCGCCATAGGACGCTGCGGTATCGATGTGGTTGACCCCGAACGCGAGCATGGTCTCAAGGACGGCGTCGGCCTTCTCCTGGCTGACCCGCCCCAGCGCGGCGGCGCCGAAGATCGTGCGCGTGGATTCGTGGCCCGTCCGCCCAAATGGCAGCTTTTCTATCACCGTGGTCCCTCATGGCAAGCGCGCCCTCGCTAAGGATACGCCCTGTTCGTTGCGTTAGGCGACCGTCGAAAGCGGGGACGCATCCACCCAAGGCATCGCCAACAAAGAAGGGGGCGGGTGGAGGCCACCTCCTTCCCGCCCCCTTCGCGTTCGTTGCCTTGCAGCGGCGAACTACTTCTTCTTGGCGTCGTGCTCGTCGCGGGTTTCGCGGAAGCCCCAGAGCGCCTTCGCGCCGGTCATGTCCGTGATCTTGGCGAAGTTCTCCTGCACCCATTCGGCGTCCTTGAACTCGTGCGGGTCGAACTGGACACCCTTGGTCTGGACGAACTGGGCGCGCCGATAGTTGCCACCCGATGCTTCGAGGATGAGGCCACTTTCCATGTTCTCTTTCGAGCAGAGGTACGTGACGACCGGGGCGACGTGGTCCGGGCTCATGATGACGTCCCGGTCGGGCGCGGCCTGGCCCGCGTTCGGGAGGCCCTGGGTCATGCGCGTGGCAGCGCCCGGGCCCATGCAGTTGACCATGACGTTGTACTTTTCGCCTTCCAGCTTGAGCACGTTCATGAAGCCGACCATACCCGCCTTGGCGGCGCCATAGTTGGCCTGGCCGAAGTTGCCCCAGATGCCCGAGCCAGACGTCGCCATGACGACGCGCCCATAGGCTTGCTGGCGGAAGACTGGCCAGGCGGCGCGCAGCACCGTGTAGCAACCCTTGAGGTGGACAGCGAGGACGAGGTCCCACTGCTCTTCGCTCATGTTGTGGAGCGCGACGTCGCGCAGGATGCCGGCGTTACAGACGGCGATATCGAGACGGCCATAGGTATCCATGGCCTGCTTGACCATGTTGTAGCCGCCTTCGTATTCGGAGACGCTGTCGTAGTTCGCGGCGCCATCGCCACCCGCGGCTTTGATCTCGGCGACCACCTGGTCCGCCGGGCCGCCGTCGTGGCCAGAGCCATCGACGTTGCCGCCGATGTCGTTGACGATGACCTTCGCCCCGCGCGCGGCAAGGTCGAGTGCATAGGAACGCCCGAGCCCGCGCCCGGCGCCCGTGACGAGAGCCACCTGTCCATCAAATCGAATCGCCATAAGTAGTTCACCCCTCAGATATTGGTATTCGCATGCTAAAGGGTCAGCCGCTCAGGGGCACGGCGTTACGACGGCGAGGAGCCACGTGGGACGGGCGGAATCAATTGTTCGGTCAGCGAGGGGTCGAAGACAACGTGCGCAGACCACAGGTCGAACTCTAAAGGGGCCGTTCAGGGGAACACAGCCTTGGGCGATCATGCCTTCCGGTGCGCAATAGACGCCCCTCAGGGCCCTCGCTCGTGAGTTCCCACCCTGCGTGGCACAGACGGCTCTATCCGCCGCCTCCGGTGGCCAGCAGTTCGGAGACGGTCTTGAAATAGCGGCCATGGGTTCGCATGATCGCCGCCTCGCTTTCGCCGCCGAGCACGACGACCTCGTGGTCGGGGTATACTTTCTCCAGTTCGAAGCGTCGCCGCAGGGCGTCCCGTCGCGATTCATCCGGAAAGGATTCCAGAGCTTGGACGAGTTCGCCTCGTTGGCGATCGTAGACAATGACGTAGTAGCTCATGACCCAGCCATCATGTCACGGATAGTGCCTAGCCGTGAAGCGAGCGCCTCGCCGAGCGCGACGAGATGCTCCTCCATGCTCTGCAACATCTCCATTTCGTCTTCGTAAGCCATGGTCGCTTGGAGCATCTCGTCCTCGCTCAACACTCCTTGTTGACGGTGACGCGGGTCGAAGTTTTCGCGCTTCTGAGCTCGAACTGTTTGTCTGATGTTCTCAATTTCCGCGACCTGAGCGGAAAGGTCTTTCATGAGCTGTACTACTTGCGAAGCCGTCCGGAACCGTAGGTCAGAGTCGGGTTCTCGACCGTATCGAATCTGCCGGCCAACTTG
>DAOTTM010000081.1:0-2546 GCA_034437915.1 Dehalococcoidia bacterium | reverse complement strand
TACTCCAACACCGCAGGTCCCGTCATCGTCTTGTGCCTCCTTCGACCGTTCCCCTTCGGTAACAGCCCTTATGAGGCATCACCACTCCCTTCGGTAACATTTCCTTTGAGGCAGATCGCGCTCTCACAAGGGGTTGACACGTGGTGTAGACTCTCTCCGATACCTTCGATAGGAGTCACCAATGGCCTGGGAACTTTCCGGCGAATACTTCGAATCGTGCAATTGCGACGTGATCTGCCCGTGCATCCTTACGCAGGCGACCGCGATGCCCACCGAGGGCAACTGCTCGGCGGTCATCGGACTGCAGGTGGCGCGCGGCCAGTTCGACGGCACGAACCTGCACGGGCTCAACGCCGTCGTCATCTTGCGCGCCGAAGGGCCGATGGCCAACGGTGATTCGCGCGGCGAAATCTATCTCGATAACCGCGCAAGTGACGCCCAACGTTCGGCGCTGGAAACGTTGCTTTCCGGGAAAGCCGGCGGCGCGGCCGCTGCGCTCGCGGGCTTCATGACCACCTTGCTCGGCTTCAAGAGCGCGGGCATCACCTTCAGCGTCGAAGGGAAGACGCGCAAGCTCGCGATCGAGGGTGTCGGTTCGCAGGAGGTCACGGGTCTGCCCGGGATGGGGGGCGAACAGATCGTGCTCACGCACACCGGGCACCCCGTCTCGGATGACCTCGCCGTCGCACGAGCCACAAGCGCGGTCTTCAAGGACGAGAACTTCACAATCGACAACACCGGCAAGAACGGGCATTTCGCGCCGTTCAACTGGAAGGGCTAGGCGCTGTGACCACAGCGGTCCTTCCGGGCGGAGTGCGGCGGGAACGGGCGGCGATCATCGGTGTGCTTCTCGCTGCCAGCGCCATCGCCTGGGCGCTCGTCGCTTGGCTCTCCATGGATATGGACGGCGACGACGAGGCGATGCTGACGATGGGCCTGGGTGCGCCGCTCTTCATCGGCACGTGGTCGCTGATGATGGCGGCGATGATGCTGCCCGCCGCCTCGCCCATGGTCGATGCGTTTGTCCGCATCCAATCCGGGCGCAAGGCCTCGGGCGGAGCATACGTGCCGGTCACGATCTTCCTCGCGGGATACCTGCTTAACTGGGCGGCGGTGGGTGTGGCGGCATACGCAATCGCGCGCGTTCTCGAAAACCAGGCGATGGACCACGAATGGTTGATGGACAACGGCGCGCGGCTCGGCGGCGTGCTCATCATCGCCGCATGACTCGACGATGAACGACATCGGCGTGCGGCAGCGCCCGAGGCAGATGCGCTTCAGCGGGGAAAGCTGGTAGGCGCCCGCGGTGATGGCAACTGGCTGGAATCCAGTCAGTTGCGTCAACCGTCGTGCCTGTTGGATCGGAGTCAGCCGCGGCTGCTGGAGCAGTTCGACGATCGTCCAGTTGAGTAGCAGGCGACGCCGAGACCCGATTCAAGCGCAATCCTTGCGGCGACATCACCCGCGAGGTAATAGATGAACAGACACGAATCGAAAAGTTCCCTAGCTGGTTCCACGAACGTGCCGCCCAAGTCGCGTCCGTGCTCGCCTGATTTCGACTAGACCCGATCCGAGATTCGGTTCGCTGCCGAACAGGGCGCGAATCTCCGCGAATTGGTCGTTGGATCCGGATCTGGGAACTTCCAGCGGGGCGTCGTCGCCAGCGGACTCCAAAACGACGCGATCAGCCTCATCATTCATCCAACACCTCGTCGCCTGGATGGCACCGTACCGGAACATCATAGCATTACAGGGGAACGTCGGTTCGCAGAAAGCGAAGCCGGGAGGCACTCCCAGTGGGAGGTTTGTGGCCCACACGTTCGCGCCGAACTTCCCGCGCGAGTTCCGCGACGACCTCAAGGAGTGGCTGGCGAAGCTGTAGGGACCTGCGGGGCCGACGCCGCGCCAGAATCGGCTACCATTGGCACATGGCCCGCGCGAACATCCTCAACACCCGCACGATGGACTTCGGCGAACTGATCGGGAACGGCAAGATCTACCGTGTCCCGCCATACCAGCGCGATTATTCCTGGGCGGAAGAGCAGTGGGAAGACCTCTGGAACGACATCCTCGAACTGCGCGGCGCGCCGGACGGCAGCCACTACATGGGCGCGATGGTGGTGCGGGCGGCGACGGACCGCGAGTTCGCAATCATCGACGGGCAACAGCGCACGGCGACCCTGAGCATTCTCGCCCTCGCCATCATCGACCGACTCGCCCAGCTGGCGACGGACGGTACCGATGCCGAGGACAACCGCGCTCGCGCGGCCGAGCTTCGCCGGGCGTTCATCGGCGAGAAAGACCCCGCGTCCCTCGTGGAAAGCAGCAAGCTCTTTCTCAACGCCACGGACGATGGCTTCTACCAGGACCACCTTGTCCAGCTCCGTCCGCCCATCAATCCTCGGCGGCTGTCCAAGTCAAACCAACTGCTCTGGGAATGCTTCCGGTACTTCCGCGACCGCGTCGTGCAGCTGGAGGACATCAACACCGATGGCGCTGCCCTTGCGCGCCTCCTGAATGAAACAATCTCCCGCCAGCTGCTGTTC
>DAOTTM010000080.1:0-5691 GCA_034437915.1 Dehalococcoidia bacterium | reverse complement strand
CTCCACGATATCGCCTTGATCGCCGATGTGGACGAACTCAAGCAGGAGAGCGACGCGGTCACGCTCATCACCCTGCACCAGGCGAAGGGACTGGAGTACCCCGTCGTCTTCATGATCGGCCTGGAAGAGGGCATCCTCCCTCACATCAGGTCATTCGATGACCCCCGCCAGATGGAGGAGGAACGGCGACTGGCGTACGTCGGCATAACACGAGCGAAGGATCAGCTATACCTCTCGCGCGCCTTCCGCAGGTACAACTTCGGGAACCAGCAAACGAACCCGCAGTCGCGCTTCCTCAAGGACATCCCACCCGAGACGACGCGCCCCTTCGGGTCGAGCACCCCGCGCACGTTCGCGGAGAGCGCCGCGTCCTCGCAGCTGCTCCAGGCGCGCGAAAAGCCGATGGGTGAATGGAAGGACGGCGACCGCGTGAGCCACCCGAAGTTCGGCGTCGGCATCGTCGTCAGCCGGACGGAGCGTCGCGGCGATGTGGAAGTGACCGTTGCCTTCGAAAGCGCAGGCATCAAACGCCTTTCGCTCCAGTACGCGTCGTTGAGTTCCGCATGAGCTGGGAGCCGTTGTTCCTCATCCCCTCAACGTGGTCCGAGTGGCGCCACTGGGGCCAGAACGATGCGCCGCGCCTTATCCCTATCGCAATCGGGCTACTCGTCGCCTATGCGATGTTCCGCTTCGCCATCCGGCGCCTGTTGCATGCCATGATTACGCGGGCCACGGCGCTTCGCCGCGAAGGGCTGGAGGCAGTCGAGCGGCGGGCAAAGACGCTCACATCCACTCTCAACTGGCTATTCTCGATCTTCCTCGCCTTTGTGGGTTCCGTGCTTGTGCTCGACAACCTCGAAGTCAACGTGGGCGCGCTGATCGCTGGCGTGGGCATCGCGGGCGTGGCCGTGGGTCTCGGCGCCCAGACGTTGATTCGCGACATTATCAACGGCACCTTCATCCTCGTCGAAGGGCAGTACTCCGTCGGCGACATCGTCACCGTCGCGAATGTTTCCGGCGAAGTGATCGAGATCAACCCAAGGCGGACGGTCCTTCGCGATGCCGATGGCAGCATCCACACGGTCCCGAACAGCGCCATCGCCGTCGCCACCAACCACACGCAAGGAACGAGCCGCATCCTCCTCGACGTGCCCGTGGGCTACGCGACGGACATCGACCGCGCCTTGCAAGTGGTCAGGGAAGCGTACGAAGGCCTGCTGGCGGACTTCCCGAACGAAGGCCTCTCGCCGGCGAAGGTCATACGCGTCCAGTCGCTTGCCGAGAACCGCGCGATCATCCGAGCGAGCGGAGATGTGCGCTCCGGCCGACAGTGGGAGATGACGGGTGAACTTCGCCGTCGCGTCGCGGTGGGCCTACGTGCGGAGGGAATTGCGTTGGCAGGGAACGCGCCGCCGTCGGGGGACGAGGTTCACTAAGACATTGTCAGTAAATTATCGATACATCTTCTGAATCTAAGGCAGATTCGATAAAAGGAGCGATTATTGCTAGACGGCTCCTAACGCACTTCCAGCGGTTGGACGTGCTCATTCCCTTTTTGGCATGACCGACCGTCGCATGGCAACAACCGGTCGCCCATATCGACCGTCGGCGAGTGTCATGGGTGATTCGTGCTCGATGTCCTCCCAATCGCCAAGCTTGCTCGACCAGCGGCCCGAGGGAAGCTCGTGCGCAACGTGCAGAGGGTCATCATCCTCCGCGTATATGACAATCTTCTGGAATCCAGCTTCGTGCTCGAACGAAGGACAAACTACGTAGCCTATCCGTTGGAAAAGGCTTGCGAATGAATCTACGGACTCTTCTTCAGGGACTCCATCCGGCCAGAAGTAATCGTCTGGAATGGCGGGCCACATCGCTCGCGTCTGAGAGCTATCTTAGGCTCCAAGCGATGCAGTTGTAGCGAAGGCTCTCACTGCTCGTCACGACGTGGTTGTCGCCGGTCAAGTTCGGAAACCACAGCCGACGCTCAGTGGAGACCGGCACGTCTAAACCTCGTACCCTTCGCCTCGATCCCAGCGCAGCCAATCCGCGGTCATGAAGATGGCGTCACCACGGTGCTCCGCCAAGACGGGATTGGCAAGTGTCAGTGAACGCAATGCCGGGTACCAGTAACCGCCTGTATCGCGTAAGTCCGCAAGGATGAGAGGAATAACATCCGGACCCATGCCGACGACGTCGAGGTACGTTTGGTGCCCCGACTTTCTCGAGGGCGAAGAAAAACCAGCGGTTTCGGCGCGCCACGCGGACGCCAACTTCTGGAATCGCTCTACGAACCGAGCGCCCGGCCCACCAGCCAAAGCGGGGCGCCGTGCGGACGTGCCAGCCATCCAAGTACTCCCTCTGGTTTGGGTGCGCCACTCATCTTGTCACATTACGGTTCACGAGATGCTTCGCCGTCCATCGAGCCGAGTGGGGTCACGACGTTCGCTACGATCCTCCGGCCGCGATCACGCCCTCTTCACCATCCCCCTTGGCGCCACCGAGGCCGCCTTGCGCCGTTTCGCCCCGACCAATCCCGATTGTCGGCCACGTCCTGCGGGGGACGCGCCCGAAGGTGCGCGAGGGGTTGGAGAGGGCAACGAAGACCATGAAGGCAAGCACGATCAGACCCTGGGCGGTGAAGGTCTCCCGCGCGCCGATCTGATCCGCCAGCTGACCCAGTGGGAACGCCATCAGGGGCATAGCGCTGAAACTGAGCATGTTGATGCTCATCACACGTCCGTAGTATTCCGGCTTGCTCGCGTCCATGAGCATCGTGCTGTTCAGCGTTTGATAGGCCGTCAACGCCAACCCAAGAACGAGGATCGCCGCGATCGCGCCCCCGTACCCGAAGGCGTGTGAGCCGACAGCAAGCCCGACGAGCCCCAGTCCACCGATCGTCCCCGAGACCCACTGGAGCATCGCCTTGCGTTCGAAACCGGCCAGCATCGCCACGCCGAGCGAGCCGACCAGCGCGCCGACGCCGGAGACGGATTGGAGGATGCCGAACTCCGCGTCGCCGCCATCGAGGTTTCGCTTGACGAAGCCCGCGAGGAGCATCACGTAGGGCATCGCGAAGAAGCTCACGATGAACATCATGCCGTTCAGTAAGCGCAACCGCGGGTCGGACCAGACGTAGCGGAGACCGGCGCCGATCTCCTTGAACATGTTTCCCGGCGGTTTTCGAACCGGACCCGCGTTCAGCTTGCTGAGTCCAGCGGGCACCGCGAGGAGCGTCAGGCAGGAGACGACGTAGAGCCCAGCCTGGAGGAAGTACACAGACTCCAGGTTCCAGGCCGCGACCATCGCGCCCGCGATCGCCGGGCCGAAGAGGCGCGTCGAGTTCATCGCGGCGTTGGACATGGCCATGGCGCTCATAACGTGATTCGGGCCCACGACCTCCGCCATCATCGGCGACCGTGCGGGCATGCCGAGTGCGCTCGCCGTCCCGCCGCCCAACCCGAGGATGAAGAGCCATTCGAACGTGATCGTCCCCGTCACGAGCATGATGGCGTTGGTAAGGGCGAGCACGGCGGTCGCCAATTGCGAAAAGAGCGTCAGGTTTCGCTTGTCGAAGCGGTCAGCGAGTCCTCCCCCGACCAACGAGAAAAGCAGCATGGGCAGGCCGAATGAGAGCGAAATCGCGCCTACCGCGCCGAAGGAGTGCGTCAGGTGCCAAGCCAGCAACGCGCGCGCCACCTGTTGCATCTGCATTCCCGTGAACGAAAAGAGCGACGAGACCCAGAGGTAGCGGTAGTTTCGAAACCGAAAGACTTCGAGCGCGGCGCCCATCGACGGTTTCGCGGAACCACCGCCTGGCCCCGGTCCGTGTGCGCCGCCTGCATGTGCCATCTGTCGGCCTCCAATTCGGGCCGTTGCCACGCGAAAAGCCCGCGTAGGGACGCGCCGAATTCAGTTAGCCCCATACTAACAGTTCATGGCAGGAATAGAAGTGGGTGATTTCGTCCGGGCCGAACCTACCGAACGCGCTGCCCCGTCAGCCGCCTGAACTCCATCGTCCCGATGGCGAGGAAGACGAACGCGACAATCGTCAGCACGGCATCTTGATCGTCGTCGTCTTGCCCGCGCCGTTCGGACCCGGCAGGCCGAAGATTTCGCCCGCCTCGATGCGAAGGTCGATCTCGTCCACGACCTTCGTCTGCCCGAATTCGCGGCTCAATGCGTTCGTTTCGATGACGGCCTCTTGTGTGATGGCGCGGCGTAGAATACCACGCGCCGAGGACGGAGGCATCGGACGGACGTTACGGGTGCATCCCGAATGCCAGCCGCGCCTGGGTTAAAGACCGAGCTTCGGCCGAAGCCATGCGCCAACACGGGCAACGGCGTCCGTTGCCTCGGGCATGTTCCCGACCGACCCTTGGAAGACGTGTTGCATCTCCGGGAAGATGTCGATCTTGACCTCGACACCCGCGGCCTTCGCCTTCTCAGCCACGCGGGTTGAATCGTCCAGCAGGGTCTCGTCGCCGCCGACCTGAATATAGATCGGCGCCAGGCCCTTGTAGTCCGCATAGAGCGGCGCCGCGAGGGGATCCCGCGCATTTCCGTTTGGACCAAGGAAGGCGGCGGCCATGCCCTGGAGTACTTCTCGGCCGACCATGAGGTCGACATCGGCCTTGCTGGTCATGGATTCGCCCGTGCCTTCGAGGTCGGTCCATGGGGAGAGCGGGACCGCGGCGGCTGGCTGGGGAAGCCCCGCCTGGCGTATCGCCACAAGTGTCGCGAGGGTGAACCCGCCGCCCGCGGAGTCCCCCGAGATCGCGATCTTGCTGGGCTCATATCCCAGGCCGAGAAGCCATCGATACGCTGAAAGGGCGTCCTCCACGGCTGCGGGGTGAGGGTGCTCGGGAGCCAATCGATAGTCGATGCTCAGCGCCCGACAGCCCGTCGCCTTCGCGAGGTGTGCCACCAGCCGCTCATGCGACTTCGGCGACATGAGGACGTAGCCGCCGCCATGCACATAGAGCAGCACGCGATCCTGTGCGCAGCCCTCTGGATCGTTCCAGTACGCCCGCACTCCGCCGGCGTAGGCTTCGGTGATGGTCACTCCATCGGGGACGGTCCCTGATTGGCCCATGGCCATAGCGCCGGCGCGCTGTTCTTCCAGCGTGGGGACTGTCCCGCTTCCGAGGACCTGCTCCCGGAATTGTATGATTATCGCCTTCTGAGCTTCTGCCTGGGGGCTTGCCATCGCTGAACTCCACGTTGTCCGAATGTACCGGACTATACGCGCGGCATTCATGTCCTTTCAAGGTTTAGGCGGAGGTTGTCCGGCGAGACTCTGGCATCGAATCGAACGTAGCCTGCGCACCGCCGACAATGGCGACCCAACTTCCGAAGGATGGCGCCCATGGCCCGTGATTTCGCTGCTGACCTTGTAGATCCGATCGCCCGCGAGGTCGTCCAGAACGTGGGCGTCTGGGTCGATAAAGAGGTGCGCCCGGTCGCGACCGAGCTGGAGCATGCCGACCAATACCCGGACGCCCTCGTCAAGGGCATGGCCGATATGGGCCTCTTCGCCATCAAGATCCCGGAGAAATACGGCGGCCTCGACCTCTCGTTCGAGTGCTACGCGGGCGTGTGCATGGAGCTCTCGCGCGGCTGGATGAGCCTCGCGGGCATCATCAACACCCACGTGCTCGTGGGCTACGCCATCAGCGAGTACGGCACGGAGGA
>DAOTTM010000079.1:0-25609 GCA_034437915.1 Dehalococcoidia bacterium | reverse complement strand
CGGCATGCTCAACGCGGTCGTCCCCGCCGCCGACCTCGAAGCCCATGTCTCGGAGCTGGCGAAAGGGATCGCCGAGACGCCCGCCGAAATCCTTTCGCTTGCGAAACGCGCTATCAACGAAACGCAAGAGGTCCAGGGGTTCCGCGAATCGCTGGCGTTCGGCGCGGACATCGATGCGCTCTCGCACCAATCGAACGCCGTCCGCGCCGTGAACCGCGTGATCCGCGAGCAAGGCCTGCGCACGGCCCTGGCGACGTGGAAGGAGATCGTCTAGCGGGACGACCGAAGGTTGTTGAGCACCGTGCGCGCAAGGAGGGTACCTGAATTTCCGCGGGACCGGGTTCGCGCCAAGCCGTGAACTCGTCGAACGGTCGAAGGGCCGGTCACTCACGAACGGCCCACGGCGTCGTGTTCACCCTTCGACTGGCTCAGGACGAACGGACGGACTCCGTTACTCCGATACTCCCTACTCCGATACTCGCTTTAGCTCCACGCCACCGCGTAGACGACGTGCTCGCCCCGCAGGCCCTTGAGGGCGATGGGCGGGCGGTGAGGGCGAATTCGCGGCTGGCGGCGACGAGTTCGCGCAGGAGGGCGGAGACGAGGATGTCGCCGCCGGAGGCCTGGCTCGCGATGCGGGCGGCGAGGACCACGTGGGTGCCGTAGAAGTCGTCGCCCTGGCGGACGGGCTCACCCGTGTGAATCCCAATTCTCACGCGTAGGCGAGCGCTCGGTTCGCCGTCCGCCGGAGAACTCAGAACCAAGAACTCAGAACTCGCCATTGCCTTCTGCATGTCGATGGCGCAGCGGAGGGCGTCGCGGGCGGACTGGAAGGCGACCATAAAGGCGTCGCCCTCGGTCTTTACCTCGAAGCCGTTGTGGCGGCGGATGGCCTCGCGCACGAGGCGGTTGTGTTCGCCCAGCAGCTCCATCCAGCCCTCATCACCCAGTTCAACGTTGAGGGCGGTCGAGCCCTCGATGTCGCTGAAAAGGATGGTGACGGTGCCATCGGGCGCAGCGCGTGGGGCAAGGTTGGGGCGGTCGTGGGCGACGGCGTCGGCGATGGCGACGATAGACGTGTGGATGTCGCCGGTGGTGCTGATGCCCTGGTCCTGGAGCTTGAGGGCGATGATCTTCTCCAACAGCGGCTTCATACCGAGATCGCGGGCGTGACCGAGGGCTTCGTCGATGAGCGTACGCGCCCGCTCGCGGTCGCCGGGCGCGTTGCGTTCGAGATAGGCGCGGGCCGCGTCGTAAGCAGCGTGGGCATAGGGTACCGGGCAATCGCCGACCCTCGCCATAAAACCTAGCGCTGATTCGAAGTCGATGATGGCGCCAGGGAGATCACCGAACTCAAGGGAAAGGAGGCCCGTGATGTGATCTGTTTGATAGAGGTACGAGGGGTTGAATCTGCCCGCCATCGGCGCAAGACCAGCGCGTGCCAAATTTGCAAGTTCGCGATCGTGATTGCGCGCTGCAAGGAGGCCCATCCCCACGCCTGCCGTTGCGAAGAAGAGCGGATTGAGGTTCCCGCTGGAAAAGCCCTCTGCGAGCCTCTTCGCTGATTCTGTCCAGCTTGTCGAAACATCGTCGAACACAGCCTGGGCGCTCGCCACGATTGCGTACGCCTCGCCGAGGCCCGGATGGCCGGTCACGACGACTTCGTGGAGATGAGCTATCGTGATCTGCGCTGCCCGCGTGTCGCCAGTTTCGAGTTCCACGCACGCCTTGACGAAAAGCAGCCGGGATTCAAGAGGTGCGACTTCGAGACCGCGTGCCAAGGATCGCTGGGCGTCGTCCCAACGCCCGGAGACCATGTGGAGTCCCGCCTGCAGATAGCTCGCGCTTGTGATGTTGAAGCCAGACCCAGACTTTTCCGCGAAGGCGAGAGACATCGCTGCGTGTGCCGCGGCGCTCTCGAGTTCGCCAACGAACAGCATCCCGCCAAGGAGGAAGTGTAGGCCCGATAGCTCGTCAAAGCCGAGAGAGTCGTCCAGTTCCACCACGCGCGAGAGGCTCGCCAGGGCCTCCTCGATTTCCAGGTAGAAGAATTGCACGCCGCTAAGGCGGCGAAGGAGCTTCAGTTCGGCGACCTTGTTCGGCCGTCCTTCGAGGTTCTCCTTCGCCCTCGCGAACGAGGCGTTGCCGCCGGTGCGGTCGCCCCGCATCCCCTTCGTCGATCCAAGTTCAAGCAGGAGGTCGAACTCTTCCCGGCCTCCCGACGGGATGAGGCTCAACGCCCGTTCCATGACCGAAGTCTGCTCGGGGCGATGGAAAAACATATAACTATTGAAGCGGACCGCCACCCTTGCGATCGATTCGACATTGCCGACGCCGGCGTAATGGTCGAGTGCCAAGTTCAAACTCGTCCACGCGCCTCGAGCGTCCAAGGTGGCGAGCTGCGCCTTGCCGAGGTCGAAGAAGAGACGTGCCATCTCGTCGTCCATCTCCTGGCCCTCGCGAGCGGAGAGGGCGGCGCGGAAGTGGCGTGCGGCTTCCGGATATGCCGATTGCTCCAACGCCTGCCGTCCCGCGACCGCTGAGTAATTGGCGGCCTTCTGCGAAAAGCGCGGCGAGAGCGTCGCCGCCTCACTGAAGTGGAAGGCCAACCGGGCGGCGCGCTCGTCAGCCCGGACCCCGTAGCGCCGCTCGAGCGCTTCGCCGACCTGCCCGTGCAACCGCACGCGGCGGGTGGTCGAAAGCTCGGCCAGGAGCGTCTCCTGCATCTGCGCGTGCGTGAAGCGGTAGCGTCCCGCCTGGTCCGTCTCCTCGATCACGCGCGCTTCAATCGCTTCCTCGACCAGACGCAGGAGGGCATCCTCATCGCGGTCACCAAGCAGCGTGAGCGTGTCGTATGCGAAGTCGCGGCCGATGATCGCCGCCACCTGCAAGAGCTCGTTCGTCTCCGCCGAGAGCCGATTGAGGCGGCGCCCGAGGGCCTCGCGCACACCGTCGGGGATGGCGATGTCGGAGATCGAGTCCTTCGTCAGCGTCCCTTCCTGGGCCATGAGGTTGACGACCTCGCTCAGGAAGAAGGCGTTGCCCTCGGTCTCTTCGAAGATGCGGTCGAGCACCTCCCGCTTCGGCTCGACGTTCGCCCGCGCGCGGATGTAGGCGCCCACTTCGTCGCGCGTGAGTCCACGCAGGACGACGCGGTCGAAGCCGCTCTCGCGATTCAGGGATGCGAGCGTCTCGGAGAGCGCGCTCTGGCGTGTAATGTCCGTGTCGCGGTAGTTGCCGACGATCAGCACTCGCATGCGGGAGAGTTCACGCGCCACGTGCTGGAGCAGTTGCAGCGTGGGCTTGTCCGCCCAGTGGAGGTCGTCCAGGGCGACCACGAGCGGCGCCTGGCTGGCGATCGCTTTCAGGTAGGAGGTGTAGGCGTCGAAGAGACGGAACTGCGCGACCTCGGGGTCGGAGACAACTTCGGGCTCGACAAAGTTCGGGGTCTGGCGCAACCACGGGAAGATGCGCGAGAGTTCGGCTGTGGCGCCGGGCGGCATCAGCGGGCCGATCAGCGTGGTGAGGTCATCGACGTGCCCGGCGGCGTACTGGTTGCCCGCCTGGAGCCAGGGCCAGTACGGCGGCGCGCCCGCGGATTCGTGCGTGCGGCCCCAGAGCACCTGTGCGCCGCGCATCTTCGCGTAGGTCTCCAGCTCCTGCGTCGTGCGCGTCTTGCCGATGCCCGGCTCGCCCACGAGCAGGACCAGCCCGCCGCGCCCCGAGACGGCCTCGTCGAAAGCCTTGCGCAGCCTTTCCATCTCCTGTTCGCGCCCGACGAAGACGCCGAGGGAGAGGCGGTCGAGGACGTTGGAGTCCGAGTGCGAGGCAGCCTTGCCCGCGGGGTCGATGCGATCGAGCGTGGCCAGCACCTCGGCGGCACTGGCGGGGCGTGCGCCGGGGTCCTTCTCCAGCAGCCGCAGGATCAGTTGCTCGAGGTCGAGGGGGCAGGCGGCGGCGTGCCACGATGGCGCGACAGGCGGCGTGTTGATGTGCTGACTGATGACGGCACTGGGATTGTCGCTGACGAACGGTGGCCGCCCCGTGATCATCTCGTAGAGCATGCAGCCGAGCGAGTAGAGGTCCGCTTTCGTCGTCGTCTCGCTGCCCAGCGCCTGCTCCGGGGGCATGTAGGCGACGGTGCCGACGAGCATGCCGTGCATCGTCAGGCGCGACTGCTCCAGTGCGACGGCGAGACCGAAGTCACCGATCTCGGCCCTGCCATCGGCGTTCAGCCAGATGTTCCCCGGCTTGAGGTCGCGGTGGACGACGCCGTGTGCGTGCGCATGTGCGAGTCCGCGGCAGACATCCTTTGCGATCTCCAGAGTGCGTTCGGCGGTCAGGGGGAGGGCGAGCCCATCGACGGCGCCGCCCGACATGTACTGGCTGACGATGTAGGGCTGGCTGCCCTGCCCAGGGCCCGAAGAAGGAGCCTGTCCTGAGCCCGTCGAAGGATCGTCGCCGCTGTCGTATACGGTGACGATGTTGGGATGGTCGCCGAGGCGGCCCATCGCCTGGGCCTCACGGTGGACGCGTGACAGCCCCTCCGCGTCGAGCCCTTCCGTCTTAATGATGGCGACGGCGACGTCGCGGTCCAGGCGGCTGTCGTGCGCGAGGAAGACGCGCTTGCGTCCGCCTTCGCCCAAGAAGCGGCGCACGGCATAGCGTCCGGCGACGAAGGAGGTGGGGAGTGTCGGAGTGGGGAGTATCGGAGTTTCGGCGGGGGCGCTGCTCGGGGCGACGCCGTTCGCTTCGGCCATTTTCAGGAAGCCGGCGGCGTCCTCGTTGGTCGCATCGATGGCGAGGACAGCGCGCGCCTTTTCGGCGACAGCGGTCCAGTCGGAGGCGTTGACTGATTCGTCCGCCTGGTCGAGGAGGGCATCGACGCGCCGCTGAAGCCGTTCGCTGAGCATGACGGGATAATACGCGATCCAGTTGGAGCGACCCTAACCGCGGACAAACCCCAGGCGGCCAAGCTCTTCGCGCGTCACCGTGCGGTCGTCCCAGGGGATCGCGGTTGTGCCGTAAATCATGGACTGTTCGTGGCCCTTGCCGAGGATGACGAGGACATCGTCGGGCTTGGCCATCCGCACGGCATGGGCGATTGCCTCGCGGCGCTCTTCGATTTCGACGAAATCCGTGCCTCGCACCCTGCCCGCGCCCTCCGCGTGATGGCCAATCTCGCGCACGATTTCGCCGGGGTCTTCGCTGCGGGGGTCTTCGTTGGTGAAGATGGCGAAGTCGGCGCCCGTGGCGGCGGCCCTGCCCACGCTATAGCGCCGCCCGGGATCGCGTTCGCCCGCCGCCCCGACGACCACGATCAGTCGGCCAATGCAGACCGCACGCAGGACTTCGAGCACCTTCCGTACGGCCTCGCCGGTGTGCGCGTAGTCCACGATCACCGTGAATGGCTGGCCCGCGTCGATCCGTTCCATGCGCCCCGGGACGCCGGGACAGGCGCCGAGGCCATGCGCAATTGTCTGCGCATCCAGCCCCGCCGCGAGTCCGACGCCAGCCGCTGCGAGGGCGTTGGCGACGTTGAAGAGCGCTGGGATCTGGATCGAGACCTCGGCCATGCCGTGGCGCGTCATCAGCCGAAAGTCGCTTCCCTCGGCGCGTAGAACGACGTTCCGCCCGAGCACGTCTGCGTCGCGCGATTCCAGTCCATAGCGAATCGTCTCCGCCTTCGACCGCGAAGCCATGTACGACGCGGAGGGGTCGTCGTCGTTCACAACGGCGACCTTGGGGACGCCCTTGCCGAATGCCGAGTCGAGCGCGGCGAACAACTGGCCCTTGGCGTCCCGGTAGGCTTCGAAGGTCTTGTGGAAGTCGAGGTGGTCCCCGGTGACGTTCGTGAACGCCGCGATGTCGTACTCCACGTGGTCTAGCCGGTTCAATGCCAGGCCGTGGCTCGTGGATTCGACGATGGCGTATTCGCAGCCAGCGTCCGCCATGCGCCTCATGAGGCGCTGCACCTCGTTCGCCTCGGGCGTGGTCATCCTGCCGAGGCTGCCCGTCTCTTCGCCCGGGATGTGCACATCCACCGTGCCAAGCCGTCCGACTTTCGCTCCCGCCGCCTCGAGCACGCTCGTGAGCATGTGCGATGTCGTCGTCTTGCCGTCCGTACCCGTGATCCCGACCACAACCATCTCCCGCCCGGGATGGTCGTAGAACCACGCGGACGCGGACGCCAGCGCCTTCCGCGTGTCATCGACGGCGATCACCGTCGCCCCTGGTGGCAACCCGCGCCAGGCTTCCGCATGGTCCTTCTGCACGATGACTGCAGTCGCCCCCGCGCCGATGACCTGCGCAAGAAATGTGTGCCCATCGACGCTGAAGCCGGGAATGGCAACGAACAGGCCGCCCGGCCCTACTCTCCGTGAGTCGTGTTCGACGCCCCCAATGTGCGCCCACGGGTCTCCCTGGGCCAGTTCGGCGTCCCCCAGTTCGGAGACGAGCGAGGCAACGTTTCGTTCTGTGGGCATGCTTACTCTCCCTTGCGACGAACCCGGACACCTATCGTAGAGGCGTGGCTGGTCGAAGGGAACCGATGCCCCACGGCTGCGGTCTTGGATGTACGATGACGGGAAGGGGTTTCGATGATGCCCATTAAAGACGAAGTCCGGCGAATCGCGATGCTCTGCCAGACGACGCCACGTGGGACGACGTGATGGAGCATGTCTACGTCATGCAGGCAATTGAAGCGGGCCTCGAAGCGAAGAACGCGGGCAAGACACACACCGTCGCAGAGGTCCGAAAGAGCTACGGACTACGCGAATAATACGATCTAAAGATCGGGTAGTCGGTTCGCCCAGCCAAACGTCGTCTCGAAGGCGTGCGCGGCGCTGATGATGCGGCCTTCGTCGAAGAAGTTGCCGATGATCTGCAGCCCGACGGGTAAGCCCTCGCTCAGACCGCAGGGCACGTTTATGGAGGGCAGCCCGGCGACGGAGGCGGGCAGCGTGTACACGTCGTTGAGGTACATCGCGTAGGGGTCGTTGAGCTTCGCCCCGATGGGGAAGGCGACCGTCGGCGAGGTCGGCGTGACGATCACGTCGTACTTGTCGAAGGCGGCCTTGAACTCATTGTTGATAAGCGTGCGCACTTTTTGGGCCTTGAGGTAGTAGGCGTCGTAATAACCGGCGCTGAGGGCATATGCGCCTAACATAATGCGGCGCTTAACTTCGTCGCCAAAGCCGCGCGCGCGTGTCTGCTCCATGTTCTCCCACATGGATGCGCCTTCGCGATAGCTATAGCCGTACTTCACGCCATCGTAGCGGGCGAGGTTCGCGCTCGCTTCGCTGGGGGCGATGAGGTAGTAGACTGCAAGGGCGTGTTCAGTGGTCGGGAGGGAAAGGCTCGTGTCTATTTCACAGCCTAGCCCTTCAAGCGCCTTCAGTGCCTCGTCGATGCGCGCTCGCACGCCCGGCTCCATGCCCGCGATGAAGTACTCCTTCGGCACACCCACTTTCATGCCGCGGATGTCCTGTCCGAGGTAGTGGCGCACGTCCGGCACGGGCTCCGGGTTGCTCGTGCTGTCGCGCGGGTCGTGGCCACTGATGCAATCGAGCATCGTCGCGACATCCTCCACATCCCTGCCGATCGGTCCCACCTGGTCGAGCGAACTCCCGAAGGCGACGATCCCGAAGCGGCTCACGCGCCCATAGGTGGGGTCCAGGCCAACGTTCCCGCAGAGCGCCGCTGGCTGGCGGATGCTGCCGCCGGTGTCGCTGCCAAGGGCCACGAGGCATTCGCCCGCCGAGACCGCGGCTGCGCTCCCGCCCGAGCTGCCGCCCGGAACGAGCTCCAGGTTCCAGGGGTTGTGCGAGGCGCCATAGGCCGAGTGTTCCGTGCTGGAGCCCATGGCGAATTCGTCCATGTTCGTCTTGCCGACCATCACCGCACCCGAGCGGCGGAGCTGTTCGTAGACATGGCTGCTGTAGGGCGGAATGAAGTTCTCGAGGATGCGCGAACCGGCCGTCGTGCGCACCCCCTTGGTGACAATCACGTCCTTCACGCCCACGGGGATGCCCGTGAGCGGCGTCGCTGTCCCAGACTCGAACTTCGCGTCCGCCTCGCGCGCCTGCTCCAGGGCGAGGTCGGCGCTGAGCGTGATGTAGGCGTGCACGCGCGGCTCGACATCCGCGACGCGTTGGAGCACGGATTCCGTCAGTTCCACCGACGTGAAGGCCCGTGCCCGCAGCCCTTCGTGCGCTTCATGGGCCGTCATTCGCCAGAGTTCTTCGCTCATTCCAGCACCGCACGCACGCGGATGAGGCCGTCTTCCTGTTCGGGCGCGTTTGCCAATGCTTCATTTCGAGTGAGCGACGATGCAACCAAATCCGCGCGCATGACGTTATAGAGGGGGACGGGCTGGGTCGTTGGCTCGATGCCGTCGGTGTTCAGCGCGCTCAAGGCGGCGAAGTGCTCGAGGATGCCCGAAAGCTGCGCTGTGAACCGCGCGACATCGGTTTCGGTCAGAGAGATCCGCGCCAGGCGCGCGATGTGGAGGACTTCGTCCGGTGTTAGCGACATGCGTTTAAGGTTACACGGCACTCCCCTTTACCGCTCCGGTGGCCGCACTGCGACGGCTTTGGTACTCTCAGAACTGATGTGCGGTAATCGGACGCTTGTAACTGACCGCGATCCCGTCCAGGCGCGCGCATGAGCGCTGTCGTCTATCGCCGCATGAACGCGCGCCGCCGCCGCCGGGAACGGGGCGGCAACGGCGGGCGGATCCTCCTTATCCTTGCGCTGGCCGTCGCCGCCCTCGGATCGATAGCGGCGGCCGTCGGTGTCGGCAGCGTCTTCGCGGTCTACCAGCGCTATTCCGACGAATACGTGCCCATCGAAGACAAGCTCCGCCAGACGAACATCGGGCTGACGGAGATCTACGATCGCGGCGGCCCCGAGAACGGCGTCAAACTGGGCGACCTGACCAACCCGGACCAGCAGCTCCTGAACCCTGTCCCGCTCAATAAGATCTCCCCCTGGCTCGTCCAGGCGACCGTCTCCACCGAGGACAACACGTTCTTCGACAACCCTGGCGTGAACGTCAAGGGACTCTTCCGGGCCGCGTACGAGAACTACGTCCTGAACGAGTTCGGCGGCGGCACAGGCGGCTCTTCGATCACGCAACAGCTCATCAAGAACGTCTACATCTGCCCGAACATCGGCGATGAGAAGACGCGCTGCGAATCCGCCGAACGCACGCTTGACCGCAAGCTGCGAGAGATCGTTTACGCGATGGAACTCAACAAGGACTATTCGAAAGAGCACATCCTCGAGCTGTATCTCAACCAGATCTCCTACGCGGACCGCTACGTCGGCATTCAAGCGGCCGCCCAGGGCTATTTCCACAAGGACGCGCTGGACCTGACCCTCCCGGAATCCGCACTCCTCGCTGGAGTCGTCGCATATCCCACCCTGTACCATCCGCGGCTGAACTGCGTTCGCGCCGAGAGCCGGGAATGCCTGCTCGACGCGGAGGGCCGGTCCACCGTCGCGGAAGAGGCGAAGAAGCGCCAGGAGTTGGTGATCGACCTGATGGTCCGCCACGGGCGCGCGACCGAGGCGGAGGCGAACGTGGCGAAGGCCGAGCCCGTCCTGGTCTACCAGGCTTCCAATCCCATCAAGGCCGGCGCCTTCATCGATAACCAGGTCGAGCCGCGCCTCGTGCGCATGTGCGAAGTCGGCATCCTCCCCCAGATTAAAGGCGCCACCGACTGCCAATCGAGCGTCCACGCGGCCGGGTACAAAGTCACCACGACCCTCGATTGGAAGGAGAACGATGTCGCGCAACAGATGATTCGGGGCTTCATCGAAGATGGGCTGAGTAAAGGCTGCGAGTGCTATAACGCCGCGATCGTCACGATTGAACCGAGCACGGCCCAGGTCATCATCTACGCTCCGAACCGGGACCCCTCTTACACCTCCGATCCCCGTGTGGATGGGCTCAACGACCAGCTCAACGAGATCAATCAGCCGGGCTCATCCTTCAAGCCGGCCGTCTACCTCAACTGGTTCGATACTCTCGGTAAGTCGCCCATGAACATCTTCTGGGATACGAGCCCGCTCAAGGTCGAGGGGACGGAGATCGTGAACCCGCGGCCAGGCGGCGGCGGTGAAGGACTCATCTCCGCGCGCGCCGCGCTGGGCGGTTCACAAAACGTGGGCGCCTTTCGCGCGGCCCAGGAAGGCGGTGTCGATAACGTCATCGCACTTGCCAAGAAGCTGGGTATCACGACCCTTGACCAGCATTTCGACCCGACCTTTCGTGCGCACCCCGACATCACGTATGGCGCCTCGATCGCGACGGGCGGCGCGAACATCCGGGCGATTGACATGGCCTACATGGACGCCACGATTGCAAACATGGGGATGCTCATCGGCGTCCCACACAATGCCCGGACGGTCGAGCTGAAGGACCTGAAAAGCACGGCTATCGACAAGGATGCCGATTACGACCGGGCGTTGCGGCAGCGCCTGGACTTTGCCCGCGGACACATCCGCATCCCCGGTACGCGTGAACTCGACCCCGTCGTCATCCTCCAGGTGCTGGACAAGGACGGCAAGCCGGTCTACACCCACACGCCCGCGGAACTCCAGAAGCAGCAGGTCGTGGACGCTGGCTCGGTCTGGCTGCTGCACTCGATCATGTCCGACTGCACTGCTCGCGCCATCATCTGGGGCTGTGGTGGCAGCAATAACGACCTCGCCCTGGACTTCTTCACCAACGATGGCGTGCGCATCCCCGGCGGCGTGAAGACCGGCACGCAGCAAGGCCCCAAGAACGCCGTCGATACGCTCGAAACCTGGATGACGGGCTACTCCCGCTACGCAGCCACCGCCCTCTGGGTGGGGAACGCCAACAACGACCTCGTCCGCGATGGACCCCAGGCCAATTACGCCGCCGCCAACACGACGGTGAAGCTCTTCAAGAACTGGATGGGCGAATACCACAGCTACTTGCAGCGCAATGGCGTCTTCACGACGCCCGCGGGCTTTGCCTCCATGCAACCGAACAACGTTGCTCAACGATCCTTCCAAACCCCAGCGACCGACCGCCTCGTCGGTGGAGGTGGTGGGTGCGATCAGACGGTCACGGCCTGGGTTCGCACCGACGTGAAGTACGCGAGCGAGTGCGAAGAGCGCGAGATCGATACCCGCAACGGGCTGCTTGCTTCCGCGGATACCCCGGCCCAATTCCGGGCGACGCGCAAGTTCGTGAAGCTTCCCGGATTCCACCCCGAACTCGCGAAGGAGATGGTGAGGGCCGGGGGATTCAACATCGCAATCGCTCCCACCGAAAAGAGCACCGGCAACGCCGCGGTCTCAATCTCCAGCCCCCGCAACGGCCAGACTATTGGCGCCAACAGCCCGGTACTCGGCACCGTCCACCCGTCGCAACTCAAGACCTGGAAGGTGGAAATCGGCGCCGGGAGCAACCCGGCCGAATGGAAGGCGATCGGCGGCGGGAACAACCCGGTCAACGAGGGCACGCTCGGCACGATCGACATCGCGGGTCTCGCCGACGGCGTCTATACGGTCCGTTTGAGCGCGGAAGACGGCATCGTCAAGCAACTCGTGACGTCGGTCCAGTTCAATATCAAGAAGGGCGCCCCCAACACGGGGCCGACGCCAAGGCCTGGGCCTGGGCCTACCGGCACGCCATCGCTCGGTTCTACGCCGACTCCTCCCGGTCCAACGGCGACACAATCGCAGTTCCCGACGCCGCGTATCCTTACGCCACAGCTTCCGCGCTAACGCAGACGATTGCCGGCAGTGAGGCCGACGCTGGCCGCCCATTCGCCCGCGTCCACCTTCTTTTGGCCGGCCGCCTGGACGCGGGAGACCCGCAAAACGCCGCCGTTGAGGCGAACGTCGAATCCGCCCTCGTCCACCCGCAGAACTCGCCCTGTCAGGCCCGCCTCCGGTTCGCGCCGCAGATGGCAGTCAAATATGCGCAGCGTATCCCCGCCAAACGTCGTCCAGGCGCCCGGTTGGGGGTTGCATCCGCGTATCAGCGAATGGACCCGTTCGGCCGGTGCGTGCCAGGGGATCGCGGCATGCTTGTCACCGCAGGGAGGTTCATTCGTGGCGAGACGGTGTTCTTGTGCGATCCTTGGCGCCTTGCCCGCCGCCACCATCGCCACGGCCTCGGCGATCGCCTCCACGCCCATCGGAAACAGCTTTTCGAAGTAGAGGCTTCCAACGGTGTCATCTGGGCCGATGGGACAGCGCTTCTGGAGCAGGATAGGCCCGGTGTCGATGCCAGCGTCCGGCCAGAATACCGTCAGCCCTGTTTCCGCTTCCCCGAACATGATGGGCCAGTTGATGGAGGACATCCCCCGGTGCAGCGGCAGCAGGCTCGGGTGATACTGGATCGTCCCCAGCTTCGCCGCGCCGAACACGCTCTCCGGCAGGATCTCGGTGACGAAGGCCATGATCGAAAGGTCCCCGGCGGCGTGAGTCCAGGCTCGTAGCCCTTCGTCCGTTTTCAGTGCGGCCATGGTGACCGTGGGAATATTCGCGACCTCGGCAGCTGCGAGCAGCGCATCGGGGCGCGGTTCCTGGAGCGGCGCGCTCACGCACGAGATGTCCACGTCGGCAATTCCGTGCAGCCTCTTGAAGACTGCTTCCCCGAAGGCTGCCTGGCCGATGATCGAAACGCGCATCGTCGGTTGCCTCTTCCCGCCCTCGCGAGGGCTTCCATGTGGTTCCGTACCGTACACCATTCGCATCGTTGGGCGTGCCCATGGCGGCTCCATCTGCGCGTTCTTTCACAATGGCATAGACTTTCTGTATGCACGGAACAGCACAACAGGGAGACTCCCGGGGCGACGCAGCGCACGTCGCCCCTTTCCGCCGGGCGCATTCGCCGGTCTGATTCTGCCCGCCTACCGCCCGCAATCCCCAGGAGTCCCACGTGTTCTGCATCGAACCCGCCCGGCTTTCCGACGCCGAGGCCATTCACCAACTGATCACCTATTGGGCCGACAAGGGCGACATGCTCCATCGGCCAATCATCGAAATCTACGAGGCGATCCGCGATTTCAAAGTCGCCCGTGTCGATGGCGCGGTCGTCGGCTGCGGTTCGCTGCGAATCATGGGCTCCGACCTGGCTGAAGTCCGTTCTCTCGCCGTGCGCGATGATGTTCAGGCGAAGGGCATGGGGGCGGGCATTGTCGCGGCTTGCATTGCCGATGCCCGTGCGTTTGGTCTTGATCGTGTCTTCGCACTCACTTACCGCCCTGGTTTCTTCGAAAAGCAAGGCTTCCGCGTGGCCCACGTGATGGAGTTTCCTCAAAAGGTGTGGAACGAATGCGTTCGCTGCCCATTCTTCACCAACTGCAAGGAAGTCGCCGTGGTCCTCGACCTCGCGACGACGGATCACGCCGACGAACCCATCCCGCTCCTGCGCTGACTCGTCGCTTCCCCTCCTTCCATGGCGAGGTCGTGCGGTGTGAAAGAGCGGACAGTCCTGGTTTCCAACCGCTCGTCCTGAGCCTGTCGAGGGATGAGCAGGTTGTCCGACTTGCTTTTGGCCGAAGGCCATCACCGACTCGGCACGAACGGGCGATTGGGCACGCGTCCACCTTCGCCAGGCTGCGAAATGACGTTTCGTCCGTGGGTCGTGGTCATGGGCCATCGGCGGTTCAGGGGAAGGATGGGGCGCTGGTCAGGCGCCCCATCCCAAACGACGGGGAGTCGCTATGGGATAGACAGTCGGTCGCCGGATTTCTTACGCCTCCGGCGGGGGAAGCGGACAACAGGCGGTATTCCCGTTGCCCACCCGAATGTTCGCGTCACGCGAACGAGCGTGATAGAATCCCGCCGCAATCATCGGCCGCCCGGCCCTTCAAGAGGACTGAAGCGTAGCCACGAAAGGGACAAACGCCCCATGGATCTCGGACTCAGCGAAGAACAAGAACTGCTTAAGAACTCCGCCCGCGAATTCCTCGAGAAGGAGTGCCCTGAAGAGCACGTCCGCGCGATGGAAGAAGACGAGAAGGGCTATAGCCCCGAACTCTGGAAGAAGATGGCTGACCTCGGTTGGCAGAGCCTCATGCTCCCCGAAGACGTCGGCGGCGCAGGTTTCTCCTTCCTCGACCTTTGCGTTCTCACGGAAGAATTCGGCCGCGCCCTCGTGCCTGGGCCCTTCATCCCCAACCAGGTCGCCGCGACCATTCTTATCGCCGCCGGCAGCGATGCTCAAAAGAAGAAGTACCTTCCCAAGCTCGCCGATGGCAGCGCCATTTTCACCTACGCCTACACCGAGCCGAGTGGCCGCTGGGACCGTGAAGGAGTTGCGCTCAAGTCCACCAAGAGCGGCGACAACTATGTCCTCAACGGCACGAAGCTGTTCGTCCCCGACGCCAATGTCGCGGACTACATCCTCGTCGCTGCTGATTTCGATGCGAACGGCGCCAAGGTTTTCATCGTGCCGAAATCGGCGGTCCAGGTGACCGTTCTGAAGACGATCGCAAGCGACAAGCAGGCGGAAGTCATCTTGAACAACGTCACCGTTCCCGCTGAGGACGTCATTGACGTCTCCCTCGCCGCCGGGACGGAAATCCGCAACAAGGCAACCGTCCTCGAATGCGCGTACTTGGTTGGCCTCGCCCAGCGCGACTTCGAGATCTCCGTGAACTACGCCAAGGAGCGCGTCCAGTTCGGTCGCCCGATCGGTTCGTTTCAGGCGATTCAGCACAAAGCCGCTGACATGGTGACCGATGTCGATGGCATGCGCTTCATCATGTACAAGGCTGCCTGGGCAACCAGTGAAGGCGAAGACTCCGCCACGATGGACGTTGCCATGGCGAAGGCCTGGTGCAGCGATGCCAGCCGTCGTGTTGTCGCCCACGGCCAACAGATCCACGGTGGTATCGGTTTCACAAAGGACTACATCATCCAGCTCTTCTTTCGCCGCCAGAAGCGCGCGGAACTGTTCTGGGGCGATGGCGACTTTCACCGCGAGCGCGTCGCGCAGATGCTCGAAATCTAAGCGTCGCCAAGAGTCGGTTCATTCAAGAAGGGTGGCTCCATGCGGGCCACCCTTTTTTGTCGTTGGGGTCCCGTGGCAGCAATCCTCGTGCCACCGGGTCCCGTGTGATTTCGGTATCAGCCCGGTGGACGTTCCCGGCGAATGGCGGGCTGGCGGTGCACCATTGGGCGGCCAGCGTAGATTGTTTCTTCGAGTAGCCCAGGCCGCTCCCGGAGACACACGATGAAGCGGTACGTCCTCTTCGGAGTCCTGGTTGGACTCTTCACCTTTCTGCCAGCCGTTTCGGCGACCGCCCATGGCGCAGAGCATGATGACTCGGCTGGCATGGAATCCCGTCCCGGCATCCTGACGGACATCGTCGCCACCCCGGGTGACGCGGACACGTTCGTCGAACCCTCGTCCGAATTCGTTTCCAGGCAGAATCTCACTGCTTCAAACCTGACCACGCCAAGCATCACCGTCTTCTACACGGGCTTTTCTCCCGAGGCGCAGGCGGCGTTCCAGTATGCGGTTGATATCTGGAAGTCGCTGATCGTCACCACTGTCGGAAAGAGCTCCTTTCGGGCCAGCTCTTCTGGAGCGGAGCACTCGGCAATAGCGGCGCCGGAACCAGCAAACCGAAACTCTTTGCGCCCAAGCCCTGGCAGCAAGGCAGCAGCTTCTTCCATCTCGACGACGCGACCTACCCCGTGGGGAACATCAACTCGCTCATGACTCCAGCCATCGGGGCCGCGTAAGCGATCCACAACCCTGGCCCGATCGTCCTGGGGATGTTTGCGGATATGGGCTGGACGACCTCTTCCACCACGCCAACGAAGCTCGGCTTCGTGAGTTCGCTCGGGCTTAGCAGTCCGGGCGCGCTGATGGTCGTTCAACCTGCGGTAGCCGTCCTGAACGAGAACGGCATCGCCATTGCGACAGCGAATGGGACGCTGGTGACGATCGAGCTTTCCAATGCCCCCGCGGGCGTCACGCTCGAATGTGAGGGTGGACTCTCGATGCGCGTCAAGGACGGAGTCGCGCGGTTCAAAGGCTGCCGCGTGAGCACGACCGGGATGAATTTCCTGCTCGTCGCGAGTTCCGCGGACCTTCCGCCAGCGTCGTCCCAGCCGTTCGCCGTTATCACTCGCGGTAAAAACCGCGTTGCGATACCGCTCGTCGTCCACGAATAGAAGAGGCTACGGAGTGCGGCTCTCGTAGATTCGCCTCACCACGTCCTCGATCGAAGGCTCCTCCACCGTCAGATCGACGATTCGGGCCGATCGGGCGACAAACGCGATGACGTCGGCGGCGTTCGTATCCTCGCGCCGAAAACGCAGCCATTGGCGAGGCCCTTCGATGCGGACGACCGTCGCACCTGGCACCACCAACGGGCCGATGTCCTCCGCCATATCGACGACAACGGTCCGTTCCGTGCCGAACTGTTCACGGACCTGTTCCAGCCCGCCGTCGTAAAGCAGTCCTCCGCGATCGACGATCATAAGGCGCTTGCAAAGCCGTTCGATGTCCCCCATGTCGTGCGTGGTGAGTAACACGGTCGTCTTCATTTCGCGGTTCGTGCGGAGCAGAAATTCTCGCAACCGCGCCTTCGCGACAACATCGAGTCCGATCGTCGGTTCGTCGAGGAAGAGGATCTCCGGTTCGTGGAGCAACGCCGCCGTGACTTCGCCGCGCATACGCTGCCCGAGCGAGAGCTGGCGAACAGGCGTCTGCAGGAACTCCCCCATTTCCAGCATCTCCACACAGCGCTCAACGTTCGCCCGGTGCCGTCCCGCCGGGACGTCGTAGATGTGGCGCAGGAGATCGAACGAGTCTCGCAGCGGGAGGTCCCACCAGAGCTGGGTGCGCTGTCCGAAAACGACGCCGATCCGCCGCGCCAACTCGCGCCTCTTCCGGGAGGGTTCAAGGCCCGACACCCGGATATAGCCAGAGGTCGGCACGAGGATCCCCGTGAGCATCTTGATGGTCGTGGACTTGCCGGCGCCGTTCGGCCCGATATAGCCGACCATCTCTCCGGCCTCGATGGCGAAGGAGATGTTCTCGACAGCGCGAACATCGATCGTCTCGCGCTGGAAGCGCGCGAAAGGCCCGCCAGCGTCCGCACGCCGGCGCGCAACGCGGAAGTGCTTCGTCAGCCCGTCCAGCTCGATTATCGCCATCGCGCCCACCTCCCATGAACACGCGCGCCCCGGAGGCGACGCCTGAAAACGAGCAAGCTTTTGCTCCCCTCGCCCGCGAAGTCGGGAGAGGGGTCGGAGGTGAGGGCGCGATCCCGGGCAACGTACCGTCGGTGCAACGTCATAATCAACTGCCCGTGCTCCGGTAATGCCGGACGCCTGACTGCCAGACCTGGCGCGCGAGGCCCACCATCACGATCGCAACAACTGGCGATAGGAAGCTGAGGAATTGTGGGGAACCAAGCGGGTCTGGCTTGTCGAGGATGTAGAGCGAGGGGAAGTAGTTGACGAATCCGAGGGGCACGATAAACGCCAGCAGCCGCCGCAACCAGCCCGCGTAGATGTTCAGCGGGTACGACGTGAGCTGGTTGCCCCCATACGTGAATGAATTGAGGACTTCCAGGCCGCTGCCCGCGGTCCAGAAGACGGTCGCCGCGCCGAGGACCCAGATGGAGCCAAAGATGGCTCCCCCGGAAACCAACATGACGGCGAACAAACCAACCCGTGCCGGATCCCAGCAGATGTGCAGCGAGACGATGGCGTAGGACAGGATCACCAATCCTTGCAGGATTCCGCCGACGTGCCTCAGGGCGAAGTCAGACGTGATGACCTGGTAGAGGGAGCCAAGCGGACGCGTCAGCACGGTGTCGAACGTGCCCATTCGAACCATCACGGGGAGCTGATCGAGGTGGCCGACCACCATATCCGTCGCTTTGAACGAGAGGTACGAGGTGCCGTAGAGGAAGGCGACCTCTTCGAGCGACCAACCTCCGAGCGCTGGGAGGTGCTGGAATATGACCCAGATCACCAGGAAGTCGGTGGCGGTGAGGAAGCAGGAGCCTGCGACCAGGAACGCGAAGGAGAGGCGATATTGCAGTTGGCTTCGGACCCGCGCCCAGACGAGTATCGGGTAGAGCCGCAGTTCGCTATCCACCCTGCACCACCACCCTTCGCGACGCCACACCGAGCAGCCAGCGGCCCGCCAACAGGATGGCGACAGCCCAGGCGGCCTGAATGAGGAGTTGTCCGAAAACATCCGATCCGCCTGGTTTTTCGAGGAAGATGTCGAGCGGGACCTGGAGCATCGCCCGGAACGGCAGCGCCATCGAAATCGTTTGCAGCCACCCCGGGAAGAACACGATGGGCACGGCGAATCCTGAAAGAAACGTCCATGCGCCCGCCATGAGCGCTCCCGCGCCACGGTAGTCGAGCAGCCAAAACGCCGTCAGGTTCAGCATGAAGCGCAAGGAAAAGCTCACACACACGGCCAGGAAGACACTCACCACGAAGTAGAGAACCGTCCACGGATGTTCAGGGACGCGCAAATCGAACACGAGCATGCCAAGCAGGAACGGCGGGATGCCCCGGAAGACGGCGTGGTAGCTCGCGCGGCCGATGTCCTGGGCGAGCCAGTAGATCTGGTAGTCGAAGGGGCGCGAGAGATCCGTGACGATATCGCCGCTACGGATGGTGAGCGCGATGTCGTACCAGCCCCAGAGGGAGATGGTCATCAACATCGCCTGGCCGATAAACACGTACGTCAGGGCGTCCCGCAGGTCGTATCCGCCAACATCCGCCCGCGTTGCGAAGAGCGCTACCAGCACATACGCGCGCATGAAGCCAAAAACGGTGTTCGTGAATATGCCCGCAAGCGTCGCCGCGCGATAGGTCGCGAAGCGCCGGAACCCAAGCAGGGCCACTTGCCAGTAGAACCCCACACGTCCCTCCGGTACTCAGCCGCTCAATGAAGGCGCGGGAACGGGAACGGCGCTGAAGAACGAAAGGTTAACGCGCGACGGAGCCGTTCAAGCTCCGCCCGCCGCCAGTTCGCTCTGATAGACCCCGACATTCTCGACCGCTGCGAAGTCAGGTACGCGTGTCAGGGATGGCTTGGGCGCCTCCGCAAACGCTGGCATGACCTCCCTCGCAAAGCGCTTAAACGATTCCAGGATTTTGCGATGCGGTATGACCTGGTCGAAGTTGACGAGGAAGACCATGCGGTCCACCCCGATCTCCTCCCACTTCTTAAGCGCCGCGATCACGGTGGCGGGCGAACCGATGGGCGTGCTTTGCTGCACTGGCCCCGCCACGTCGCCCGGGCGCGTCCGAAGCTGGATGGCGCTGGCCTGCGCGCCGTAGGCCGGACTCGGGTACACAGAACCAACGCCCGTGAGGTGGGCGGCGGAGTTCATGAAGGCCGCCGCACCGGGGCCGCCCGTGCGCATCGCTTCTTCGTCCGATTCGCCGCAATACATCCAGCCCACGCCATTGACCTGGTTGTTCACAAACTTCCCGACGGGCTCGCAGTCCTGGATGATCCGGCGATAATCGCGGATGCGCTGGGCATACTCGTCCGGGGTGCCGAGGGACACGCCCAGCAGTCCCATCCCGCGCTCCGCCGCCTGGATCGCCGTCTCGGGGCTGGATACCGCCACCCACATCGGCGGGTGCGGCTTCTGCACGGGCTTCGGGAGGACGGCCCGCTCGGGCATCTCGAAGTATTTGCCCTTCCATGAGAACGTTTCCTGCGTCCACATCCGTGGGATCGCCCGGATCACTTCGTCCCACATCTCCTTCGTGTCGTCGGGCTTCACGCGAAAGCCGCCCAGCTCAGTCCACGTGGCCGCGCGCCCGGTCCCGAACTCCAGGCGGCCGTTGGAGATGATGTCGAGCGCCGCCGCCCGCTCGGCCACGCGCGCGGGATGGTTCACCGGTGGCAGACAGAGCGCGATGCCCTGGCCGATGTGGATCTTCTTCGTCATCGTCGCCGCCGCCGAGAGGAAGACCTCCGGGGCGGAGGAGTGGCTGTACTCCTCCAGGAAGTGGTGCTCTACCTCCCAGACCTGGTCGAAGCCCAATTCGTCGGCGAGGCAGATCTGCTCCAGCGCCTGGTGATAGGCGCGCCACTCGGAGATCTCCGTCCATGGCCGACTGACGGAATGCTCATAGAAAATGCCGAACTTCATTTTATTCTCCCTGCCGCGGGCCGCGCCGCTTTACACCGGAACGCGGGCGCATTATAGATCAATCCGTCTCGCACCGTTTCCTATTACTGGAGGACGCCACGCAACACGTAGCTATCGTTTCGGACGCCTCCATCGACCTGCCCGGGACGCTTGCCCGCGAACTGGGAATTGGGATCGCTCCGCTCGGGTACGAACTCGGCGGCCGTCTCTACCTGTCTGGCCAACAGACCGCGGAAGCTTTTAGCGCCGCGCTCCGGGCGGGCGAAACCGCACGCGTCGAGGGCATCGCTGCGGACGACATCGAGGTAGCGTTGCGAGAGGCGGGGACGCGGGCCGACGACGTCATCTGCATTTGCCAATCGATTGGCTCCTCATTCGCGCGCGTCTCGGCGGAGGTGGCCGTGCGCCGCGTACAGGATAGCGGTAAGCGTGTCGAACTTATCAGCCCGGGTCGTTCGACCACGGGACTCGGGGCGGTGTGCATTGCCGCGGCGCGCGAAGCGGCGCGTGGCGGTTCGACTGATGACGTCTTTCGCCTTATCGAATCTGCTTCGATGGCCTGCGACACGTACGCCATCCCGCGCGACTTTGACTACCTCGAACGGACGGGCGACCTCGCCATCATGAACTCCCAATCGAATGTCGGCCCGATCGACGGCGGGCTGCCTCTCTTCCGCGTGCGCGGGCGCTTCAGCCCCGTAGCCGTGGCAAGGGACTCCGCTGGCGCGTTCGACGAAGCGTTGGCGCGGATCGCTGCTACATCCGACGGACGCGAGGTCATCATTGTCCTTGCCGCCGATGTCCCGGAAGGCGCGGTGACAACGCTCACCGCTGGATGCCGCAGGGCACTCAATGTCGCCGAACTTCACATCGCTCCGGCAGGCCCGACGGTCGGGTCGGTGCTGGGTCCTGGTTCCATTTCCCTCGGTTTTTGTGTTGTCCCGCCGGGACAGGAAAGGTAGTTCTTCATGCCGCAATTCGGTCGAATTTCCGCTGCCTCCGCGGTTGCGCCGTCATCGAACGGTGGCAGTCCATCGTTGCCGTGGACGATTCTCGGCGCCACTGTGCAAATGGTGACATTCGAGGTGGATATCGAAGCAGCGTTGGATGCCCTGCCGGCGATGCTCTCGCGTCCGGCGCCGCCCTATGCGCGGCTTCTCCTGACCGATTATCCGGACTCGCCGGTGGGACCATACCGCGAAGCGTTGCTGCTCGTCGCCTGCCGGTTCGCCATGCTCCCGCGGCAGTACATCGCGGCATCACTCGTTACGTGCGAGGGCGCACGTGCTGCGAACCTCGAACTCTGGAAGTATCAAAGCGTTGTGGGCGATATCGACGCGACGCGCGACGGCAGCCGCTTTTCGGCAACCATCAAGGCGCCCGGTGTCGAGGTAGCGTTCACCTCCGGGGACGCTCAGGAGACCGGGGTGGCGGCCATCCGCTACGACCCCACGCTTGTCGTCGCCGATGGCGAACAGGGTCCGGGGTTGTTTACCGTCTCGTCGGAACCGGACGCCGTTTCGAGCGCCTGGATCGCACGCGACGCCCAACTCACCTACGCCGTCACCGACCGTTCGAGTGTGTGGTGGAAGCTGCGTTCGTTGAATCCAATCACCTCGACAATCGCCATCCAGGATATGGAGCTTGTCGAGCCACGGCCCGTGCGTTCCAGCCCGATGGTGAGCGCTGGCTAACCTGACTCGAGTGCGAAGGCATCGGCGAGCAGTTCGTAGCTGCGAACGCGAGCCTCGAAGTCGTAGGTGATAGTCACGACGACAAGTTCATCGACCCTATACTCCGCCGCCAGCGATTCCATGCGGTCCTTCACGCGACCGGGGCTGCCCCAGATGGACGTTTGGCGCAGGTGCGCGAGGTAGTCACGCTCCGGTTCTGTGTAATCGAAGGCCATCGCCTCTTCCGGCGAGGGGATGCCGTTGCGTTCGCCGTGGGCGGACATAATACGCCAGCCCCAGCGGCTCCAGCAGAGGCGTTCCGCTTCCTCGTCCGTCTCCGCGCAGGTCACGGAGATGCCCACGCTCGCTCGCGGCGCTTTCAGGAGCGGCGATGGGTCGAAGAGCTTTCGGTAGGCGTCCACGTACGCCGTGCCGTTCTCGGGGTTGATGAAGTGGGCGAAACAGAAGCTCCAGCCGAGTTCGGCGGCATATCGCGCGCTTGCATCGCTCGAACCCAGCAACCAGAGCTCAGGCATGGTGTCACCGGCGGGACTCGCCTTGATGCCTTTGAACGGGTGGTCTGGTGGCAGATCGTCCGCGAGGTATCCGTAGAGGTCCATGAGCTGGTCCGGGTAGTGTTCGATGCCGAGCTGACCCGGCCCCGCCGCGAGCGCGAGCGCTGTCCGCCGGTCACTGCCAGGCGCGCGACCGACGCCCAGGTCGATGCGGCCCGGGTGAAGCGCTTCGAGCATGCGGAACTGCTCGGCCACTTTGAGCGGACTGTAGTGGCTGAGCATCACGCCACCGCTGCCCACGCGAATGCGCTTCGTCGCCGCGGCCGCGGCGCCGATCAGCACTTCCGGCGCCGCGCTCGCCAGCCCACCGGAGTTGTGGTGCTCCGCGATCCAGTAGCGGGAATACCCGAGCCGGTCCGCCGCCTGGGCGAGGCGCAGCGTGTCCTGCACGGCTTCGCTCGCCGTCTTGCCCCCGGCTACGGGCGACTGGTCGAGGACGCTTAGCCGGATTCGCTCGTCAGTCATCATTCTTCATTGGAACCTCCCCTCGCCCGCGAGCGTAGCGAGTCGGGAGAGGGGCCGGGGGTGAGGGCGGGATGCCCGGCAATGTACGCCGGTCCGCGATCGGAGAGTCGTCTCCCTGGAATGGTTCGGAACCCAGGCTCATCGCCGCATCCCCGGCATCATCGGCATCTTGCCGCTGCTCAGCGTCTTCGCAATCTTTCGTGCTTCGAAAAACTGCTTGAGCAACTGGTTCACGTCCGCCTGCGTCGTGCCACTCCCCTTGCAAATGCGCTTGCGTCTCCTGCCATCGATCTTGTCCGGGTGGCGGCGCTCCCACGGCGTCATCGACATCACGACCGCCTCGGCCTGGTCGAAAAAGCTGTCGTCCATGTCATCGACGTTCAGTTGCATCTTGATCTTGTTGAAGCCGGGCAACATCTGCACGAGCTGCCCCAGCGGGCCCATCTTGCGGACCTTTCGAAGTTGTTCGACGAAGTCCTGGAGGTCGAAAGTGCCCTTCTTCATCTTCTCGCCGAACTTGTCCGCGTCCTCGTCGCCCATCTGCTCCTTGGCGCGCTCGATGAGCGAAAGCATGTCGCCCATGCCCAGGATGCGGCCGGCGAGGCGGTCCGGGTAAAACGCCTCGAGCGCATCGGTCTTTTCGCCCATGCCGATGAACTTCACGGGCACGCCGGTGACGCTACGAATGCTCAGGGCGGCGCCACCACGCGCGTCGCCGTCCATCTTCGTGAGGATGAGGCCCGTCGTGCCGACCTTGTCGTGGAACTCCTTGGCCGCCGTGACCGCGTCCTGCCCGGCCATGGCGTCCGCGACGAAGAGCACCTCCGTCGGTGAGAGCTGCGCGCGAAGGTCCGCCACCTCCTTCATCATCGCTTCGTCGATGTGCAGCCGTCCCGCCGTGTCGACGAGGACGTGCGTGCAGTTCATGCGCCGCGCTTTTTCCAGCGCGTTCCCGGCGATCACCGCCGGCTTGAGGTCCGTGCCCTCTTCATGGACGGGGACGCCGAGCTGGTTGGCGAGCGTGACCAACTGGTTCACGGCCGCCGGCCGATAGACATCGCATGCCACGAGCAATGGGCGCTGCCCCTGCTTCTTCAGCAGGTTCGCCAGCTTGGCGATGCTCGTCGTCTTCCCCGAGCCCTGGAGACCGACCACCATGATGACGGTTGGCGGACGCGAGGATGTCTCAAGCTTGGGTGACGCACCACCGAGAAGCTCCACCATCTCGCCGTGGACGATATCGATGACCTGCTGGGCGGGAGTGAGGCTGCGCAGGACCTCCTTGCCCAGTGCCTTCTCCTTCACGCGCGCCGTGAATTCGCGCACGACCTTGAAGTTGACGTCCGCTTCCAACATTGCCATGCGTACTTCGCGCAGCGCCCGATCCAGGTCCTCCTCCGTCACGACCCCGCGTGACCCGAACTTCTTGAACGCGCCCTGTAGCTTATCCGTCAGTGTCTCGAACATGGATCCCAGTGTAGCGGAACGACGGGACATGCTCTTAGACTGGCCGCAAAAAGCTGATACGGAATTGGCGGGAGGCATGGGAAATGGATGCGGAAGGTCGATTGAGTGACCAGAGCAAGCTCGTCAGGGCCGACCTCCCCAACGAACGCTAGCATTGGCGCAAGACCAGCCAAAGCTGGCGTCGCCTCAACTTCATCGGAAGAGTCGTCGTCGAACGCGCTCTCATCATCGCCGCAGACAGTCTGGGAACTGTATAGACAGTTATCAACGGGTACCGAGGAGGCGTCCGATCAGATGCGTGTATCATCAGCGTATGCAACACCCCGGACCCGATAACCGCGATCGAACAAGTCCGCGCGAAAAGCTGGCGTCGCCAGAAACGCCGGAGGATATGGAATCCATTAACGTCACCGGACGGCGGCCAACCACGCCGGGCGAAGGCTTCGGCCAACTGTGGTCGAAGAGCTACACGCTTGCCTTCGCCGATTCCAAGGTCCCTCCCGAAGCAGTCATCGCCGAGTGGAAAGGCCGGTTCGACCAATTTTGGCCGCAGGGAAATCGATTCCACGTCGATGGTCCGTTGCGAAAGGGCAAAGTTGCGGCGCTCAAATTGGGTTTCCGCTTTGGCCCCCACGTGTACACCGGGATGCTTGTCACCGAATCCGATGCGCGCTCCTTCCGCCTTGTCACCGCCCAGGGGCATATGTTTGCTGGCTGGGTACGGCTCTCCGCGGGGGACGAAGATGGCCGGACCGTCCTGCATGTGGACGTACGCATGCGCGCAACCGATCCTTTCTACGAGGCATGTCTGCTGCTCGGCGGCCATGGCATGGAGGACACTTTTTGGGAGCACACCCTCACGGCGGTCGCTGAGTTCTTCGAGCTGGAGGGGCCGGTCATTAAGCGACGACGCCTGCTGGACCGACATCGAAACTGGGGGCGCTCCTGGCTCATCTGGTACAACGCCGCCTTACGCTCCATGCTCTGGGAGGCGATAGCGCCTGTGCGGTCGCTCTGGACGAAGCTTCGATTGGCGGCCCAACGGGATGCCTGAGTTCGACGCAGTTGTGGTTGGCTCAGGCCCGAATGGTTTGTCGGCAGCGATCGTCCTGGCCCAGGCCGGAAAGCGCGTCATCGTGCTGGAGGCAGCGGCCACCGTTGGCGGCGGAGCACGCAGCGCCGAACTCACAGCACCCGCGTTCATTCACGACATCTGCTCCGCTGTCCACCCACTGGGCGTGTCTTCTCCTTTTTTTCGATCGCTTCCTCTGGAATCCCA
>DAOTTM010000078.1:0-2411 GCA_034437915.1 Dehalococcoidia bacterium | reverse complement strand
AAACAAGACACCGCGACCATGGCACGACATTTTGCCGTTCGTCAGCTGCGCGTGCACCGAGAGCCCGGAGGGCAAGCGTGTAGCGGTCCGGCGCCGAGGCCGGTGCTGAAGTGAGGGGGGCGGGGGGCGTTCAGGCTGCGTCGAGGTGGTCGCCCCTTCGGCTGTCTCTCAGGAGGTCGAACTCGTCCGGGGGTGGCGCAACCCGGTGGGGTTCAGCAGGCGGCCGCCGGGTAGAGGCGGGCGTTCGTGCCGGGGACATGCCTCGGGGCTTCATTCGGCCTCGCGGCCCCTGCCCTCTTGAGGTTCGTCTACGGCGCTTACGCCTCGCCTCCCCCACAGATCCGTACGTGCGGATTTCCCGCATACGGCTCGTCAGATCACGGTTTCGCTACGCGTCGAAGCACGGAGTGCACTGCAATGGCGGGCGGCAGAGGGAAGCGGATTTCCAACTTGGCAAATCGTTCCCAGGGCATGCCCGTTTGCGAGCGCCGGGCGAGGGCCTTTCTCCATGTTCGTCTGACCTGGTTGCGAAAGCGGTCGAGCCACAGCGCGTTCCCGGTGATGCCGTAGTACGCGAAGTGACCCTTCAGCTTTTGCCACAAGATCCTGTGCTGCTCCTTGACGGGACGGTGCTTGGCCTCGTGACACCACGTCGCGATGGCCTTCAACCCCCGCTTGAACCGTCCCTTGGCTGTCTTGCGCTTGATGACCCAGAGTCCCTTCCGACTGCGCCCCCAGAAGTGCGTGAAGCCCAGCAGGTCGAAGCTCCCCGGAGACTCGTCGTCCGTGTGTTTCTTCTGCGGACGGAACCGCACGAGCCTTGTTTTCTCCGGGTGGATGGTGAGTCCGTACTTGCCGAACCGCTTCGGCAGCACCTCCATCACCCTCCGGGCGTCTTGTTCCCGTGTGAAGCCGATGACGAAGTCGTCGGCGTAGCGCACGAGAAAGGCCCTTCCCTTGAGTCTGGGCAGGACCTCCTGCAGGAACCACTCGTCGAGCGCCTCGTGCAGGTAGACGTTTGCCAGCAGAGGCGAAATGACGCCTCCCTGCGGAGTTCCGGCGTCGGAGTGCGTCACGCACCCGTCCTCCATCACTCCGGCTTTCAGCCACTTCCCGATGAGTTTGAGCAGCACTCCATCGCGTACCCTCTTGCGCATCAGCTCCTGCAGCTGTCCGTGGTTCAGCGTGTCAAAGAACTTGCTGATGTCCACTTCGAGCACCCAGCCGCCACCCATGTCCATCGACTGTTTCCAGAAGCTCGCCAGTGCCTCGTGCGCCGACTTGCGCGGCCGGAACCCGTGAGAGAACGCGTGGAAGTCCTGCTCGTAGATGGGTTCGAGCACCATCTTGACGGCTTGTTGCAGCACCTTGTCCTCGAACGTCGGGATGCCGAGTGGCCTCGTCGTCCCGTCGCTCTTCGGAATGTGGACCCGCCTCACCGGCGGGGCCCGGTACTGCCCGGACTTCACCCTTTCCAGCAGCGAGCCGAGATTCTCCTCCAGCTGCGCCGCGTACTCCTCCGCGGTCTGCCCGTCGATTCCCGTCGCTCCGTCTTTGCGCGTGCGCCGGAATGCCTCCTTCATCCAGTCCATGTCGAGGTGATGCGACAGCGTGGTGAACGCCAGCTCAGGCGCCTCCCGCGCAAGCATCGCTATCTGCCGTCGTTTCGTTGAGATGTGGTCGAGACCCGGTGTTCCCGTCATCTTTCCCTCCGGCAGTTCCGTCATCCGTCACGCCCTTCCCTCCACGGGGTCCGTTGGATTCGTTCCCCCGATTCGCAGGTACTACAGCGCAATCCGACTCCTCGTTGTCCCTCCCTCGCGCTTCGGTTTCCCTCGCGCTTCGGTACCGCCCTTGTTTCCGGCGGGGACATCGAGGTCTCCCAAGTTCCTGGAGAGCCCTGTTTGCTCGGCTGCCGCGCTCTTGGACCCCGGTCGGGCCTTCCGCACCGTCGCCCTGCTCGCCACTCTCGGTGCGGTCGGTGCTGTCGTCCGAAAAACCGAATCGGGCGACCCCAGCGACAGTCTCTGATTTCGGGGCTCGATCTCGCGGCCTCCTCGCTCGCTGTCTACGCTTCGTGGCCCGGGTCACCCCGGTCTGCACGCAAGACTCGCTTGCGGCCTGCTGGCTAGGCTTTGGCCGATGGGTTTCCCCACGAGGGCTCTTTCTGCTGGTTTCAGGCGCTCATGTCTTCCTCCTTCCTCCAGCACCAAGCTTGCTTGGCGCAACTGTCTGCCAAAGCTCGCCCTGGTCGATGCGGGCCGGCGCCACGGCAGGAACGACGGCGGGGAGGCCGAGGTGCTGAAGAATCTTCCTCGCGACGGGGCCCTCGTCGATCGGCGCCGGCCGCGCCCGTGGTGTCCGCGCCCGGGCCAACGTCGTTCCTGCAGAACTGCTCCTGCGCGGCGAGC
>DAOTTM010000077.1:0-18769 GCA_034437915.1 Dehalococcoidia bacterium | reverse complement strand
GCACTGAAGTTTGTGGCGATGCGCGAAGCACTCGGGCTCACACAGCGCCAGCTGGCCGCCCGTGCCGGGATGACCCAACCAGAGATCGCCCGCATCGAAGCGGCCGAAATCCAGCCCACCTGGGCCACGGTCTCGCGAATCCTGGCAGCCGTTGACGCCGTCATGGAGATCCGCGTCCGGGACGCCAGCGGGAAACTCGTTCGCCTCACCCTCGATCATTCGTCGGTTCGGGCGCCTCAGAGGGCGACAAGGGCGGTCTAGCACGAGCGGTTCGGCGCAGCTACTGCACGCGCCGAGGCCGCCGCGCGCGAACGCGATTCGGGGTCTCGATCATCGATCGCCACGACTCTCAAGCCCGGTAAAGGCGGCCCCGGCAACGCTTGACAGGCCTGGTGAGAGGGGTAGGGTGGCTTCAGGCGCACTTTTGCGTGGGTACCTGAAGAAACGCCCGCCCCAGGACGGCCAGGAGGCAACGGGAGGTGCCAGATGGCGATCCAACCACCGTACGACAAGCTCACGGTGCCCAGGCTACGCGTGCTTGCCCTCCTGTCCGACGGCAAGACGATTCGGCAAGTGACGGACGTACTGGGTTGCACCTACAACGGCGCGAGGAGCCAGGTGCGCGACCTGGAACACATCCTCGGATGTTCGAGCATCGACGCCGTGCGCGAGTGGTGGGTCCAGCACGCCGAAAGTTGGCTCGGTTACGTGGCCAGGGCCGCGGGCCTCGTCAAGTAGCGTGATTACGACACCGTATCGTGATCACGGTACGGTGTCGTGATCACGACGCAGCGTAGGCGGTAATGTCTTGAGAGCCAGTCGCACATCAGCGCTGGCTGAAAGGAGATCAACATGCAAGAGCTGAAGCGGGACGTTGATCGGCACCATCTATGGTCGCGTTTGGACGGACTGGTTCTGCGGCGCCCTACGCCTCGAGGTTCTGCCGCTCGGTCGCATTGCGCCGCCTTGGAAGGACCGCGATGAGAATGCGCCGATTCTTCATGGTTACGGTGGGGGCTACTGCGGTCGCAGCTGCGACATTCGTAAGCCTCATCGTCTCTCAAGGGCAGGACGAGCCGTCGCGGGCAAGCCGCATCCCCTGCCCATCGGTCGGGCCGGCCGGTCAAACAGGCGAAATGACGTGCTTCGAGTCCCGTCCCACGCCTTACACCAGCGGCGCAACGATGTTCGGCCCCTATCGCCTGCTCCCAGCAGGGACGAAGTTCATCGAGCGCGACTACGGTGCGGCGCCGCAGGCCTCGGACTTCTCCGAGGTCAACGACTCAGACGCAATCAGGAAGAGTTCGTTGTACATCCGTCCACCCCTTGGTGTCGCGGAGACGGCGTTGCGGGAGAGCACGCTTAAAGGCACGCCGCTACAGGTCTTGTCTACCTGGGAACTCGATGGAAAAACTGTGAACGTGGTCGTTACGGTCGATCGCCCTGAATGGTTACCCATCGATGTCTACCTGCACTTCCCCGATAGCCGCATCCAGGTTCGGGCCGAGATGATCGCGGGAAAGTATGCGATCGTCATGGAGCCCGCCACGGGGCCCGCGAAAAACATCGGCTACGTGACCGTCTGGCTCGATGGCATCGAAGTTTCGTTCAGCTCCGAGGGCCACGACCACAAGACATTGCGCGCCTTGGCGCAAGCCATTGCAACGGAAAAGCGCTGAACGCAGTTTTCGCCGCTGCATGTTCCCGATACTTCCTACGAAGAACAGTCAATGGAGTGAATCGATGTCCAAATTCCACAAGGTTCTCGATGCGTTTGCGATCGTCGTTGCGCTCTCTGCTTCCGTGTTTGCCGCGCTGACAATCCAGAGCGACAGCGCGTTGGCGGCGGGAGGCGACATCCGAATCATAGCCGGACTCGCCACCTCGGAGGTGACGATAACGCCACATGCTGACGCCTGCGGGACGGCCTACTGGCATTGCGATGAAGCAAGCCACCCCACTAACACCGGCCTTGACCTTACGAACACGCTGGGTTCAACAACATCGACGTACTTCCAATCGTATACGTACGGTGGATACGCATACGCCGAGACGAGTAATCATCTGGCCAACGGCTCGAAGTGTCCAGGCGTGGATATACATCTTTGGGTCCCCTACCCGGATTCGTCGACCGGAACATGGGTCACGTACATTGATTTCGTCCAGATAGAGCCTGGCATCGCGTTCGGCAGCAGCTTCTACCTCGCGAGTTCCGGGTGGACCATCACCTATGTGGGAAGCGTGAAACAATCGGCCCCGGGTGGCGGATGCCCCTGGGACGGGATCCATCTCCACCAAAGCGGCACGCCTCGCGGCAGCTCAGCACCATACCTATGGACGAACTGGGGTGTCGAAAGCGACGACGACCCCGCCCCTAACGGGCCTAATGGGAACCAGATTAACCCGACCGGCGATACGGTGTACAACTGGCTACACGCGATACAGTACTAGCCGTCGGCGTGCATGACGAAGGGAGGCCGTGCGGCCTCCCTTCTCTTCGCCCCTCAGCCAACAACCTCAACCCCATTGACGGACCCACCCCAAACGCTCTACCGTACAGGGACAACTGAATATGTTAGGCGTTGATCGGGAGTAGTAGCCCGTCAGGCGAGCCTTCAGAGAGCCGGGGATGGTGCGATCCCGGTGGCGGCGCGACAGGTGAATGGGCCCGGGAGTCCCGCAGGCGAACGAGTCAGTGCTGAGGTATCAGTGCTGAGTTCTGAGTAGCTTGTGGCGGAATGGGCACCGTTATCACGGCCCGAGCCTTCGCGTGTCACAGCGCGGTGGTGATAAGTGCTCCGGGAAACCGGGGAACAAAGGTGGCACCGCGAGTAACCCCTCGTCCTTTGGCAGGAGAGGGGTTTCTTTTTGTGTACCGAGATCCGAGTCGCCTGGGGCAACCAGGCCGTTCGTCCTGACCGTGAGCTTGTCGAACGGTCGAAGAATGAACGGGCAGCACGGACGATGGTCGAACAGTGTGCTCACCCTTCGACAGGCTCAGGGCGAGCGGACTAGTCTGTTTCGGAAAGTTGAGAGAAAGAGAAAACGCAATGGCAACCAAGAAGTTCAACCTCGATGAATCGCAGATCCCCGAGCAGTGGTACAACGTCGCCGCAGACCTCAAGACGCCGCCGCCCCCGCCGCTGCACCCGGGCACACACGAGCCCATCGGCCCGGAAGCGCTTGCGCCCCTTTTCCCGATGGAGCTGATCAAGCAGGAAGTCTCCACCGAGCGCCACATCGCCATCCCGGACCAGGTGCGCGAAGCCTACAAGCTCTGGCGCCCGACGCCGCTCATCCGCGCCACCGCCCTGGAAAAGGCCCTCGATACGCCCGCCCACATCTATTTCAAGTACGAGGGCGTCTCGCCCTCCGGTTCGCACAAGCCGAACACGGCCATCGCCCAGGCCTACTACAACGCCCAGGAGGGCGTGAAGCGCATCGCCACGGAGACGGGCGCTGGCCAGTGGGGTTCGTCGCTTGCTTTCGCCTGCCAGATGTTCGGCATCGAGGCGAAGGTGTACATGGTCAAGATCTCCTACGACCAGAAGCCCTATCGCCGTTCGATGATGCAACTCTGGGGTAGCTCCGTCGTAGCCAGCCCCTCGATGGACACGAACGCCGGACGGGGCGTCCTCGCCGCTGACCCGGACAGCAACGGCTCCCTCGGCATCGCCATCTCTGAAGCGGTCGAAGACGCCGCCATGCGCGAGGACACCAAGTATTCGCTCGGCAGCGTCCTCAACCACGTCCTCATCCACCAGTCGGTCATCGGGCAGGAGGCGATCAAGCAGATGGAGATGGCGGGGGAGTACCCGGACGTCGTCATCGGCTGCGCGGGCGGCGGTTCGAACGCCGCGGGCCTCATCTTCCCCTTCCTGCCCGACAAGATCTCGGGGCGGCGTAACACGCGCTTCCTCGCGGTCGAGCCTTCGTCCTGCCCCAGCCTGACGAAGGGCGAATACCGCTACGACTTCGGCGATACCGCGGGCATGACGCCGCTCATGAAGATGTACACGCTCGGTCACACCTTCATGCCGCCCGGCATCCACGCCGGTGGCCTGCGCTACCACGCCATGGCGCCGATGCTCAGCCACCTCCACGCCGAGGGCTACATCGAAGCGAAAGCCTACCCGCAGAACCCCTGCTTCGAAGCGGCCACCCTCTTCGCGCGCACGGAGGGCATCATCCCCGCGCCCGAAAGCTCCCACGCCATCCGTGGCGCGATCGACGAGGCGTTGGAGGCCAAGGCGGCCGGGCAGAAGCGCGTCATCCTCTTCAACCTTAGCGGCCATGGCCTCCTCGACCTCCAGGCCTACGACGACTACCTCGCCGGCAAGCTCGTCGATGACGCGTATCCAGTAGAAAAGGTGCGCGAGGCGATGAAGGAACTGCCGGTCATCTAAGTATCGAGATCCGAGAGCCGAGATCCGAGTAGTCTCACCCAACCTTCCAGCCGAAAGGGTTCAAGCCAACATGAAAACGATCAACCGGACGCACCCATTCGTCCCATCGAGTCCCATTCGTCCCACAAGCCCAATCTCCTTCCAGGCGGCCGACTGATGGCCGAATTCGATTACCAAAACGTTGAAGCGTGGAACACGGCGATTAAGCTCACGACGGCGGTGGGGCGGCTGCGTGTGGGTTCGAACCTGAAGGCCTCGGCGGATGCGCAGACCGAGGCCTTCAAGCAGGCGGGCATGGCCGCGGCCCTCATCGCCGAAGCGTCTGGCCGCGAAGGTGGGGCGCAGGTTTCGCTCTATCGCGATGCCCGCGGCTCGTTGGCACAGGTACGTTCGTGGCTACACGTGCTGGCTTCGCTCATGAACGAACAGGACGCTGTCTTCGGGACGGAGTTCGACCTCGCGGAGCAGTGTGCGCGCCAGGTGTCGGGCACGCTGCGCACGATCGACCGTGGACCCGTGGGTCCCGCGCCGATGCAAAACGCCCAGCCCCAGCGCCCGCCGATGCGTGGCCCCTCGCCGCGCCCGGGCGGTCCGCGTAACCCTGGTCCCGGTGGCCCGAGATGACAGAGCGCAAACGCATCCTCACTGGCATTCGGCCCACCGGCGCGCTCCACCTTGGGCACTACGCTGGCGCTCTCGAAAACTGGGTGCGCTTGCAGGGTGAGTACGAATGCTTCTTCCTTATTGCCGACTATCAGGTGAGCGACTACGCCGACGACATCAAGCGCGTACGTGATTCCGTCTGGGAGGTCGCCCTCGATTGGCTTGGTGTCGGCCTCGACCCTGAGGGCAGCTCGTATGTCATCGAGAGCCTCGTCCCGGAGCACGCCGAGCTGACGACATGGCTGTCGTGGTTCCTGCCGCTCGGCATGCTCGAACGCAACCCGACGCTCAAGGCGGAGATGGCGGACATCGAGGCGGGTGATGGCAAGAAGAAGGGGAAGAGCGTTCCCGTCGCGTTCTACAACTATCCGGTGATGCAGGTCGCGAACATCCTCATGCCGCGTGCCCACCTCGTCCCGGTCGGCGAAGACCAGCTCCCGCATATTGAACTGACCCGCGAGACGGCACGCCGCTTTAACCGCGAGTTCAAGCCGATCTTTCCTGAGCCGGAGGCGCTCGTTGGCCGCGTCCCCCGCCTCGTCGGAACCGATGGCAACGCGAAGATGAGCAAGTCGCGCGGCAATAGCATCGAACTCAAGGACAGCGCGGAGATCGTCGCGAAGAAAGTCAAAGCGATGTACGCCGGCCCGCCGCGCGAACTGAACGAACCCGGCGTCGTCGAAGACAACCCCATCTTCCTCTACCTCGACGCTTTCGATCGTGACGACGCGAACGTCGCGGACCTCAAGGACCGCTACACAAAGACTGGCGTGGGGAACAAAGAACTCAAGGATCGCCTGACAACCGTGCTGAACGACCTGCTCGACCCCATCCGCGACCGCCGGGCGAAGTTCGAAGCGAATATGCCCCTTGTTCGTGAAGCGCTGGAGCACGGCACGAAACGTGGCCGCACCGTCGCCCAGGAGACCATGGAGATGGTTCGGGACGCGCTCGACCTCAACTACCTGGGGAAGTATTGATGCTGCACCCAACGCTCGACGAAGTCCGGGAACTCGCGAAGCGGGGCGAAGGCAACATCGTCCCGATCTATCGCGAGGTCATCGCGGACCTCGAGACGCCCGTGTCCGCGTACCTCAAGGTCGCGCGCGGCGATTACTCGTTCCTGTTGGAGTCCGTCGAAGGTGGCGAACGGCTCGCGCGCTACAGCTTTATCGGCACGGAGCCGTACCGCGTCCTGCGCACCGGCGACAACCCGGAGGCTGGGGAAACGCCCGGCGACCCGCTCATTCCGATCGAGGATGAACTGAAGCGCTTCAAGCCGGTGCGCGTCGAGGGCCTCCCGCGGTTTCACGGTGGGGCCGTCGGCTTCATGGCGTACGAGGTCGCGCGGTACTACGAGAAGCTGCCGATGCCGGAATCAGACCCCCAGGGCTTCCCCGAGTCTGTCTTCCTCTTCGTCGATACATTGCTTGTCTTCGACCACATCCAGCACACGATCAAAGTCGTGAGCCACGCGCGGCTCGATGGCGATATCGAGGCGGCCTTCCGGCAGGCGGCGTTCAAGATCGATGAACTGGTCGAGCGATTGTCTCGCCCGTTGACGGCCCTTCCCTACGAACCCGGGGGCAGGCATGGCCCGGATTCCTCCTTCGTTTCCAACAACACGAAGGAAGAGTTCATGAGCAAGGTCCTTCGTGCCAAGGAGTACATCGCGAAGGGCGACACCTACCAGATCCAGGTCTCGCAACGCTTCGAACGCAAGACCGACGTCCACCCCTTCGAAATCTATCGTTCGTTGCGGATGGTCAATCCGTCGCCTTACATGTATTACCTCGAGCTTGGCGATATGCACATCGTCGGCGCCTCCCCGGAGATGCTGATCCGCGTCGAAGACGGCGTCATCGAAACGCACCCGCTTGCGGGCACGCGCCGCCGTGGACGCGATGCCGCCGACGAGGCCCGGATGGCGGATGAATTGCGCAATTCAGAGAAGGAGCAAGCCGAGCACATCATGCTCGTCGACCTCGCCCGCAACGACCTCGGGAGGGTCTGCGTGCCCGGGACGGTGGCCGTCACATCGCTGATGGAAATTGAACGCTATTCCCACGTGATGCACCTGGTCTCGCACATCGTCGGTAAGTTGCGCCCGGAGGTCACCGCGTATGATGCGATGCGTGCTTATTTCCCGCACGGCACGGTCACCGGGGCGCCAAAGATTCGCACGATGGAGATCATCGCCGAACTCGAAGGCGAGCAGCGAGGCGGTTACGGCGGTTGTGTGGGCTATTTCGACATGTCCGGCAACTCCGATACTGCGTTGGCCCTGCGGACGATCTGGATGAAGCCGGGCGTTGCCTACGTCCAGGCGGCGGGCGGAGTCGTCCAGGACAGCACCCCGGAGGAGGAGTACCTGGAATCCGGCAACAAGGCGCGGGCCACCATGCGCGCGATCGAACTCGCGGAGATAGCGGCGGCTCAGCGCCCACGTGGAAGCCTGGGCTATGGTTAGCGTGGAGGTGGCTCGATGATGCAACGCATCCATATGGGGGCGATTGTCGTGCGCGAAGGGCGGATCATGCTCCTGCGCCCGCAGATCGGCGCGCCCTGGGAGCTGCCCGGGGGACTGCTCACCGAGGATCAGGAGGATGTCGACCTCGCCATGGATGCCATCCTTGTTGGCCTTGGCGTCAGCGCACCGGCGATCGACGAAGATTTCCTCGAAACGGTGTATATCCCCTTTGTCGGTGGCCAGGTCGTTTACAACCTCTACGCGGCAAGCGAATGGACGGGCGAGCCGGTTGCAAGCGCCGGCGTCGGGCTTGGCTGGTTCGCACTCGACGAGATCGAGGCGGTCGCGATGGACGATATCGTGCGCAACGCCATCCTCGTGGCGTTCGGCGTGCGCGAACCGGGCCCGGAACGCATCCCCTTCCTGGAGGCGGACGCGCCCACGGAGCCTTTGCTTCAGCCCACGCTCATTGCAGCCGAAGAGACTCCGGTCAACAAAGTCGATGAGTCGCCCGTCGAGGCCCCAACGGCGGAAACAAAAGGTGCGCCGGGAACGGGGAGTTCGCTGGCGGTCGGACCTGTCAACGCAGTCGATCCGCCAGCCAAGGCGCCCGAAGCCGTCGCTCACCCTGCCACGGTGGCACACCATCAACCTCCCGCCCGGATCCGCGGCCTCGACGTCCTTCGCACCCTCTCGGGCGGAGACGCGGCCGCAGCCGCGGAGCGCATGCATCGCGCGTATCCCGAACTCGCCGACGCCGTCGTCGATTTCGCGCTCGGGGATGTCTGGTCGAGTGATACTCTTGCGCGCCGCGAACGCAGCCTGCTCGTCGTGGCCATGCTCGCAGCGCTTGGGGGAAAAACTGGCCCCCTTCGTTCGCACATCAACGGCGCCCTGAACCACGGCGCGAAGCCTGAAGAGGTCATCGAGACCCTGCGCATGGTTGCGGTCTATGCGGGCTTCCCGGCTGCGCTGGAAGCCTGGCCGATCATGGAAGCCGTGTTCGATCAGCGCGGCATCGCCCGCCCGGGGAGGCCGACGTGAGGAAGTCCTGCGCGACGCTCGCGGCCTTCATTTTCATGGCCCTCGGCGCCATTCACGTCTACTGGGCGACGGGTGACCGCTTTGGCGCAGCGGCTGTCATCCCCGAACGCGCAGGCCGCCCATCCTTCACGCCTGGCCCCAAATCGACGCTTGCCGTAGCGGGCGGCCTCTTCGCCGCGAGCGCGGTCATGGTGGATCGTTCGGGTAGTGTTCGCCTCATGCCCGGGAAGGTCTCCCGGCTCGGCACGCTCACGCTCGCGCTGCTGTTCGCGGGCCGGGCTATCGGCAACTTCAGCACCGTCGGCTTCACGAAGCGTGTGCGCGGCACGAAGTTCGCGACCCTCGATGACCGGGTTTATTCGCCTCTTTGTGCGCTTCTCAGCGCCCTCAGCCTGGGAGCGTCGTTGTGAACGCACTGCTCTGGGACCTCGACGACACGCTCCTCAACACCCTCCCCGCGCGCATGAAGGCGCTCGAACACGCCTACGAAAAGTGTCTCGGACAACGCACGGACCCGCTCGCGCTCTGGCGGTCCACGCGTGGGGGTACGCTCGAAGACCTCGGGCGGCGGCTGCTGGGCGATGCCTACGTCAAGTTCACGACGGCGTACCGCGACCGCTATTACGGCGAATGGCGCGATATCCGTCCTTTCGAAGGCGTGCCGGAGGTGCTCGATGTCTGCCACGAGGCCGGGTTGCCCATGGCAGTCGTCACATCCAAGGTCTCGTGGGGTGCGACGGATGAGCTGAGCCAGGCGGGCATCCTCCAATATTTCGCGGCGGTCATCGGCTTCGATGACACCGAGCAACACAAGCCGGATCCGGAACCGGTCTACGCCGCCCTCGAACGCCTGCTCGTCGATGACCCATCCCGCGCCGTGCTCGTCGGCGATAGCCCCGCCGACGTGTTCGCCGCCCGAAACGCGGGCTGCCGTTCCGTCGCAGCGACCTGGGGCACGCTCGACGAAGAGCTCCTGCGCGACGCCTGCCCGGACTTCCTCGCGACCACTCCACACGATGTCCTCGTGAGCCTGGCGCGCCCGACGGAGGTTCGCGAATGAGTACCCAAGTTTCTATCGAGAAGCAGTTCGCGCACGTTGGCGTACGTTTCTATCGCGTCGATGGCGTCGAGCTAACGCTGGTTCCGCTGCTGCGCGAAACGGCTCGCTTTGCGCGCTCGGCGGGCGATGGCTACTTCCTCGTGGCGCTGCTGGGGGAACCGGGCGCCTGCTACCCGCTCGACCTGCGCGCGCCGGGCTCGTTCGACCCGGAGTACCTGGCGGCCAAGTTCAAGCTGGACCGGCGCGGATATGGCTACAGCCCCGAAGAGCTGGCGTTGGCGCTCCACACCATCGCGCAAGACCTGCGGGAAGAAGAGGATTTCGATTCATGACGACGCTGCTGATCGATAACTACGACAGCTTCACCTACAACCTCTTCCAGTTCATGGCGGAACTGGGCGCGGAGATCGTCGTCAAACGAAACGACGAAATCACCGTCGAGGAGTGCCTGGCTTTGGCCCCGGACCATGTCGTTATTTCGCCCGGTCCGGGCAACCCCTCGGAGGCAGGCATTTCCAGGGACGTCATCGCCGCCTTCGCGGGCAAGGTCCCGGTGCTTGGCGTTTGCCTCGGACACCAGTCTATCTACGAGGTTTATGGCGGGACGGTGACGGGCGCGGGCGAAATCAAGCACGGCAAGCTATCGAAGATCGCCCACGACGGCAAGGGCATCTTCGCTGGCCTCCCTGAAGGCTTCTACGCCTGCCGCTATCATTCGCTGGCGGGGACGAACGACACGCTCCCGGATTCCCTCGTGGTGACCGCGCGGTCGGAAACGGGGATCATCATGGGCGTGCGCCACAAAGAGCTAACCGTCGAAGGCGTGCAGTTCCACCCGGAATCGATCGTCACGGAATACGGCAAGGAGATGTTGAGGAACTTCCTCGCGATGGAGGGCGGTCGATGGTGATGCAAGCGGCGATCAAATCCCTCGTCGAGCAGGGCACGCTTACCGGGGTCCAGGCGGCGGAAGCGCTCGAAACGATCATGACGGGGACGGCCACGCCCGCGCAGATCGGCGCCTTCCTCACCGCCCTGCGCCTGCGCGGGGAGACGCCAGAGATCATCGCCGCCTGCCTGGAAGTGACACAGCGGCACGCCGAACCGGTGCCCGCGGACGATGTCATCGATGTCGTCGGCACGGGAGGCGACGGCATCGACACCTTCAACGTCTCGACTGCTGCCGCAATCGTCGTTGCCGGTGCGGGGTTGCGCGTGGCCAAACATGGCAACCGCGCGGCTTCCTCGAAATGCGGCAGCGCGGATGTCCTCGAAGCGCTTGGCGCGAGGCTCGATCTGACAGGTGAACATGCGGCGCACATCATCGACAGCTGCGGGTTCTGTTTTCTCTTCGCCCAGCGCTTCCATCCCGCCTTTCGACACGTCGGTGGTCCCCGGCGCGAGATTGGCACGCGCACGATCTTCAACATCCTCGGCCCCCTCACGAATCCCGCCCGCCCCCGCGCCATGCTCGTCGGCGTGGGCGTGCGCAGCCTCGGTCCCGTGGTTGCCGAAGCCTTCCGCCAGCGCGGCATGGTCCGGGCCATGGTTGTCCACTCCGCGGAAGGCCTCGACGAAATCAGCCCTGCGGGTGTGACGAGCGTTTGGGAATTGGCGGGAGACGCAATTGTCGCACGCGAACTCTCGCCCAAGGATTTCGGCCTGCCCGTGCACCCCATCGCCTCCGTCATCGGTGGCGATGCCGAACAGAACTCCGGGCAGATGCTCGCCGTCCTCGATGGCGGCGATGGACCCGTCACCGACTTCGTGCTCATGAACGCTGCCGCCGCGATCTACGTCGCGGGCACGGCCCGCGACCTCCCCGCCGGAGTGCGAATGGCGCGCGAGTCGCTTGCCAGTGGACGGGCGCGCGAAGTCCTGGACCGGTATATCGCGCTTTCCCAGGAGTTTGCCAGTGGCTGATGCAACCATCCTCGACACGATTGTGGCCCAGCGCCGCCTCGATGTCGCGCAGACAAAACGCGATGTGCCCTTCCCGACACTCCAGGAGCGCCTGCGCCAGGCCCCGCCCGTGCTCGATTTCGTCGCGCGCCTTCGCCAGGAGGCCCCGATGGCGCTCATCGGCGAGGTGAAGCGTGCCTCGCCCAGCAAGGGGGACATCGCGCCCGGCATCGATGCCTCGAGGTATGCGCTCACATATGCCAGAGCGGGGGCGGCGGGCATCTCCATCCTCACCGAGCCGAAATGGTTCAAGGGCACGCTCGACGACATGCTCGGTGCGCGCCTGGCTGTGGATGCCCTCGGCGCGGCGCGGCCAGGTATCCTCCGCAAGGACTTCATCATCGACGACTACCAGGTCGTCGAAGCGCGTGCGTATGGCGCCGATTCAGTGCTCCTCATCGTCGCCTCGCTCGATCACGGTTGGCTGCGCGGCCTCCTCGAATGCGCGCGCACGATGAACATGGAGCCCCTGGTCGAGGTAAACAACGCCGCCGAGATGGACCGCGCACTTTCCGTGGGCGCCACGCTCATCGGCGTGAACAACCGCGACCTGCGCGATTTCTCGGTCGACCTTGGCACGACCGATCGCCTCGCGACAATGGTCCCCGAAGGCATCTTGCTCGTCGCTCTGAGCGGCATCAACGCGCGCGCCGATGTCGAGCGATTCGCTTCAGCCGGCGCGGAAGCGGTGCTCGTGGGCGAGTCCCTCATGCGCGCGGAGGACCCGGCCGCCAAGGTCCGCGAGCTGGTGGGGAAGTGACCGAGGGATGCTGACCGTCATCCAGATGCATGGCTTGCCGGGAAGCGGCAAAAGCACGCTGGCACGTGCTCTTGGGCGTTCGTTGGGCGCCGTCGTACTGGATAAAGACGTGGTGAAGTCGGCCCTCCTCCGCTCTGATATCCACGAACCCGAAGCGGGCGCTGCCGCCTACGAAGCCTACTTCGCCGTCGCCGAGAGCGTCCTGCGACAGGACTACTCGATCATCCTTGACAACCCCGTCTTTTATCCATCGATCGAAGCCCATGGCATCCGCATCGCCGAGGACTGTGGCGCGATGTACGTCATGGTCGAATGCCGTTGCGATGACGAGCTGGAGCTGAGCCGGCGGCTCGCCACGCGCGAACGCCTCGAATCGCAACCGAGCGTAGCGGGCCAGCCCCAGGCGGGGTTCAGCCCGAAATCGCAGCGCATCGTCGTCGAAACGCGCCGGCCGTTGGATGAGCTTGTGGGCGATGTCCTCGGTCACATCCGCCGCCGCGCGCCGCTGTGAGGGACATCCAACCGCGAGGTTCTGCTTGCCCTCTCCAGCGCGGCCGGGAGGCCAAGATGGTGCGGTCGAAGCAAGGGACAAGGGCTGAGTACGTCTTGCTCCCCCTCTCCCGCGAAGTCGTGAGAGGGGGTTGGGGAGTGAGGGCACGATGCTGACGCTCATCCAGATGCACGGCTACCCGGGCAGCGGCAAGAGTGCGCTTGCACGAGCGCTCGGCCCTGCCATGCCCGCCGTCGTGCTCGACATCGATGTTATTGAGTCGGCGCTGATGCGGACGGGAAAGTCCGCCGAAGAGGTCGGGCCGTCGGCACGCGAGGTCCTGCGCGCCCTCGCATCCCGCTTCCTCGAAGACGGCTCCTCGGTGATCCTCGATACCCCCTGCTTCTGGCCGATCATCGAAGCGGAGGGAAAAGCGCTGGCGGCGGCGCGCGGCGCCACCTGGGTGATGCTCCAGTGCATCTGCCCGGTCGATGTCGTCGACCGGCGCCTGGCCGCGCGTGAACGCCTCGAATCCAGCCACGTCGCGCGGGATTTCGCGCCACCCCGGCCGGGGATGTATATCCCAGACTGCAAACGCATGACACTGGATACCGTGCGCCCCATCGAAGACAACGTCGCCATCGCTCTCGCCTACATCCGTAAGGAGTGCGGCCAATGACGCGCGTCAAGATCTGCGGGCTCCGCGATGCGGCGACGGCGGTCGAGGTCGCGAAGGCGGGCGCGGACTTCATCGGCCTCATGTTTGCGGAATCGAAGCGGCGCGTGACGCCGCAGGAGTGCCACGACATCGTCGAAGCCGTGCGCGAACTGCGGCGCGAGAAGACTCCCGCCGCCTTCGATGGGCCTCGTCGTGGCGAAGTCTCGGGGCGCACCTGGTTCAGCGCCTGGAACGAAGCGCTCGATGACGGCGTCGCCCGTTTCCGCCCCCTGCTCGTCGGTGTCTTCGCGGACCAGCCGGTGGAGGATGTGAACGGCATTGCCGAGGCAGCGGGCCTGGACCTCGTGCAACTCTCGGGCGGCGAAGATGCCGCCTTCGTCGCGCGCATCACGCTGCCCGTCATTCGCGCGATCCACGTCGCTGAAGGCGCCTCGGCGGAAGACGTCGTCAACAACGCAGCGCCCGGGACAGCTGCCGGCATTCTCCTGGACACCGCTGTCAAAGGCGCGCGCGGCGGGTCAGGGATCGCCTTCGATTGGACGGTCGCCGCTGAGGCCGCCGAGCGGTTGCCGTTCATGCTTGCGGGCGGCCTCACACCGGACAACGTGGCCGAGGCTGTCGCCCAAGTTCGGCCATGGGCCGTGGACGTTTCCAGCGGCGTCGAAACCGACGGAGTCAAGGATATCGAAAAGGTGCGCGCGTTCATTCGCGCCGTGAAAGGGGTCCGTTGATGGTGGTTGCAGAGTTCGAGGCATTGAATCCGCGCTTCGGCGAGTTTGGTGGGCGGTACATCCCGGAGACGCTCGTCGGCGCGCATGAAGACCTTGAGCTGGCCTACGACGAGGCACGCCGCGACCCGGCGTTCCAGGAGGAGCTCGACTACCTCCTCAAGCACTACGTTGGCCGCGAAACGCCTCTCTACTTCGCCGAACGCATGACACGGGAGTGCGGCGGCGCCCGCATCTGGCTCAAGCGTGAAGACCTCGCGCATACGGGCGCGCACAAGATCAACAACGCCCTCGGACAGGCGCTGCTCGCGAAGCGCCTGGGCAAGCGCCGCATCATCGCCGAGACGGGCGCTGGCCAGCACGGCGTCGCCACCGCCACCGTCTGCGCGATGATGGACATGGAGTGCGCCGTCTATATGGGCAGCGAGGATATCAAGCGCCAGTCGCTCAACGCCTTCCGCATGAAGATGCTTGGCGCCGAACTGATCCCCGTCGAGACCGGCAGCAAGACGCTCAAGGACGCGATCAACGAGGCGATGCGCGATTGGGTCACGAACGTCCAGACGACGCACTACATCATCGGCTCGGCCATCGGCCCCCATCCCTTCCCCACCATGGTGCGCGATTTCCAATCCGTGATCGGCAAGGAGGCGCGCAAGCAGATGCTCGAACAGGCGGGAAAGCTCGCCGATGTCGCGATCGCCTGCGTGGGCGGCGGCAGCAACGCCATCGGCCTGTTCCACCCGCTGCTGGCGGACCCCACTCGCCTGATCGGCGTGGAGGCCGCGGGACACGGCCTCGCCACCGGCAAGCACTCCGCCACGCTTGTCGCAGGACGGCCGGGCGTGCTCCACGGGACGAAAACCTACCTCCTACAGGATGCGGACGGGCAGATCCTCGAAACGCACAGCATCTCCGCTGGCCTCGATTACCCTGGAGTAGGCCCCGAGCACTCCTGGCTCAAGACAAGCGAGCGCGCCGAGTACGTGGCGGTCGATGATAAGCAGGCACTCGAGGGCTTTCTCGCGCTGACGCGCATGGAGGGCATCATCCCCGCGCTTGAGCCGTCACACGCCATCTACCACGCGATGCAGGTTGCGCGAAGCCTTCCCAGGGACCAGGACATCCTCATAGGCCTCAGCGGGCGCGGCGACAAGGACATGCACACCGTCGCGAGCGCGCTCGGGGTCACGCTCTGACCACGGCCCCCGTGGTCGAAGCGCCCATGACGACCGGGCGGTACCCCTGGGGTCCGAAGCGCGTCCTGCTCGGCCTTGGGCTCGCCATCAGCGTTTTCGGCGTGACCAGCACGTTGCTCATCTTCCTCGTGATCGCGACGGATCAGGGCACGGCCAGTTCGGACATCGGCGACACGTTCGTGAAGATGCGCGAGATCGGACGCTTTGCGGACCAGCGCCTCCGGGACGCGACCGAGGGCGCAAGACTCCATGACCCGCCCGAGATCCTCGCGGACCTCGACACCCTGAAGCTCGGTCTTACCAGCACGCTGCTCTTCGACGCCCTCCTCATCGTTGTCGCGGGCGGCACGGCACGGCTGGATTTTCGCAGCGCCGTCCGCCTGATGAAGATGGATCAATACGACGTCCACGGCGTCTGGCGGCCAATGCTCGCCGTCTTCCTCTGCTATGTCGGGATCGCCATCTACGCCGTTGCGGCCAGCGCGACGGGGATCGACCTCCTCACGCCGAACAGCACACTCCCCTCCGCCGTCCTCAGGGATGACCTCGCGCTCGCCATGGCGGGCGTCCTTGCCGTCATCTGCGCGCCGATCGCGGAGGAGGTGTTCTTCCGCGGGTTCGTCTTCGGCGGACTCACACGGTGGGGCTTCTGGCCTGCCGCTTTGCTTTCATCGCTGCTCTTTGCTGGGGTCCACTTCGACCCTGGCAGCGTTATCCCCTTCGTCGGCATCGGCGTCGTCCTCGCCTGGCTCTTTTGGCAGCGCGGCTGTCTCTGGGACAACATCCTCTTCCACGTGATGTTCAACGGGACGAGTTTCGCCGTGCTTCTCGCGACGCGATGAGGAAAGCTGTTAGCTATTAGCTGTTAGCTAATAGCTATTAGTAGATAGTGCTAAGCAGGACATGTTTCCAAGAGCCACCGGGGCCGTGTTTCACGGATGGACTTGCACGTGATAATGGATAGATGTACTCACTTGCTAACAGCTAACAGCTAACGCTCCTGCAACACGTTCGGACCCTGCACAATCTTGTCGATGCGCACAACCACAGCCGCACCCTTGCGCTCGGGGTCGCGGTCGAGTTCGGCCTGGACGGTGCGGTCCATCACCCGCTGGCGAAGGTCGCCTTCTGTGTGCACGGTGGCGACGCCGAAAAACTTCCAGACTTGCCGCGTCGCTGTGTTGCGATAGAGCAGGCAACACTGGCCGTTCTCGGTGAGGTTCCGAAATGTCGTCCCAAGGGCACGCTCCCAAAACGCGATGTGGTCTGTGTCCCAGGCCATGGCGCTGCCTTTGAAGGCGATATCCGGCATCCCGGACGTGCTCGCGGAGGCAACGGTCACGACCATCTGATCCGCGAAAGAGTTATTGAGGGCGTTCGTCATGTCTTCAGTGAATTCGATCAAGCGAGGATGCTCCGGTGGTTATCGTTTGTGGGGAGCCTACGTTTCGTGGCCCGCCCGCGCAACCGATCGCGAACCATTCCCGCCGTCCCTGGCTCGCGTGTAAGCGAACGCTGGACCCCAAACTCTCATCCATTCGCCCGGCCGCCTGTATGGGCCCTATAAGTCCCATCCGCCCAATAAGTCGAATTCGCCTAAACTCACCCGTTGACAGCACTGTTCCGCCCACGGAGACTCTGCCCGCGATGCCCGCTCGCCGAGGCGGGTCCGCGGGAGCTTCGACCATGGGTGCACGAACGGGTAGCGACTTTCTCGCGGGACTGCGCGACAACCGCGAGGTCTGGGTGGGCGGCGAACGGGTCGCGGACGTCACGACGCACCCATCGCTTACGGGCGCGGCCCACTCCGTGGCTGCCCTGTATGACCTCCAGCACGAACGCGCCGCGGAATGCCTCATCCCGGACCCCGAGACGGGCGAACCCATCCATGCCTCGCACATGATCCCGCGGAGCAAGGAGGACGTGATCCGTCGCCATGCGGCCCTGCGCGTGAACGCGGAGTACTCGGTCGGCATCATGGGACGTTCGCCGGACTACATGAACGTGACCTATGCCGGCTTCGCGGGTGCGCCCAGCGTCTGGGGCGCGAACGGGAACGGCCAGGGCGCCGAGAACCTGGTCGCCTTCCAGAAGGAGCTCAGACGCAAGGACCTCTGCCTCACGCACACGATCATTCACCCCACGACCGACCGCGCCCAGGGCGACACGCCGCTTCCCGGCAGCGATATCTCGCTCCACAAGGTGGGCGAGACGAGTGACGGGATCGTCGTGCGGGGCGGTCGCATCCTCGCGACGCTGGCCCCGTTCGCGGATGAGATCGCGGTCTATCCAGCACACCCGGCCCTGCCCGGCGCGGAGGAGTTCGCCCTAAGCTTCTCCATCCCCATGGACACGCCGGGCCTGAAGTTCCTCTGCCGCGACAGCTATTCGTTGCCCGCCAACGCCTTCGACCACCCTCTCTCCAGCCGCTTCGACGAGCAGGACGGCTTCGTCATCTTCGACGATGTCCTCATCCCCCACGACCGGGTCTTTCTCGACGGCAACCTCCCCGTCTACAACACCGTGATGGCGACGAGCTGGGCGCCGAACATCACCCAGCAGACGATGATTCGCGCCCACACCAAGCTCGAATTCGCGCACGAGCTGGGCACGCGTATGGCGGAGACGCTGAACGACAAACGCCCGGCGACACTGGAGATGCTCGGCGAGATCTGGACCTACGCCGAGTTCGCGCGTTGCGCCATCCGCACCGCCGAGGCGGACGCCAGGGAATACGAGGACGGGGCGTGGTTCCCCAGCATCGCTCCACTGGCAGCCCTGCGCGCGTCACTGCCCCAGTGGTTTCCGCGCGTCAACGAGATCCTCCAGCTCATCGGCGGACACAACCTGCTCGCCGTTGCTTCACGGGGGATGCTCGCCGATGCCACGTTGCGGCCGCTCATCGATAAGTACATGGCGGGCGCCGGCGAAGTCAGCGCCGAAGAGCGTTCGCGAATCTTTCGCCTGGCCTGGGATTTCACGGGCAGTGCACTCGCGAACCGCGTCGAACTCTACGAGCGCTTCTACCTCGCTTCGGGGCCGCGCAACATGCAGACCGCCCACCGCCTCGCCACGGCCGACCGCCCAACACGTGCCCGTTTAGTGGATCAATTCTTCACGAGCGATTGACCGTTGTTCGCATCCGCCGGGTGCGGCTAGCCGCGCGGGTGCTTGATGAACGTGCCCTTTTCCAGCTCCTCGAAGGCGGTGCGGAGTTCGGCCTGCGAATTCATCACGATCGGTCCGCCCCAGGCAACGGGTTCGTGCAATGGCTTGCCCGAGACCAGGAGGAAGCGCACCGGGTTCGC
>DAOTTM010000076.1:0-14890 GCA_034437915.1 Dehalococcoidia bacterium | reverse complement strand
AGGTTCATGGTTTTACACGACCGACAATAGATGTGGACACCGATTGGCATGTGTCGGTCGTCGAAGAGCATCACAAAGAAATAGACTTAGCAATAGACGAGGTGTGCGATTGGTATTTGCTGCTCATCGAAACAAGTAACTCCGTATTTCAGATTGAGTATAGGGCCAGACGTCTCGGTCGAAAGTAAAACGCAGTCACGCCGTGAGTTCAGACGGCCGCGTTCCTTAGCGCAGCCTCAAGCGTAGCTCAACGTCTAGACGATCGCGTACACTCCCACCCACATCCTCCAGGAGACACAACCATGATCACGAAGTCCGAACTCGTCGATGGCATCCGCTTCGCCGGGCAGCGCGCCGCTGCCGCTGCCACCTACTGCCATGACTGGAACCACCAGCTGGGACACATGTGGACGACCGGCGATGCCTTCCGCCACGTCGCCGCCACCGCTGCCGGCGCCCCGGGCATGTACCCCGCGCTCGATGGCACGTCGCTCTCCGGGCTTGGCGCCGAGCGCATCGCCGCCGGTAACGCCCGCTCCATCGCCTCGTTCGCCGAGAAGTCGAAGGAGGACGTGATCGCCGCGATCATTGCCGGGCACAATACCTCCGCCGACTTCGTCGCCACCCTCGATGACGCCGACCTCGCGAAGGTCGTCATCCTCGGCGGGTACCAGATGCCCAAGGCCGAGATCGTCGCCCAGATCTGGATCCACCACGCCATCGCACACAGCTACGAAGCCAGCGCCCGCTGGCCCATCCAGTAGCGGAACAGTTGCCTGACGAGGGACGCGAGGCAAGTCTCCTCGCGCTCGTGTTTGGCCTCAGCCACCCTTCCGCGTGTTTGTAACGCTGAATTCATTTAATCGTTTGCGCAGCGCGGAAAGGAAACGGAGGCCACAAGTTGCTCCAAGAACGCTTGTGTGAATGTGGTTTCGCAATCATCGATGAATCCAACGGAGGTGCCGCCGAACGCGTCCCGTGTCCTCGATGCGGATCGTTGACTCGGATAGTCTCCGCCGGTGCTAGCTTGACAGTTGGCGCTTTTATACGCGCTGAAGCGAGCGTCGTAACATACCCCGAGAACTTGCTTGAACTGTGCCGACGGCTGATAGACGAAGGTCAGTATGGCGTATCCGTTGTGGTCGCCCACATGGCCTGTGAGGTCGCAACAGAGAGGGCGTTGACGATTTCATTCGCGCTAAAAGAGCTTGCATATCTGGAAGAAGCAATTCGTGGACTGCTCAACGGCTACAGCCTGACGAATACTCGAATTCGAAAACTGTACACTGATGTGACTGGTGACCACATTGAGCGGCAGGCGTTTTGGTCAGAGTTTATGAATTCGGCAAAGCGGCGAAACACAAGCGTTCACCGGGGAGCCTTCGTCGCTCCTGCCGATGCCGAACGCTCATACAAAGCTTGCCTGGCGTTCGTCTCCCATATCGCGAAGGCATGAGCCGATTGACGGTCGGTCACCCCAACGCCGCCCGCAACGCCTCCACGACAACCGCCGCGTCCGCCGCCGTCAGGTTCCGCGGGTCGATCGCGATACGGCCCTCGGGGGCGTGGTGGGCGCGGACGTAGATCGGCGGCGTGTGTTGGCGCAGGCGGCGCGCAGCCAGATACCACGACCCGGCGTCTACCGCTCGACCGCGCCCACTGGTGCGGCCACGCTCCCGCGCTTCCTCCACAACGGCCCCGCGAACAGTACTACCGCAAGCACTGCGACAACCGCCGCCACCCCGAACGCCACATCGAGCGCCCACCGATCGGTCGTGAAGCCGAGCGTGGGCGCCAGCACGGCGAGGATGAGGCTCGTGACCATCGCCTGGATGGAAAGCACAGTCGCCCGCCGCTCCGAGCCGATGCGACGATTAACATAGCCGCCCGTTATCGGACGCAAGCACGAACCGAGCGCGAAGATGATTGGGAACGCGAGGTAGCCGCTGAGTCCCGGGGCGAAAGCAAGAAGCAAGAACGCACTTGCCGCGACCATCGGGATCGCCGTAATTGCGCCCACGGCCCCCGCACGCACTGCCAGCCGCCCCGCCGCCAATGCTCCCAACACTCCTGCCCCGAGCATCGGCGCCTGCAACATCGAAAACCGGACGCCGACCTCCACCCCCCGGTCGATGAGGTACGGCTGCACGAGATAGTGCACTCCCTCAAGCGCCGCTACGGCTGTGCCCGCCAAGAGGACGACCGACCGCACATCCGTCACGTGCCACATCTCGCCGAACGCCGCTCGGATTGTGCCCCAATACCGCTCCGCATGCGCCGGCCGTGCGTGTGGAGGCTCCCACATCGAGAGCGCAACAAACGCCGTCACCAGGCATGTCGCCGCGCCGAAATAAATCGTCGTCTCAATGTTCGTCCAGTATGCGACTGGACCGCCAGCAAGCGTCGCAAGCCCCGCGCCCGTCCAGCTGAACGCCATGCCACGCCCGGAGATGCGTTCGAAGTCCGCCTCCCGCCCCTCCGCTTTCAGCGTGTCGAAGAGGAGCGCCATGTCCGCGCCCGACATCAGCGTCGATGCAACCGACCACAATAGAAACGAGGTCAGCAACAGCGCAAACGACGTGATGAACGCGAAGATCAGCACCGCGACGCCCAGGAAGAGCGCGCCAAGAGCCAGCGAACGCGACCGCCCCCAACGGTCCGCCACCGCCCCCGTCGGCACTTCGAGCACGACCACGCCGACGAGGAACAACCCCTCGGCGAGCGTTACCTGCGTCAGGCTGAAGCCACGATTGAGCGTGAGAAAGACGATCCAGATGGGAATCCAGAGCTGGGCGTCACGCAGGAACCAGAACGCGTAAAGCATTCGGATGTTGCGAGAATGGCTTGGCCGTGCACGCATCTCGGGCACCCTATCACGGCGGCCCGCGTTGCCGCATCCGTTCGCTAACCGCCCTTGACCGCTCGTTCCAACGCCACGGCGATTCGATCGATCTCTTTGTCCGTCACCGACGGGTGCACTGGCAGGCAGAGCACTTCGCTCGCAGCCCGCTCCGCCTCCGGCAGCGACATGCCCCCGTGCCCCATCTTCACCATGATCGGCTGCTGGTGGATCGGGATCGGATAGTGCACCGAACTCCCAACCCCGACTTCCTGGAGCCGCTGCTGCACGCCATCACGGTCCCTGGGGATGCGTATCGTGTACTGGTGGAACACGTGGCGGTCACCTTGCCGCGTAGTCGGCGTGGTCACCGCGCCCGTCGGCAGTTCGAGTTCTGAAATGCGCTCGTTCAGCCTTGCCGCGTTGTGAATCCGCGCTTGATTCCATGCTTCGAGATGCTTCATCTGGACAACGCCGATAGCCGCCGCGAGGTCCGTCATCCGCCAGTTTAGGCCGAAATGCTCGTGGTAGTAGCGCCGTTCCTGGCCGTGATTGCGGATGATGCGGCTCAGGCGCGCCACCTCGTCGTCGTTCGTCGTGATGATCCCGCCCTCGCCCGTGGTCATGTTCTTCGTCGGGTAGAAGCTGAAGCATCCGGCGCCGAACGAACCGACCCGCCGACCCTGGAACTCCGCCCCGTGCGCCTGCGCTGCGTCCTCAACCAGGGCAAGACCGTGCCGCTGGCAAATCTCGCCGATAGCCGCCATGTCCGCGCTCTGTCCATAGAGGTGTACGGGCATGATCGCCTTCGTCCTCGGGGTGATCGCCGCCTCGATCCGTGCCGGGTCGATGTTGAAGTCCGTCGGGTCGATGTCGACGAACACGGGTGTTGCGCCGCAGGCGATGATGCTCGTCGCGGTCGCGATAAAGCTGAACGGGCTCGTGATCACCTCGTCGCCTGGCCCTACGCCGGACGCCTGCAACGCGACGATGATCGCCGCTGTCCCACTGTTCACGGCGACCGCATGCCTGGTGCCAATGTAACCAGCGAAGAGCCGCTCGAACTCCTCCGTCCGCGAACCCTGCGCGAGCTGCCCGCTATCGAGCACGTCCAGCACGGCCTGTTTCTCCTCTTCGCCAACCAGTGGCTTCGCGATGGAGATGAACGTGGTCTGGGTCGTTGTCATGGCGGTTCCTTTCGCGACGAAACAGGCGACATTAACGCGCAGTTTCACTTCGAGCGTAACAAGCCCCACTGTTTGGCGCTGCGGTTGCGAACACGCGCCGCGAAGTTTCCATTCATCGTATAGTTCCCGCCATGAGAGATATTCGATGACTGCTAGCCCCGACCAGCCCGTGATATCTGGCCCTTCCCCCGACGAGCCGAGCTTCAGGAGTGATCTCCGCACCGTCGCCCAGTGGATTTCGCTCGGGATGGCAGCCGGCGGACTCGGCGGCCTGATCGTGGGCGGCATCGGCGGGCGTATTGCCATGTTCGTCCTCCGCCTCACATCTGACGACTCGGTGCGCGGCATCGAAAGCGACGATGGCTTCATCATTGGCCGATTCGACCTTTTTTCAACACTCCAGTTGTTGTTCACGACAATGTTTCTCGGCACCCTGGTCGGGCTATTCGTCGTCCTCGGCCGTCCCTTTTTGCCTTCTCGCTGGATGCCCGCAGCCTGGGGCGCGGCCGGTGCGACGGTTGGCGGGACGATCCTGATCAATGCCGACGGCGTCGATTTCACCTTGCTGGGGCCGCGCTCGCTTGCCGTTGCGATGTTCATCGTCATCCCCGCCCTTGGGGCAGCGTTGATCGCCTGGGTGGTCGAACGGCTCCACCCAATTTGGTGGAAGCGCTGGAAGCCCACGGCGGTCTTCGGCCTGGCCGCCGTACCAGGGATCGTCACCGTTTTCATACCGGTCGTCGCGATCTTGGGTGGGGCCGTTTGGTTGTTGGGCGGACGCATCAAGCGCCTGCGCCACCTCCCCACGTGGCAGCCTGCTCGGATCGCGGCTCTCGTCGTGTTTGCGGCGGTGGTCGTCCTGGGCGGTCTTGGCCTGAACGACAAGGTGCAGCAGGTGCTCTAGCGTTAGCTCGGCGCGAGACCCGATTCGAAGCGCGCGTACGCCCGAGCGCACCGCGGGCACGTCAGCGACTCGTCCAATCGCTGCGCGCACACGCACACCCAGCCCATCGTTTTCGCCGGGTTGCCCGCCACGAGCGCGTGGTCCGGCACATCCTTCGTCACGACCGAGCCCGCCGCGACAAGCGCCCATCGGCCGATCGTGATCGCGGGCAGAATGACCGCTCGCGCCCCCACCGCCGCCCCGTGGCGCACCAGTGAGCGCCCCACGTGCCAGTCGTCCGCCGACTTCAACGTGCCATCCGGGTTGATCGCCCGCGGATAGCGGTCGTTCGTGAACACCACCGCCGGGCCGATGAACACGCCGTCCTCAAGCGTGACCCCTTCGTACAGGCAGGAGTAGTTCTGCACCTTGCAATTCGCGCCCACGGAAACATCCGCGCCGACATATACGCCCTTGCCGATGATGGACCCCGCTCCGACGACCGCACCTTCGCGCACCTGCGCCTGGTGCCAGATGCTCGCGCCCTCGCCGATCGTCGCCTTGTCACTGACCTCGGCCGTCGCGTGGGCGCGAAAGGTCATGGCGCCACCGCTGCGCCCAGCGGCAATTCGTCCTCCGCTGCGTCAAGGGAATACTTTCGCGCGACGAGATGGATTCGACGGCGCAGCTCGTCCGCGTCGCCTGTGGAAACGCTGCTCAGCTCGTCGATCAGCCGCTGAATCTCCGGCTCGGTCACGTCCACGGAGGCCGCCGAGAGCCGCATCACCTTCGGGTGGTCCGTGGTCGCCATCTGTTCGAAATCGGCGACTAGCTCCTCGCGCAACTTCTCTCCCGGCCGAGGACCGGTGAAGACGACCTTGATGTCGTCGCCCGGTCGCAGCCCGCGCAGCCGGATCATCCGTTCGGCGAGTTCGAGGATATTGATCTCCTCGCCCATATCGAGCATGTAGATGTTCCCATGGCCGCCAAATGTCCCCGCCTGGATGACGAGGCTCACCGCCTCCGGGATGCTGATGAAGTAGCGCATCATGTCCGGGTGCATGACCGTCACTGGCCCACCGCGTTCGATCTGACGCATGAACGTGGGCACCACGGAGCCGCGGCTGCCCATCACGTTGCCAAAGCGAACCGCGGCGAACTTCGTCAGTTCGCTCTCCCGTGCAAAGGCGAGCACCAGCAACTCCGCGATACGCTTCGTCGCGCCCATGATGCTGCTGGGGCGAACGGCCTTGTCCGTGGAAATGAGGACGAAGCGACCGGTCTCGTACGTCCGGGCCGCCCGCGCCACGTTGAGCGTGCCTTGCACGTTCACCCGAAAGGCCTCGTCCGGGTGCTCCTCCATTAGCGGCACATGCTTCAACGCCGCCGCGTGGTAGACGAGCTCGGGCCGCATCCTGTTGAATATCGAATCGACTTTGGCCGCGTCCGAAATGTCCGCTATCCAGAGCTTGAGCACCGTCTCGCCCGCCTCTGGCTGGAGTTCGAGCGAAAGGTCGTGAAGGCCGCTCTCGTTGTTGTCGAGCAGGTGCAGTTCGCGCGGTTGGAAAGTTAGCACTTGCCGACACAGTTCAGATCCAATTGAACCGGCGGCCCCGGTGACGAGCACGACCCGATCCCGCACCGACTGGGAACAGGCGGCGAAATCGATCGCAACCGGTTCCCGGCCGAGGAGATCGTCGAGCGTGATTTCGCGCAGGGTGTCGTGTTGGCCGCCGAGCACCCAGTTGTCCACGCCCGGCACCATGCGCACGGGCACGTTCAGCCGCTGACAGATCGCCACGATCGCGCGCACCTCCGACCCCTTCGCCTGGGGCACTGCGATCGCGACCGCCTCCGCGTCACGCCGCCGGATAATCTGCTCCAATTGGGAGACCGACCCCAGGACGGGCAACCCGTGGATGCGCGTGTGATGCTTGCGCGTGTCGTCGTCGATGAAACCGATCGGTTGGTAGCTGAGGTTCGGGGTGTTCTGCAGTTCCCTTGCCAGCAACTGGCCTGTTTGTCCCGCACCGACGATGAGGATGCGCCGGGACGCAACCGCCGCCCACGGCACGCGCGCGAGCAGACGCGTTCGCATTTTCACCATCGCCATGCCCGGGAAAACGAGCGCCCCCGCGATCAGCACGACCGACTGCGGCAGATTGCGGTCATCCGCGAGAAAGTTCGCGAAAAAGACGGCGACCGTTACCAGCGCCACCGGTCGAAAGAGGGCAAGGATGTCTCCAATGCTTCCGTACGCCCATACTGTTCGATAGACGCCGAACAAGAGGTTGGCGAGGACGTAGGCGCCTGCGATGGCGGGTACAATCCGCACGGCGAAATCACCGTTTACTCGCGGGACGTGGCCATCGAACCTCAGCAAGAGCGACGCCGCATAAGCAGCGAGCACCACGAGCAGGTCCAATACCGCAGCCGCACCCGTGTGCACGGGGTCGCCCGCAAGCACTCGCCCAAACCCGTTTCGTGCCCCTGATTGGAAGTGAGCGAACATCAGCGCGCACCCGAACCCGTCAGGACGACGAGGGCCGTGCGCCAAAGGATGTGGATATCGGTAAGCACCGAGTGGTTGTCCACGTAGTCGAGATCGTAGGTAACGATTTCCGCATAGGTCAAGTCCGAACGCCCGTTGACCTGCGCCAGCCCCGCAATCCCCGGTCGCACATCGTGTCGGCGATGGTACGCCGCGGGGTATTGCTCCACCAGTTCAGTAATCTCTGGCCGCGGGCCGACCAGGCTCATCTCCCCGAGAAATACGTTGAGCAGGTTCGGCAGCTCGTCGATCGAAGTGTCCCTGCAGAATCGCCCCCAGCGTGTCACTCGCGGATCGCGGAATCCCGCCGGGTTGAACACGAAGGTTTCCCAATCATCGACAACGTAGGGCTGCGCTTCGCCCGCACCAACATGACGCATCGTCCTGAGCTTGTACATGCGAAACGGTTTGCCCGCGAGTCCGATGCGCTCTTGCACGAAGAACGGGTTCCCCCGCAGTTCGAACGCAAGCATGATCGCGAACGCCCCGACGATCACCCCCGCGACCGGCGCAACAACCAGCGTGACTACGACATCCATGACCCGTTTCTGCACGCACCAAGCGTATCCGCCCAAACCCCTAGAGACCCAGCGCAGTCCCATCCGTCGCCTATGTCCCATTGGTTGCCTGACGACGCACCCGGGCTACGCCTCCCTACACCCTCCGAGGTTACAATGCCCCCACACCGACCGGAGCCAACCATGCATTTCGAAGAGATCGCCTACGAAGTCGATGACCGCATCCTTACCATAACACTCGACCGCCCCGAGAAGCTCAACGCGATGACGGCGAGGATGGGCGAAGAACTTGTTGCGGCCTTTGACGCCGCCGACGCGGATGATACGGTCCGCGCCATCATCCTCACGGGGCGCGGCCGCGGCTTTTGCGCAGGCGCCGACCTCTCCGATGGCCCCGGTGCCTTCGACCACGGCGATATCCCCATCGGCGAACAGCGCGACGAGGGCGGATTGGTTACGCTACGCATGTTCGATTGCATGAAGCCGATCATCGCGGCCGTCAACGGCCCCGCCGTCGGCTTCGGCGCCGCCGTCACGCTCGCGGCCGATATTCGCATGGCTTCGGATCAGGCGCGCTTCGGATTTGTCCACGCACGCCGGGGCATCGTCATGGAGGCCGCGAGTAGCTGGTTCCTGCCGCGTATCGTCGGCATCGCCCAAGCCTCTGAGTGGGTGTTTTCCGGGCGCGTCTTTAGCGCGGATGAAGCCCTCGCGGGGGGCCTCATCCGCAGCATCCACCCACACGTTGAGCTGCTATCCGCTGCCCGCGCCATCGCTCGGGAGATCGCCGACAACACTTCCGCGGTCTCGATCGCCCTCTCCCGCCAGATGATGTGGAAGCTCCTCGGCGCCGACCACCCGATGGAGGCGCACAAGCTCGATTCCCGCGGCGTCGATGCCCTTGGCCGCCTATCCGATTCGAAAGAGGGTGTCGCCTCCTTCCTCGATAGGCGCCTTCCCCAGTTCACGCTCCGCCCCAGCGAGGACATGCCCGACTTCTACCCCTGGTGGACTCCCCGCCGCTACGAATGAACACGGCCGTTTGCGACACTCGGGCGTTCCGCAGCCCGCGCCTTCCGTAGCCCGCGCGAAAGCAAGGGTTCTCGGATTCCGTCGATGGGCGCAAGACCCGCGCATGCTGTTCAGTCCACGGAAGGGCCTTAGTCCCAAGCCCCAAGCCCTACGTTCTCAGCTTCGCTGGCCGGTGATACATCGTCTGCCCCGTCCCGCCGCGCCGCTGCATTATCACCTCAGCCATGATGCTCACCGCGATCTCTTCCGGCGTCTCGGCGCCGATGTCCAGTCCGATGGGTGTATGGATCCGCGCCAGTTCCGCCGCGTCGAAGCCCTCGTCGCGCAGGTGTTCGATGACCGTCGCCGTGCGCCGCTTCGAACCGATCATCCCGAGGTATCCCGCACCACGCCCAAGACAACATCGCAGCGACACTTCGTCCTGCTTGTGCCCGCGCGTGACCATCACCACGAATGTGTTCGCGTTCATTTCGTAATGGCCCAACGCGGCCTCGTAGTCGTCGCAGATGACTTCGTCCGCTTCGGGCAACCGCTCCTCGTTGGCGAAGTCTTCGCGGTCATCGACCACGACAACATGAAAGTCGAGGAAGTCGGCGAGCTTTGCCAGGCAGCGCCCGATGTGGCCCGCTCCAACGATGATGAATACGGGCTTGGATTCCACCACTTCGATGTAAATCGATGTCGCGCCCGACAGGGTTCGCAGCGAAAGCCCGGATTCGGTGACGTAAACGGTCTCCGCCGCATGCCGCGCGAACGCATCCAGCGCATACCCGCGAACGCGCTCGTCAAGCGCCTCGTCGCCAAGCGTCCCGAGCGCGGTTCCGTCCGATTCCACGAGCAGCCGCGCGCCAGCGACCAGGTCGCTCAGGCCAGGCTCCAGGATCGAGGCCTGCACTACCGGGGCGCCGCCTTCAGCCGCCCGCAATAACCTTCGTGTCAACTCCAGCATAACGAAAGCATAACGGTTCGCGCCGAACCGTTCTGCAAATGTGGGTCACCCGATCAAGAGCCGCCGCTACCGGAGCCCGAACCGGAGCTGCCGCTGCCCGAGCCGGACCACCGGAACCCGATCTTCCACTGCCTGAGCCGGAGCCGTCGCTGCCGGAACCCGAGCCTCCAATGCCTGACCCCGGACCGCCGGAACCGGAATCGCCGCTGCCCGAACCGGAACCACCGCTGCCAGAGCCTGAGCCCGTCGGTCCAGGCCCTCGGCGCTGCGGCCTCAGCCTCAACACTGAACTCGGTCAGACGGTCCCGACTACGGTGACCGGCAAAACCGTGGAAGTCAGGACAGCCACCGGAGCGCTCGTCGCCTCGGGCACCTTCTGAACCACCGCCTCCTGAACGTAAGGGTGACGCCGTCTTCGGCATCCCGCTTCTTGTTCCCTCCGCCGCGCGAACCGGGACGTTGACGCGCTCTCAGCGTAAGATGAGAACCTCCCGAGTCCTCTCTAGGAGGTGACACATGGATGCGAGGATACAGGCGGTTCACAAGAGCCCCGGCCACACTTTCTCCAAGGCAACCGGCGATTCCATCCAGCTCCTCAAAGGCCTTGGAGTGGAAGGAGATGCGCATCTCGGTGCGACCGTGCGGCACCGCTCCCGGGTCGCCCGGAACCCAGACCAACCCAACCTGCGCCAGGTTCATCTCATCCACTCCGAGCTCCACGAAGAATTGCGCGGCCAGAGCTTTGAAATACTCCCTGGGCAAATGGGTGAGAACATCACGACATCCGGCGTCGATCTGCTTCGCTTGCCGCAGGGCACGAAGCTCCGCCTCGGCGCCGAAGCGGTCATCCAACTCACCGGCCTTCGAAACCCCTGCGCCCAGCTCGACGGCCTCGCCCCTGGCCTCATGGCTGCGGTCCTCGAACGCGACGCCGATGGCAATCTCATCCGCAAGGCCGGGGTCATGGCCATCGTCCTTTCCGGCGGCCAGGTCCGACCCGGCGACCCAATCGCCATCGAACTTCCCGACGAGCCTCACACACCCCTGCCGCCTGTCTGAGTTACAAAGCAGACTTCCCCACCCCGGCGTATGCTTCCCAACCACCACCAGCAGGAGACTCACCCCATGGCTGAAGATTGGGCACGTCCCGTCGTATTTTGGGAGATCCAGGCTCGCGACCCCGAGATGATGCGCGAGTTTTATATGAAGATGTTCAACTGGGACATCTCCGAAGGCCGCATCATGCGCATACCCGCCGGTGTGGGGCCTCCGCTGCCCGGCCCCGCCGGCCAGATCCGCAAGAGCGACACTTCACGCATCGGCCTCTACATTCAGGTGCTCAATCTGCGCGAATCGCTGGACCGCGCGGCCACGCTCGGCGGCAAGATAACGCTCGAACCGCGCGACACCCCCGGCGGCCCCACGATCGCCGCCATTAGCGACCCGGAAGGCAACGCCATCTCGCTCGTCCAACAGTAGCGCCGCCCCCAAACCGCACTCAGACCGCACCCCGACCACGAGGGAGGGTACGCGACCGCCAGCCGCCCGAGAAAAGCACACTCGTGCTGACGACGCCGCCCGCTCGCAACAGCTCATCCGTTGGCGCTTCGATGTGAAGCACGCCTCCCCCGGCGGTCATCCACTGCGTGTTTCCCTGGCCGATGATGCCGCCGCGCCCGCGCGAATCCTGGTGCCGAAAGCCGCCCTGGAGCAGGGGGTCTGGTTGGCGTTCGGCCCGTGGCCTGCGCTCTCTATTCCACACGCAAGACTCCGTCGTCGCCTATGCCACGAACGGCGTCCCGAACCGCCCCTCGTGGGCAATCTCGGCGAGCGGTTTCCGGCGCTTTTTCCCCTTGCCGATGCGGTCCACCGGGTATCCGAAGGAGAGCACGGCAACGAGGCTGAACTGCGAAGGGATTCCCAGCTTCTCCGCGATGGGCGTCAGGTTATCAAACCCCACCCAGTTCGAGCCAACGCCGGCCTCCCAGGCGGTCAGCATCATCGACTGGATCGCGCGGCTGGAATCGGAAACGCCGTATACGCTCTCTTTCGCGTAGGCGACAGCGATGGCAAGCGGGGCATCGGCGATGTAAGGCCCGCTGCGGGCCATGCCCCCGATCTCTCGCAGCTGCGCGGCGCCGCGGACGACGACGAAGTGCCACGGCTGCAGGTTCTTCGAACTCCCTGTCAGCTGCCCCGCTTCCACGATGCGCCGGACGACTTCCCCTGGGATAGCCTCCGCTCGGTACTTGCGCACGGCCAACATCGTGCGAATGGCTTCGAACGTTTCCATCAAGACACTCTGCTTTCGATCGTCCTCGCAAGCGCACGGCACTCATCCCACCGTTCAGGCGACGGACCCGTTTACAGCCCATTGGCGACGGCGACTGCGTACGGACACGAGGCCCCTCCCCTGCCCGGAGGCGACCGTCTAGCGACTCAATCTTCTCCGCCCTCTCGGTGCGTCCGCGTGCAACCCCTCCTCACGTCACGCCCGCGGAAGGCCGAGGCCACGCGTTGCGACGATGTTGCGTTGCACTTCACTGGTGCCGCCGGCGATCGTGCTGGCGACCGAGCCCATGTAGGTCATCGCCGCCCGCCCGCTGAGTGGCGCTTTCGCCGGATCCGTCAACGCGCCACTCATCCCGAAGGCCGTCATCGCTGTGCGCGCGATGCGCTGGCCGAGTTCGGAGTTGAAGAGCTTGGCGATGGAGGCTTCGTGGTTCGGCACCCGACCGGACGCCTGGATCGAGATCACCTGGTAGCTCAGCAGCTTGGCCACGCCCGCCTCCACCCAGCGGTCCACGAACTCGGTCCGAACCTTGGGACTCATGAGATTCTTCGCCCGCACGTATTCGAGGTAGCGTTCGAGGATCTGGCGCTGGCCCACCGAATTGCCGATCGAGCTGCGCTCGAAGTCCAAGGTTGTCGCGCCGATATACCAGCCCCGGTTCACTTCGCCGACCACGTTCTTCGCGGGCACGCGCACGTCTTCGAAGAACACTTCGTTAAAGCCGTGCCGGTTGGCCATGTTGATGAGCGGTCGCACGGTGATCCCCGGCGTCTTCATGTCCAGCAGAAGATACGTGATGCCGCGATGCTTGGGAGCGTCGGGGTCCGTGCGCGCGAGCATGAACATCCAGTCCGAATTGTGCGCGCCTGATGTCCAGATCTTCTGCCCGTTGATCACGAAGTCGTCGCCGTCGCGGATCGCGCGCGTCTGCAGGCTGGCGAGGTCGGACCCGGAGCCCGGCTCGCTATACCCCTGGCACCACTGCGTCTCTCCCGCGAGGATGCGTGACAGGTGCTCTTTTTTCTGGTCTTCGTTGCCATAGGTGATGAGCGTGGGCCCAAGGAAGCCGACGCCCGCCCCGCCCATCTGCACGGCCCTCGACTCCGCGAACTCCTCGTTCATGATGAACTGGTCAGTGACGCTGAGGCCTGCCCCGCCGTACTCTTTCGGCCAGGCCGCCGCGATCCAGCCGCGTTTCGCCAGTTTCTGGCGCCAATCCTTCATGTCTGGCAGTTCTTCGAAGCCGCCGTCATCGGGCATCTGCGGCGCGTCCGCTGTCTTCAGGAAATCACGGACTTCGGTCCGCCATGTTGCTTGCTCAGGGCTGTCATTGAACTTCATTGCCACATCCTTCGTGTCTGGGTTGTGTCGCCAACTCTACGCCGGTCACGAGTTGTTCACCACCCGCCTTCACGGTCCCCCAAACTCGGTCGCCCGCCGGGCTGTGCATAGCGGGCGCGTGAGCAAGCGCTGGGATGTTCAGCCACCAACCACCGACGGGCGCGTGAAACGACCACGTCGTCCCAAAGCCGTCATCTATAGATTGGGCTCAAACTATCGACCGCTTGGAGTTGATAGTTGTATACAAATATGATTGTATATAACTATCTCATTCGGAGGCCCACCCATTACCGCACCCACGCTCGCCCCATCCACCCACGAACAATACCCCTCCTGGCTCACCTTCGCCACCCCCGGCGCACACAGCTCACCTGCTGGTCCGGACTACTTCCGAGATGCCTTCCCATATACCCTCCCTCCCCTCGTCCAGTTCGAACGCGAACCCGTCCCCCTCGAACCCGCGCCGCGCATCTGGATCACGGACACGACCTTTCGCGATGGCCAGCAAAGCCGCGCCCCCTACACCGTTGAGCAGATCGGGCGCCTCTTCGAGATGCTCCACCGCCTCGGCGGCCCGAACGGAATGGTCCGCCAGTCCGAGTTCTTCCTCTACACGCGCAAGGACCGCGAAGCCGTTGCACGCTGCCAGGAGTATGCCTTCGCCTTCCCGGAGATCACCGGTTGGATCCGTGGAACCATGGCCGACTACCAGCTCGTCCGCGATGCCGGCCTCCGCGAAACCGGCATCCTCACATCCATCTCCGACTATCACATCTTCAAGAAGTTGAACTCCACCCGCGAGAAGGTCATCGCCAGCTACCTCGAGGTCGTCGATGCCGCCCTCGCCGATGGCGTCATCCCCCGCTGCCACATCGAAGACAGCACCCGCGCCGACTTCTATGGCGTCGTCCTCCCCTTCGTCCAGGCGTTGATGGAACGCGGCCGCCAGGCTGGCATCCAGGTCAAGGTGCGCTATCCGGACACGATGGGTGTCGGCGTCCCCGACCCTCACGCCGCCCTTCCCCGCGGTATACCCCGCCTCACCCATCTCCTACGCCACGAAGGCGGCGTCCCCTCGGAAGCGCTTGAGTTTCACGGTCAGAACGACCTCAACGCGATCATCCCCAACGCCGTCTCGGCATGGCTCTACGGCACGTCCTCCAACAACGGCACCCTCCTCGGCATCGGCGAGCGTAGCGGCAATACCCCCATCGAAGCGCTCGTCTTCTGGCTCATCGGCCTCACGGGAGAGACGCACGGCATTGATACCACGGTCATCACCGAGATCGCGGACTAC
>DAOTTM010000075.1:0-17095 GCA_034437915.1 Dehalococcoidia bacterium | reverse complement strand
GTGGGCGCCGACTACGGGACCGTCGCCGGGGGCTACGACAACACCGCCAGCGGCGGCAGCGCCACCGTCGCCGGGGGCCAGAACAACACCGCCAGCGGCGGCAGCGCCACCGTCGGCGGCGGCCAGGACAACGCCGCCAGCAACAGCAGCGCCACCGTCGGCGGGGGCTTCAGCAACGTCGCCAGCGTCGACTACGCCACTGTCGGCGGGGGCAACAACAACACCGCCAGCAACAGCAACACGACAATCGGCGGGGGCAACAACAACATCGCCAGCGGCCTTTCCGCCACGGTCGGCGGGGGCGCGAGCAACACCGCCAGCAACAGCTACGCCACCGTCGGCGGGGGCCGCAGCAACACCGCCTCTTTCCCCTACGCCACCGTCGGCGGGGGCCTCTTTAACGACGCCAGCGCCGAACGCGCCACCGTCAGCGGGGGCAGCAGCAATGACGCCACCGGCCAGTGGGCCACGGTAGGCGGGGGCAACAGCAACACCGCCAGCGCTGACTACACCACCGTCGGCGGGGGCTCCAGCAACGCCGCCGGCGGCCTTTCCGCCACCGTCGGCGGGGGCTTAAGCAACACCGCCAGCGGGATCGGCGCCACCGTCGGCGGGGGCGCGAGCAACGTCGCCAGCGGGATCAGCGCCACGGTCGGCGGGGGCGCGAGCAACACCGCCGACAACGACTCCGCCACCGTCGGCGGGGGCTCCAGCAACGCCGCCAGCGCCGACAGGGCCACCGTCGGTGGGGGCTTTAGTAACACCGCCAGCGCCGGTGGCGCCACAGTCGGCGGAGGAGTCAGTAACATGGCCAACGGGCTCTTCTCGACCATCGGCGGGGGGCGCGACAATGCGGCTGCGGGCGACTACAGCTTTGCCGGCGGCCGCCGCGCCAAAGCCAATGGCGACGGCATCTTCACCTGGGCGGACAGCAGTAACTTCGATTTCGTCAGCACCACTCCGAACTCCTTCCGCGTCCGCGCGACGGGCGGTTTTCGCTTCGTCTATGGCATCGACGGTGGCCCCAACTCTATCGCCCAGTCCTGTTTGCTCACCCAGGCTACCCTTTCCTGGGATTGCCCCAGCGACCGGAACCTGAAGACGAACTTCGCGGACGTCGATGGGCGCGACGTGCTCGCGAAGCTGGAGGGCGTGCCCATCCAGCGGTGGAAAGTCAAGAGCGTCGCGGATGGGCCGCCGCACATGGGTCCCATGGCGCAGGATTTCTTCGCCGCGTTCGGCCTGGGCGACAGCGACACGTCAATCAGCACGATCGACCTAGACGGCGTCGCCCTGGCGGCGATCAAGGGCCTCCACGCGATAACCAAGGAGCAGGAGCAGCGCATCGCCACCCTCGAAGCGCGGCTGCTGGGATCGCCCGCCCCGCAGGCCAACGCCGTCCGTGAAGCGGGCGGTATACCCGCGAGCGCGGCCTGGGCGCTGGCGGCGATGCTGGGCCTCTTCGCACTGTCGATCTTCGCGCTGGCCGCGGTCCAGTTGCGGCGCAAATCGGCGCCGCGAGCATAAGCAAGCGCTGGGTGTTCCACGATGCTTTGAAAGCGGGGGCCCGCCGCGGTTCTGCCTCCGTGCGAAGCGCGCCTACGCCCGGATCACCAATGTATGCACGGCTCCCGCTTCGACGTCCTGCGGCGTCCAATGCATGGGGATGCGCGTTGCCGTGCGCCAATGCTCCACCTGGTCCGCGTAGTGCGGGGAGCCGGGTCTTCCGCTCGCGCCGCCGGGGATGATGGAGGACGCGTGCTCAATATCCGCGAGGTCCACGGCCTGTCGGTACACGGAAGTTCCGGCAACGACGTACTCCGGATTCGACCAGCCATACGCCGCGCATTTGATCGTGTCGCCGTCCCCGCCATAGGGGGTCGCGGGTTGGTCTAGCAAGGCCGCATGCTTGGGGAAGAGCGGCGTCAGCGGGTGCTTCGAAGCGGTCCCGTGGCACTCGTCCCAGCGCTGCGTCGTTCCGTTGCTCATCCTCCAGGCTTGCTCCAGGGCTGGAGGCAGAATCTCCGCCCACGGCCTCCCGCCCGGCGCAACATCCCGGTACTCTGAATCGAGCCGCGCCAACATACTCGCGAGCCAGGCGCCTGGGACGCGCCCGAGCGCGGCGTTCTCGTCGCTCGTGATCCACGCCCACGCCTTCTGACCGACGATCGGTTCGAACATGGCCCGCGAAATCGCCCGCCGAAAGTGCGCGTAGGCGGCGGCTTCGGGGCTCTCCGGGAGCAGATCCGCATCCCAGGCGGCGAGGCGCGCGCGGCAGGCCTCGGCGTCGCCCTGGAACGGCCCCACGCGGCGGAGCAGCCCGGCCCACGTCCGTGCGGGTATCGACACGGTGTCGTCCTGGATGTCCATGATCTCGCTGGGCGTGTGTTTCGCCTTCGCCATGATGCGCTCGGCGATGCGGTCGGCGCGCGAAGGGCTGGCGTACGAGGTCCCGATGTACGGCTCGTCCGACTGGATCACGCGCTGGTTCGCCGTCGCGATGAAGCCCTCGGGCGGATTAATGGCCTGCGGGAGCTGTTCGAAGGGGACGAATCCCGTCCATTCGCAGGCGCCATCCCAGCCGGGCACCGGGTGTCGGCGCCCGGCCGCCGACGTCCGCACCGGGATGCGACCGCGAACGAGGTAGCCGATGTTCCCTTGCGTGTCGGCGGACACGAGATTGTTGACGGGATCGACCCAATCACGTTGCGTTGCGTGGAGGTCGGCCACGGTCCTCGCCTGGAGCATCGGCCGTAGGGACTCGAAGGCGGGTGTTGGGCCGTCCGTTGCGGTGTAGCGAAACGACAGCGCCCACCCCGAGCGCGGGTCTCCGAAAATGATCGGCCCGTGGCCCGTCCGATACGTCTCGATCGTGACCGGCTCGCCGCCGCGCACGGCGATCGTCTCGGTTGCCATCTCGGCCTGCTTCCAGCCGTCGATGGTGAGGTAGCGACCGGGAACGGCGGGGTCGAACTGTTCGATGTAGAGGTCCTGGTAGTCGGACTGCGTGTGCGTGATGCTCCAGGCGACGCTGCCGTTGTGGCCAAAGTGCGGGAATCCCGGCATGGATGGAAACGTCGCACCGGTCACGTTGAACTCCGGGCAGGAGACGTGCACCTGCCAGTAGGCGTTGGGAACATCGAGGGCGCGGTGCGAATCGTTACAGAGCACGGGCATCCCTGTCGTCGTGCGCGAACCGTGCACGGCCCAGGAATTCGACCCGCCTTCGCCATCGCCGAGGAAATCGAGGTGCTTGGAAAGCTCCGCGAGGTCGAGGGAGGCCTGCTGGAGCATTGCCTGGTACTTCGCACCGGGCGGCAGAATGAGACTTGAATCCGGTGGCGTTCCTCCCGGCGGCAACTTTGCGAGGGCCTCGGCTCCCGCCATCACGAGTAGCTTCGCGTTGTTGATCTTGCCCTGCCAGGCCCCCATGTGGACGTGCCGCACCTTGAAGGCAAGCACCGAATGCCAGGCCTCCCAACGGTCGGGCTTAATGCCTGTGAGGATGTACTCGATCGGTAGCGGTTGCCCGGAATTGATGTAGGCGTTCACGCCCTCGGCGAACGCAGTGAACATCGCAAGGGTGCCGGCGCACATTGCGGAAACATCCTCCTTCGCCGCGCGCGAGAGCTGCATGCGGCGGGCGAGTGTGTCGGCCGGGACAGCGTAGGGCCCGGCCGCTTCCGCCCAGCGCCCCTGTCCGCGCAGCCGGTCGAACTCCATTTGCCAGAGGCGGTCCTGTGCGGCGACGACGCCCTGGCCGAACCAGGCGTCGTGTTCGTTTTGCGCGTCCACGTGGCCGATGCCGTATGCGTCGCGCCGAAGCGTCACACTCCCGTGGAGGCCGGGCAGGCGAAGTTCTCCATCGAGTTGGGGAAGCGAAGCAGCGGAATCGATTGCTGACATGGCAGGCTCCTCGTTCGTGCGCAACGATACACAGCCGCAGCCCTTTCGTGTAGCCACGAGTTCGCAGGCACGAGTCCGTAGCGCGCCAGTCCGTAGGGCGCGCGGGAGCAAGCGCTGGGATGCCCAGCCGTTCGACCCCGTTCGGGCCGACAACGCACCCGCCCTCTGATGCAGATCGCCGAGTCCCGCGAAACGCGTCCGCCCGCTACCATGGAGGTCGATGAACCCCCGAGCCATCTTCTTCGATATGGATGACACACTTCTCAACACCTCGCGCGGCGTCGAGGAATCCTGGCAGCTTGTCTGCGGCGAATTCGCCCCGCGTTTGAGCGCCGACCCGCTCGCTCTCCGAGAGGCCATCAAGAAACAGGCGTCGGATTTCTGGAAGAACGAGGCCGCCGTCGAAATGCAGTGGCGGACCCGCCTCCACGACGCGCGCAGGCACGTGGTCGAACTCGCCCTTGCCGCCGAAGGCCTGGACATCGCCATTGCCGAAGCGCTCTCGATGCGCTACTGGCACGAGAACCGCGGTAGAATGCGACTCTTCGATGACGCGATCACGACGCTGGACGCGTTGCGCTCAGGCGGATATCGCCTCGGCCTCATCACCAACGGCCCCGCGGAGATGCAGCTCGACAAGGTTGCCCGCTTCGAATTGGGATCGTACTTCGATGTCATTGTGATCGAAGGGGTCTTCGGCAAGGGCAAGCCGTCGCCCGAGGTCTTTGCGCACGCCCTCGCATCCACCTTCACGGACCCAGCCGACGCCTGGCATGTGGGCGATAACCTCTATGCGGATATCGGCGGCGCCCAATCGGTCGGCATCCACGGCGTCTGGATCCATCGCGAACGCCTGGAGATGGGGGATACGCCCGCCGCCGTCCCAGACCGCGTCGTCGCCCACCTGGACGAACTGCTCGCCGCCCTCACGGGCGACCTCGTCAGGCCTCGGCCAGGCCCAGCGCCAGGTTGATGAGCGCGCGCACGCCATAGCCGGTCGCGCCCTTGCTCACCCAGCCTTTATCCGCCGAAGCCATATCGACGTTCGCGATGTCCAGGTGCACCCACGGCGTATCGCCCACGAAGCGTTCAATGAATTTCGCCCCGGCGATCGTCCCGGCGCCCTTCGATGTCGTGTTCTTGATGTCCGCCGTATCGCTTTTGATGTATTCGTCGTACTCCTTGAACATCGGCAAGCGCCAGGTCTTCTCGCCCGCCGCCGCCGCCGCCGTTTCGAGCCGCGTCGCCAGTTCGTCGTTGTTCGTCATGATCCCGTAGCAGACATCGCCAAACGATGTCGTGGCGGCGCCGGTGAGCGTCGCGATATCGAGCAGGCGTGTCGCGCCGAGTTCCCGCGCCCAACACATCGCGTCAGCAAGTACGAGACGGCCCTCCGCGTCGGTGTTGATGACTTCCACGGTGACGCCGTTCATCGCCGTCACGACATCGCCGGGCTTCGTCGCGTTTCCGCCGGGCATATTTTCCGTGCATGGGGCGACCGCGAGGACGTTCACCTTCGCCTTGAGCTGCGCGACCGCCTGGATCGCGGCGATGACGGTGGCGGCGCCCGTCATGTCGGCCTTCATCGCTTCCATGTTGGCGGCGGGCTTGATGCTGATGCCGCCCGTGTCGAAGGTGATGCCCTTCCCGACGAGGGCGATATCGAAGCCTTCGCCGCCACGTCCGCGATACATAAGGCCAATAAGTTTCGCCGGTTGGGCGCTCCCCTTCGCCACCGAAAGCAGCGAACCCATGCCCTTCGCTTCCATGTCGCTCTCTTCCAGCACCGTGAGTTCCAGACCCCACCGTTGTGCGATGTCGGCGGAGCGCTCCGCAACATGCGTCGGCGTGAGATGGTTCGATGGCTCATTCGCCAGATCACGCGTGAGATTCGTCGCCTGGCCAAGGATTACTCCGCGTTCGGCGCCCGCCGCGAGCGCGGGGATGCGGGCGGCGTCTTGCTCCACGATCACGAGATTCTCGATCTCGGCCCGCTCATCATCGACCTTCTTGTGCTTGAGAAAGCGATAATCGCCTAACAACGCGCCTTCCGCCAAAACCTGGGCGCAGGCTTCCGGATCGAGACCACCGATGCCGGCGCCATGGGTGATGGTCGCGACCGTCTTGATTCCGGGCTTTCTGAGGTAGCGAATTACGTTGGCGGACAGGTTGCGAGCGGCATCTCCATCGAAGTCCTTCGCCTTCCCTAGCCCTGCCACCAGGACGCGGGGCGAAGGGATGGTTCCGAGCGTATGGATGAGCGTGAGTTCGCCGGACTTGCCGCGAATATCGCCAAGCGCGATGAGCTTGGTGATCGTGCCGCCGAGGGCTGCGTCGATGGCCCCCGTGCCCCCGCCGGGCGCGGTCACGCCTTCGAACAGGTTGACAACGATCACATCAGCATTGAAAGCGGCGATATCGCCGCGCTCGACTCGGATTTGCACGGGCCTTGCTCCACGGATAAGTAGAGGCAGTGTAGCGAGCGCGGCGGCGAGAGGGAAAAGGCGTCGCGGGCAAGGGTGGGCGTCAACGTTTTGCACGGCAACGTGCTGGGTTCCGTTCGCCCTGAGCCTGTCCAAGGGTCGGTCACACTCGAACCATGGACAGCGGCGTGTTCATCCTTCGACAGGCTCAGGACGAACGGGGCTGACAGGCGGAACGACGTGAAAACCGAACCAGGACAAGGCGCACGCAAAACCCTGACGCCCACCCCGCGGGCAACCGCCTATGGCCCGCTCGCCCGGACGATCGTATTCTGCGCACACTCCCCCGATACCGTTCGGCACCGTTCGGAACGGATGAACACGGGGAACGGCTGGTGGCATGGACTTCGGCACTCTCCGCGTAACAACCCCCGATGGGCAGGTGCGGGAATACCCGCTCGATAACGCAACCGTCTATATCGGCCGCGCCGAAGGAAACGGCGTCGTCATCGACCACGTCTCCGTTTCCCGTCGCCATGCCCAACTCACGACTTCCCCCGATGGCACCACGATCACTGACCTCGGCTCCGCGACGGGGACATTCGTCGGCGGCCAGCGCATCGAACAGGGCGCGGCAGCGCCGCTGCGCGAAGGCCAGGCGCTGCGCTTCGGCGATGCGGAAGCGCGACTCATCCTTCAACACGAAGCCCCCACGGCCAACGATTCGCGCCCGGGCAGTGTCGACGTAGAGGCCCAGGCGCCGTTCACCGTGTCGCTCAAATCGCCCACCGGGCCCGTTGCCGCGGGTTCTTCCACGACCGCAACAATCGTCATCCAGAACCGCTCGGCGGCCGTCGATGAATACACGATCACGGTGCCGGATGTGCCCGCCGAATGGGTACGCATCGCCCGCCCCCAGCTCGCCCTCGTCCCTGAAGCGCGAGACGAACTTACGATCGTCATCCAGCCGCCCAAGAGTTCGCTGGCGACGGCCGGCGAACGCCCGCTGACGGTCGCTGTGCTCTCCCGCGAACACAAGCGCGAAGTGCGGGTGCTGGGCAACTTTAATATCCGTTCTTTCGAAAACGTGGACTTCGCCCTCAAACCCGCCCGGAGCAAGGGTCCCTTCTCCGTGGCGATCAGCAACACCGGCAACACGCCCGTCGCGTATACGCTCAGCGCCGAATCGGAAGGCGAAGGCGAGGAGATGCACTTTGCCATCGATGGGGAGCGCGTCGAACTCGCGCCCGGCGAACACAAGACCGTGCCCCTGAAGGTCGGGCTGGCGAAGCGCAAGCTCGTCGGCCAACCGCTCACCCGCCAGTTCAGCGTCGAGGCGCGCCCGGATAGCGGCATCGTCACGAAGAAGTCCGCGATGGCCGCACTGACAGTGTCCCCGCCGCTCCGCAATTGGCGCTACATGCTCATGGCCCTCATCGTCCTCGTCGTCGGCCCCATCGGCTGGTACAGCCTCCCTCGCCTCTGCGGTGGAAGCTATAGCGAATGTTTTGATCGCGGCGGTAACAAGCCCAAGGCCGCTCCCGCCACGCCCGCTCCCACTACCGCCGCAACCACAGCGCCGGGCGCTCCCACCACCACAGCGCCAACGGGCCTTCGCAACGGCATCCAGGCGAAGGTCATTAACTCGCCCACCGGCAGCTGCCTCGCTGTCCGCACGGATCCCACGCGCCAGAGCGACTCCAACGTCGTCACGCGCATTTGCAACGACAAAGTCGTGAAGATCGTCTCCGATAAGACCGAGACCGAAGGATTTGTCTGGTGGCGTGTGGATGATGGCGCCGGCCTGGCGGGCTGGGCCGCCGAAAAACTCGTCAGCGGTGGCGACGCGTTCCTCGTCCCGGCGAACTAACTCGCGGCCGGGGGTGAGGGCTTACCGCGATCCCGGTACGATCCCCCGCACCTTCGTCTCCACGCGGTACACACTCGTTGCCGCCGTGAGGAACAACGACGAAAAGCCAGGCCCACCGAACGTCAGGTTGGCCGCGTGTTCGTCCGTCTCGAAGACGCCAAGGTACTTGCCATCCGCCGCATGCACAGAGACCCCACCCGCGCCCGTCGTCCAGAGCCGCCCGTCTGTGTCTACCTTCATGCCGTCCGGCGCACCGCGCCTTGCGTCTCCGCGCTGGTCCAGGAACAAGGTCCTCGCGCCAAGGGTAAGGTCCGTGCCAACTTCGTATCGCCAGATCAGGCGTTCCTGCGAATCCCCGACATACAAAGCGGATTCTTCTGGCGTGAAGGCGAGGCCGTTCGGCTGTGAAAAACCTTCGCCGATTGCCAGGTGCAGCGAACCATCGCGGTCGATCCGGTAGACGCCCTGGAACGCGAGGTCGGGCTTCTGCCCTTCCGCGCCGAAACGCGGATTCCGCCCGCTGTCCGTACCGTACGTGGGGTCGGTGAAAAAGATCGCGCCAGAAGAGTGCACGACGATATCGTTGGGGCTGTTGAGTGTCACCCCATCCCACGATCCGGCAATGCTCGCGCTCACGTCCGGGGTGTCGTAACGGCCGCGCGAAACGCGTCGCCCGCCGTGCTCGCATGCCAGCACATCGCCATTACTGTCGAGCGTAAGCCCATTTGACCAGCCGCTGGGCTGCCGGTACACCTCCGCCCGCGCCGCGCCGGGGCGCCAACGGTGCATCCGGTTGCCTGGGATATCGCTGAAGAGCAGAGCGTCGTCCGCGGCAACCCAGACCGGCCCCTCCGTGAACCCGAAGCCCGTGCAAAGTTTGGTCTCCTCGGAGCCGAGGAGTTCGGATAGGCCAGCGTCATCTTCAATCTTCATAAGGCCGCGATTTTAGCACAGGATGCGACGACTCAGGCATACTGCGCGAGCGCTGCCCGGTGTGCCTCAATCACCTGCATTCGCAGCTCTGGCGGCCCAACAACCTGTGCTGCCGGTCCCCACCCCAACACCCACGGGACAAACTCAAGCAGGCTCGGCAGCCGCAATTCGAGCCGTACGCCGCCGTTTTCCAGCTTCGACAACTGTTGGGATGGATGCCACGACCGCTCACGCAGGCGGTCCGCTACGCTCGCAGCGAAGTCTATCGTCACGTCGTACTGTTCGTCACCGGCGTAGACCACTCCGCTCCAGCTCTGTCCGAGGCGCGCCGCGATGGAACTGACGTCCGGTGGCGAAAACGTGTCTGCCGAAACCACGACATCGCTCATACGGTCCGTGCGAAAAACCCGCACCGCTTTGTGCCGGTGGCTATACCCCACGACGTAGGTGGCAGCGCCCGTGGCGCTCGTCTCCAAAAGGTACGGGTCCAGGCCGAACACCTTCGTCCCCTTCTGTCCCGCCGAACGATAGCGCACGGCAACCGTCTTGGAGGCGGCCCAGGCCTCGGTGATGCGCTGGAGGACGGTAGACGCCTCCCGCGTGGGCCTGTTCCGCAACTCGTCCACCGTGGATTGAGCATGCCGCGCGATCGACGAAGGAAGTGAAGCCGCCAGCTTTTCGAGCGCCGAGATGCCGTCCAGGTCACGGTCCTCCGCGTGACGAAGCAGAAGCCGCGCCGCGAGGAAGACCGCGCGCCCTTCCTGGAGCGAAAACGTGATCGGCGCGAGGGGCGTGGAACCCTCCAGCACGGCGTACCGGTGGCCCTTCACGGTGATGGCGACATCGAGTTCGCTCTCCAACACTGCGAGGTCTCGTTCTATGGTGCGGCGGCTCGTGCCCATCCGTTCCGCCAGTTCCGCCGTCGTCAACCCCGGCGGGTATTGGCGGAGGATGCGCTGGATTTCGATCAGACGGCTCGCGCGCCGGACTTGCTCGGTCATGGCCTCGCCTCCGCGGGGGTTCGTGAGTAATCGCCGCCAGCATAGGGACAGTAGGCGACAAATAGTGTCGCCGAATTCCGCGATGCATGGCTACCACCATCCCATTGCCCGGCCAAGCCATCCGTAGCGCGCGCGGGAGCAAGCGCCGGGATGCTTCGCCACGAAAACCGGCCAAGCTTCGCCGCCGACCTCCGGCTTTGTAGGCGGGACGGCAAAGTGCCGCTCGCGTACGATGTTCGCCATGGCAACTTCACGGCATCTCGGTCAGGTTCGCGTCGTCGCGGAGTCCCGTGGCGAACCCGGCCAACGTCGCTTTCGGATGCAGGCCATCAACGAAGAAGGCGACTCCGCCTCCATCTGGATGGAGAAGGAACAGCTTTCCGCTGTGGGCGACGCTATCGAGACCGTCCTCAAGGACGAAGGATACGAATACCAGCGCCACCCGCTGGATGACCTCGAAGAGCCTCCCGTCTTCCCATATAACGCCGCCATCGAAATGCAGGGGGGCCAGCTCTCCATGGGCGTGAACCGCGAGACCCAGCGCATCGTCCTGATCGGCGCCCAGGCTCCGGCGGAAGATGCCGAACCGGATTCTGTGACCTTCGAATTCGACTATCGCCGCGGGCACGAACTCCGGCGCCAGATCCTGGATGTCGTCGCTGCCGGGCGCCCGCCCTGCCCCCTCTGCACGGCGCCCATGGACCCCGGCGGCCACGTCTGCGTCAAGACCAACGGCCATCGCCCCCACTGATCTCCCAACCGGAACCGCTCGTCCTGAGTCGTGGATGGCCTTTAAGCGGTGCGATGCCAGGCGACGAACCAGGGCGGGCATCGCGGATTCCCGCATGGTTTGGGCAGCGGGGACGTGTTTCAGAGCAGCTTGTCGAAGGGTCAGCAGGCTGTTCGACCATCGTCGCGCTCCCCGTCCATCCTTCGACCGTTCGACAGGCTCACGTTCAGGACGAACGGGCGATCGGGCGCCTGTCCACCTTCGGCAGGCTGTGAAACCGACGCTTCATCACTGGTTGTGGCCATAGGCCGTCAAGGACTCAGCACGAACGGTTCGTTCGGAGTCTGGACGACGGTTTCAGGCAAGAGGGGTCGGGGGCCAGGGCGGGCTGCCGAGCCGCGACCCATCTGGGCACCGTGTATCCATCGGATCGGAAAATTCACTCAGGCAGAGGTACATCGGGCGTTGCCGTCGCCGTTGCCGTTGGTCGCTGCGTGGGCGTGGCCGCGGGCAACGTCGGCGAGGCCGTTGCCGTCGTCGTTGCCGTCGCCGTCCTCCCCACCGTGGGGGATGGGGCGACCGTGCCGCTCGGTCCCGGTGTGGGCGAGGGGCCGCCGTCCTCCGGGTCCGGCACTCCGAACGTCGGCGGTTGATATTCGGGCAACGGTGGCAGCCCGGAGGCCGTTGGTGTCAACACGATGAGGCTTCCAGGACCGAGCACTTCGATCAGAATTGGCCCGCGATTGAACGCGATCTCCCGCCCGGCCCCATCGAAAAATCGCGTCCGCGCCGCTCGGTCCGCTTTACGCCACTTGCCCTCGACCACCAGCCCATCGACGAATATCTGCGCTAGCCCTTCCCCGAACTGCTGCAGCACCACGTGCCCGGAAGAATCGACGACGTTCAGGGGCACACGCATGACGACCACGTTCTTGAAGCGCAAGGGCTGGAGTCCCGGCAGGTTCGTGTGCGTTCCTCCCCACTGGTAGCGCACATACTCGTTCGCGAGCGGCTCCCATTTCCATTGGATCAGGTCGTTCGGGAACCGCTGGTTGCGAAACGAGATCTCGATGCCGCCCGCCGCCACACCCCCGGAACCCCGCGAACGGTCGTCCGCGAACGTCCACGACGACGTGAAGGAGACGCCCTCCATGCCCGTTTCCGCCGCCGCCTTACGCAGCGCCTCCGTGGAGGTCGCGAGGTTGTACGGGGCGAAGCGGTCAGCGATACGATGAAATGCGTTCGATAGCTCGGGCGCGAACGCATCCAGGTCGCGCACCTTCCATTCGGCAATCTGTGCGCCCGCATCCGCCTCGTTCCCGGTCTGCGCCGCCCCCGCGTGCGCGAAGAGGGCGTCGAGTTCGCTGGCCCAGATGACGAATGGCGTCCGCGCGGAACGAACGGGAAGCACGAGATCCGCTTCCCGCCGCCAGAACACCGCCATGAACCGCGTGATGCCACCCTCAACGAACGCTTCATACACGAGGTCCGCCCTGTCCAGGCCAGCCTGTGGCACGCCCCCGGCGGTGTTGTCGATCATCACGGCCAGCGGGCGTTTGCCCTTGCGGGCTTCCCATTCAGCGTCGCTCATCACAACACCATCGAGCAGTCCGTGGTGCGGGTCGGCCGTGGGCGTCGGCGATGGCCTGGTGAAGACTGTCGCCGACGTGGTCGCCTCGCTTGTCGCGGCGATGCGCACGACCGTCCGTTCTCCTTGGCCACCATGAGCCAACAGCCAAACGGAAAGGCCGCTCAGCCCAACGAGCACAACGAACCCGCCCAACGCCCACCACTTCCGCCCTCTCGCAAGTCCGAACCGCTCAGCTTTCACGCCTCGATGCTACGGATACCGTCCGAACGTGGCAACGCCTTTCTCGGATCTTGGATCTCGGATCGGATCTCGGATCTCGCCCTAGTGCCGCCCGTTCCCGTTCGCCGCTGGTGTCGGCGCCGATTCGTTTCGGCGCCAGCGCAGGTACTGCCAGTACCCGAGCAGCTCCGGGAGGTCTTCCGGGTGGCGCTCGAGTTCCGAGATCAGCTGCGCAATGTCGCTATCGCGAACGAAGAGCATGTCCGCGTCTTCGCCCAGGAAATAGTGCAACGGCCGGTTGAGGATGCGGGCCACGCTCAACAGCATGTCGATGCCCACCGAACGCTGACCCGCTTCATAAAGGCTGATCGCGCTCTGTGTCGTGTTGAGGGATGTCGCCAGCTGCCCCTGGCTCATGTTTGCGTCGCGGCGCGCCGTGCGAATGCGGTTGCCGAGGCCTGCCGAAACCGGGGCCTTGCCATTCTCGATGGTTGTCTTGCTCATGGGGTAGCGGTTTCCTCTCGAAAGACCATATCAACATCGCCCATTTGGCGGTGGAGCATTTTACTGCGGTTTTCAAGGTACGAAGCGGCGGCATTCGGGTCAATTCGTTTCCCCGTCAGTATCCAAGTTTCCGGTCGACGAGGTGCTCCAAGGGTTCCCCGACCACGTATCTGCGCAGGTTCGCGATGAACATTTCCGCCGCCCGATGGCCATATCCGCTGATCGATCCGGACACGTGGGGCGTGATCACGGCGTTCGGCAACTCCCACAGCGCGCTTTCGGGTTCGAGCGGCTCTGGATCGGTGACATCGAGCACGGCCCCGGCGATCGTGCCCTCCCGCAATGCCACGATCAGCGCCTCCTGGTCAATGACCTCCCCCCGCGCGATATTGATCAGGCAGGCCGTGCGCTTCATCAGCCCAAGCTCCCGCGCCCCGATGAGATGGCGCGTCTCCGGGGTGAGTGGCACACACAGGACAACATAATCTGATTGCCTGAGCATCTCGTCGTTCGCCGAAAACGGCAGCAGCAAGTCGCAGTCCGGGTCCGTATCGCCCGCGTGGACGGTCCGCCGCGTAGCCACAACGCGCATCCCCATGGCCCGCGCGCGTATTGCCGTCTCTCGCCCGATCGCCCCCATGCCCGCGATCCCGCAAGTCGTCCCGCCCAGTTCTCCCACCGAGCGGGGCCGAAACCAGCGATGTTCCGCCTGGTTCCGCATCGCCGTGTGCATCCCCTTCGTGAAGAGGATAATCGACCCGATCACGTACTCAGCGATCGATGCCGCCGTCAATCCACTGACGTTCGTCACCACGTATCCGAGATCGAGCAACCCATCGGCGTGCAAGCGGTCCACACCCGCGTTGATGACCTGGAACCATTTGAGGTTCGTTGCCGCCCGCAAGAACTCCCCGGGTATGCCTCCCGGCCCGAAGAGCACGTCGATCGTGGCAACGTCGCGGAGCAACGCCTCGCGGTCTTCCGCCGAACCGTCGCTCCATGCACGCGAGGAGCTGGACAGACCAAACAGGGGCACCGCCGCGATCGACGGGTCCGCCGCCTCGATCTCCGCGATCACCTCATCCGAAACCCGGAACCCAATCCCCACCCGTAACTTGCCTGGCATGCAAACCCTCCGATTCGGGAAATACTATCCGAAGCTCGCTGTCCGGGATCGGTCCACTCGGCTCTCGGTTCTCGCTACTCGGAACTCCCTCGATAGGTCTTAACCAGTGGCCCCCGTATACTCGGGCCATGTCGGAACAACACGATCCGGAAGTCGTGAGCGGTGGCGAAGAAGAGACGCGCGACGTCGGCGAGCGCCTCGGACGTGCACTCAAGTCCGGTGATATCATCCTCCTCAGCGGCGATCTTGGTACGGGCAAGACGTGTCTCGCCCAGGGCATCGGTCGTGGCCTGGCCTGCAGTGCGCCCGTCAACAGCCCCAGCTTCGTCCTCATGAACGAGTACCAGGGCCGCGAACTCATGTTTCATGTGGACCTCTACCGCATCGAAGACGTCGAAGAACTCGATGACCTTGGCCTCTGGGATTACGCCGAACGCGGCGTCCTCGTCATCGAATGGCCAGAACGCGGCGCCGAACTCTTGCCAGGCGATGGCCTCGTCGTGGAGCTTCGCTACGGCGATTTCGAAAAACAGCGGCGCCTCACGTTTCTCCCTCGCGGTCCGCGTGGGTCGGCGCTCGTCGACGCCCTCGCGCTGACATGAACGGCATCCTCGCGATCGATACCGCCTCCCCGCGCTTCGCCGTCGCCTTCGAGAACGGCGCGGAGACTCCCATGGTCCTGGAGCGTGAAGCCCTCCAGGACCACTCTCGCCTCCTCCTCTCCGCCCTCGAAGAGGTGCTGGCTGGCCGCAAGAGGGCCGTGACAGCCATCCTCGTGATCACAGGGCCGGGGAGCTACGCAGGCGTCCGCGTGGGCGTGGCGACCGCCCAGGGCCTCGCTTTCTCACTCGGCATTCCCGTTTTCGGCGTGGGAACGCTTGAGGCGGTCGCTGCCGCGTTAGGCGCTCATGGCCGTGAAGTCACTACCATCCACCCATCCGGCCGTGGCGGATTCGGCGCACAGCGATGGCTGGATGGCGATTCTATTGGAGCGCTCTCCGTCGCCACCGTCGAAGCGTTGGTCGGCTTATCGCTCGCCGGGGAGGGCGCCGGAGCGCTAGGCGGCGACGAGATCAGCCCAGCGCAACGCATCGTTGCGGCCATAAGCCTCGTTAGAGCACAGATACTGTCTGGCGCCCGGCCGGCCGGGGCCGACGTCACCTACCTTCGCGAACCCAAGATCACGGTTTCGCGACGTAATCCGCTGGCGGCGCCCACCGGGTAGCTTCCCGCACCACATACCAGATACCAAGCCAGGAGATTCAGGACATGGAACGTACCCTTGTGCTCGTCAAACCAGACGCAATGCAGCGCGGCCTCGCCGGCGAAATCATCAAGCGCCTCGAACAGCGCGGCATGCGCATCGTCGCCCTCAAGCTCATGAAGATGGATCGCGCCCTCGCCGAGAAGCATTACGCCGAGCACGTCGGCAAGCCCTTCTTCCCCGGCCTCGTGGACTTCATCACGAGCGCGCCCATCATCGCCGCGGTGTTCGAAGGCACGGATGTCATCCGCGCCGTCCGCCAGACCGCTGGCGCCACGCACCCATCGGACCCGGAGAAGGCCACGCCCGGCAGCATCCGCTCCGATTATGGCCTCGAAAAGGGCCGAAACCTTATCCACGCCAGCGACGGCCCCGAAAGCGCCGTCCGCGAAATTGCCCTCTACTTCAAGCTGGACGAGCTGGTTTCCTGGTCCCGCGATATCGACCGTTGGGTGTTCGAATAGACTCCGGATGCCGGAAGCCTCCACGGGCGGCTACGTCCGGGGCGCCTGTGCGACTCGCACCGTGTTGCCCGAGGGGTCGCGAAACGCGCAATCCCGCGGGCCCCACGACTGGTCGATTGGTTCCTGCAAAACTTCGGCGCCGGATGTACGCACTTTCTCGAAAGTTACGTCGAGATCGTCCGTTCGGAAGACGAGCATCGGCAGAGTGCCCTTGGTGAGCAGCGCCTGGAGGGCATCGCCGTCAGCTTGAGATCGGCCTGCGTGAGGTTCCGAGAGAACGATCTCGAGGCCGGGCTGCGCGGCGCTGCCAAGGGTGACCCAGCGGAATCCGCCCGAAGCTACGTCGTTGCGAACTTCGAGGCCGAGAGCATCGCGGTAGAAGGCCAGCGTCTCATCCAGGTCGTTGACGGTGATGTTGCAGTACTGGAGTGTGATTGTCATGCCACCAACTCTAATCGGCGGCCTTGCTCACGGCTTCTCGAAAACTGCTCGACCTGGTGCGGTTCGGGCGCGTGAGCACCTTCGCGACACAGGCAGGCATTGCGCGAACAGCACTGTGCTCTCGCATGCGGTAGGCGCTTGGCGTATCGCCCACCAGCTCGGTGAATCGCGAACTGAACGAGCCTAGCGAGGTACAGCCGACGGCCATGCAGGCGTCGGTCACGCTCATTCCAGAACGCAGGAGAGCCATTGCCCTCTCTATCCGGCGGGTCATGAGATACCCGTAAGGCGTCTCGTCGTAGGCGGCCCGGAACTGCCTTGAGAAGTGGGCCGGCGACATGAGTGCGTGGCGGGCCATCGTCGGCACATCGAGCGGACGTTCGTACTCCCGATCGATCAGATCCCGGGCACGGCGCAGATACGCGAGGTTCGCCAGATCTTGCGGGGTCATCGCAGGAGCGTACCATCCGGGCCACGGTTGTGCAGACTCGCCTGACCTTCGGGGTGGGCGTCAGAGTTTTGCACGGCAACGTGCTGGGTTCCGTTCGCCCTGAGCCTGTCGAAGGGCCGGTCACACTCGAACCATGGACAGCGGCGTGTTCATCCTTCGACAGGCTCAGGAC
>DAOTTM010000074.1:0-18054 GCA_034437915.1 Dehalococcoidia bacterium | reverse complement strand
GTGGGCGCGGGCGGCATCTCGCTGGGGTTGCAGAACTACCTGGGGCTGAAGAACCTTCGCCTCTTGAACCACATGAACGCGGCCGGTTCGACGGCGGCGCAAATGGTCCAGTACGCGACCATGGCGATCAGCGCGGGGATGGCCAAGCACGTTGTCTGCGTGTTCTCCGACGCGCCGTTGAGCGACGGGGGCAGCTCCGGCGCGGCCTACGGTGGCGCGGCGCGCATGCCGTCGCGGCCGAAGGGGATGGCGGGTCTCGGTCCAGCGGCCGGCTACTTCGGACCCAACACGGGCTATGCGCTGGCGACCCGGCGCCATATGGATATGTATGGCACGAACAACGACCAGCTCGGCACGATCGCCGTCGGCCAGCGCGCCTGGGCTGGCCTGAGCCCCATCGCCCAGATGCGCCAGCCGATCACGCTGGAGGATTACCACAACTCGCGCTGGATCGTGGACCCGCTGCACCTGCTCGATTGTTGCCTGGTCTCGAACGGAGCCGTCGCGGTGATCGTAAGTTCCGCCGCCGACGCGAAGGAGATGGCCCAACCGCCCGTCTACATCTGGGGCATGGGCCAGGGGCACCCCGGCGACGCCAGCCGCCACGGCAGCGACGCCGAAACCGAGACCGGCGCGAAGATGGCCGCGAAGACCGCATTCGCGATGGCGGGCGTTGGTCCGTCCGACATCACCCAGTGCCAGCTCTACGACTGCTACACCTACACCGTCCTCGTGACGCTGGAGGACTACGGCTTCTGTGCCAAGGGCGAAGGTGGCCCATTCGTCGAGGATGGCAAGCTCGGTCCCGGAGGCTCGCTACCCACGAACACTGGCGGCGGCGAACTGTCGGGGTATTACATGTGGGGCATGACCCCGCTGAGCGAAGCCGTCATGCAGGGCCGGGGCAATTGCGGCCCGCGCCAGGCGAAGAACGACGTCATCCTTTGCACCGGTAACGGCGGCATCCTTTCCTATCACGCGGCGCTGGTCCTCAGCCCGCACGCGAACTGAGGCAAATCAATGGCAGATGTTCCCAAGCCACTCCCGGAACCCGATGAGGCCTCAAAGCCGTTCTGGGACGCGTCAATGGATAGCCGACTCATGCTCATGCGTTGCACGGACTGCAAGACCTGGCGGCTGCCGTCGCGAAAGCATTGCGACGAGTGCCTTTCCGAGAACGTGGATTGGGCAGAGGCGAGCGGGCGCGGGACCGTGCGCACGTTCGGGATCATGCACCAGCGCTACCATCCAGCGTTCGCGAATGAATTGCCGTACAACCTCGTTATCGTCGAGTTGGAAGAGGGTCCGCGATTCCCGACCAACCTTGTGGGGCTGGCAAACGACGAGATTCGTGTGGGGATGCCCGTCGAAGTGACGTGGGAGAAGCATGAAGACGTGGCTTTGCCGAAGGTTCGAGCAGTTACGTAGTGTTAAGGCTGATTATGGTACCTTGATCTTCTTAACAGTTGACACATACTTATCGCGCTCAAACGGGGGTCTCCATTGCCATCAGTCCCGAGCGATCTGAGTCTCATCCTCTGGGCGACGGACATCCCGAGGTTCTCGGCGTTTCTCGTCGAAGTCTGCGGTATGGCGGTGGTGCAGCAGCACCCGGGGTTCGCCGAACTGGACCTCAACGGGGCGGCCATCCTCCTGCACGATGACGAATCGTATCGCGGCCACCCTTGGTATGACGCCCTGCGACGCGAAGGGTTGGCACGAGGCGTGGGTACCGAACTCCGAATGCGCGTGGAGGACCTGGACGCGAGCTACGCGCGGGCGGCGCGGCTCGGGGGAGTCGGCGTCCAGGCGCCCGCGGACGTCGATGGTTCGCGCGAATGCCAGGTCATGGGCCCCGACGGCTACCTGCTTTCGCTCTGGCAGCGGCTCGCGCCTTCCGCCGAGCGGTAACCGCCGCGGCACCCGCGCGGCAGCCTGCAAACTGCCGGCGGCCCGGCGAGGGATGTTGTCGTCGCCGGGCCGCGCGTGGGTTGTCGCTAATTCGCCGGGACGGAGAACTCGAATGAGAAGAGAGTCGGCGGCCCGATCGCCTCTTCGCCAGGTGTCACCTCTCCTGGTACCTCGTGTCCACCATCTTGACTGTTCTGGTCCGCGCGACGTACAACCCTGACCTCGAGCCGAAGGGCCAGGCGACCCGATTCGAATCCGACACCGGTCGTGTCGTAGGCGACGAGGGTCTGCTCGGCGCCCGGTGGCAGTCCACGGCCAAGAATATCGGAGTGCCCACGCAGCCCGACTCCGCCGACGCTTTTGAGCTCAACCCCGTCGCTGCTCAGAGACGCGCCCAGTGAGTATGCCCTCCGGTCACCGCCGGGGAGGCCGCTCACTGTGAATTGCACCAAGATGGGGACATACTCCACCACGGACCCGGAGACGTTTAGCTCTTTGATCGGCGTTTCGTCCAGGACGACATGATCTACAGTGACCGTGATCCCATCGATTGTCTGGCTGAGGCCGACGCGATGGATACCTTCCCGAGACGGTGTGTCGCCGAAGTTCGCGAACATCCGGTCGGATAGTCCTGTACCGGTGACGGCGGCATATCCCGCCGCCGTCAGGACGACGGCAGCGGCGCCAGCCACGAGGCTGCCCGTCAACCACGACGGGCGCGAGGGCGAGCCCGTTGTCTTGACGGCGACGTTGTTCTGCCTTTGCGTGCTAACGCCTGCCCAGTCGTAGGCAGGCGGTCGGCCGGGTGGTGGGTTGTACAGCGTTGTAAACAACGCCTGCAAGTCGTGTGTGAGCGAGGCCAGGGCGACACCACTTTCGGCGATGGGCGGGCGATTCCCCCTGCGAAGGAAGTGGAACATGGTTAGCGGTCCTTTCTGATTGCCTTGAGCGTCCGCCAGAGGCGCATCTGCGTGGCGGGTTCGGACTTGCCGATGACTGCGGCTATTTCTCGAACCGAAAGCCCGACAGCGAAGCGGAGCGCGAGGATGTCGCGCTGATCGGGGGTCAGCCCATTGAGCGCCACCCGAAGGCGCGCAAGCTCGTCGTTTCGGAGGGCGATCTCTTCGGGGCCAGCCTCCCGGGCCACGAGTGCCTCCATCTCCGGGACGTCGTTCCAGGGGATGGTGTGGTGTCGGCGGCGGCGGCTGGCGTCGATGGCCAGGTTGTGCGCGATGCGGAACAGCCACGCAGCGAAGCTGCTTCCGCGCGGGCGGTAGCGGCGAAGATTGTGAAATGCCTGAACGAATACCTGCTGCGTTAGGTCGGCGCTGTCCTCGTGCGTTTGAGTTCGCGTCCGGCAGTAGCGGTAGACGCGGTCGTAGTAGCGCTCGTACAGAAGCCCGAAGGCGCCCGGCTCCGTCAACGCGGCGTTGACAAGGGCGTCGTCGCCCCCGATGTTCTCGTCCGCGCATGTTTGTACTGTGAGTGGCGGGGTTTCCGGCCTGATCATCATGACCGCTGGCAACCGTTGAGCATGCCGTCCTCGCCATCGAAAGGATTGTGGGGCGCCCCACACCACCAAGAACGTCGTCGGCTGCAAAACCTCACATCGCCGCGTGGATCGTCGACTCGACGCTTATTATGACAAGTTTCACGATCGAGATCTGTCCAGTGTTCGCGTCCCATCCACATGGCCACCACCATCATCGCCCCGCGCGCGAACCACCGCCCGCTGACCTCCACAGCGAGGAGCACGCCAGGATTGAATCGGCGGCGCCGCCTCATCCGGTTAGCGCAACGAGAGCACGCATCCTCCGCGTTCTGAGCCGAACGGTGATGCATCGATAGACAGGTCTGATAGCTGCCACATTCATGATCGTTAGCACGACGCTAATTATCAGCGATAATGATTATGTACAAGGCACGTCTGGAGGACACCATGAACACCGATTTTCAACTCTACGCTCGCTACGGCGTCCCCAACCCGGAGATGACGCTCGACCGCGAGTTCCGGCGCCAATTCGCATCGAACAACGCAAAGGTCGCCAAAGCGAACACGGCCCTGCGTCAGCCGCGCCTCCGCGACAAGCGTTTCGTCGATGGCATTCTGAACTCCAATACGCTGGCGGCCGGACAGTTCTTCCGCGTCGGGTAGGGCGGCTTACCACGCGGTCCGCCATCTACTACGAGCGTGTGGCCGGTGATGTATGAACTCGCGTCGCTGGCGAGGAAGACTGCGCGGAAGATCCGCGACCATCAGACAGATAGCGCCCCAGCGGGCCGCGCGTACACCCGCCCACGCCCCAGCGAATCGGCGACGAAGGCCAGGCAGATAACCGACAACCCCGCAGCCACGAGCGTTGTCTGATAGGTATTGTGAAGCCCGAACCCCCCCGCAACCAGGAGCACTAGCCCGGCCGCCAGCAAGTGGTCGCCGCCGCGAACGAGCGTCACCAGCGTCATGCAGATGGCGCCCCCGGCCGCCGCGTAGGCGAGCGCGGGCATCGTGCCCGAAAGACCTTCGTTCCAGAGGAGCAGGATTCGCACAGTCGAACCGTTGCCTAGCAGCGCCCCGTAGGTAGCAACCGCGACAATCGCGCCAACCACGATGGCGCTCCGCGGGATACTCCGTCTGAGCAACCACGGGGAAGTGACCGCAAAGCCGATCGCGAGCAATTCGGCGACGTTGAGCAGCCATCCGGAGTCCAGCTGAATGATCCGGTCCTGCCTCCCTGCCTGTAGCGCCGTGTGGGAGCCGCCCGCGATGAACGCGATGGCGAAGCAGCCCAGCGACACCCGCGCGCGCCCCGGTACGGAAGCAATCGCCGCCAGGGCGAGGACAGCGACGACGGTGACCGACGCGACATCGGTGAAAAACGCCTGGAGGAGCCCGAAGCTGGCCAGCGCGAAGACCGCCATGAGTATCGCCAGGCCGCTCGCTACCATCAGGCTGGGGCCGGTCCGCCGACGCCAACCAGCGCGGATGATGAGCGGCACCGCGAGAAGCAGCAACGCCAGCGAGACGAAGTAGGCGTACCTGCCAAACCCGGAAATGACTCGATACGGGCCTGCCAGCGCTTCGAGGGCGGGGATGTGGACCGCCGTACGCGTGAACGTCCGCAGGACGAGGAGTTCAATGGCCGCGACAATCGCGAGGCCCAGGACAATGCCGAGCTTCTCGCGATCGGGAGTCGATTCCAGGCGGCGCTCGCTAGAGAACATGGCGGTCACCGCTTCGCCTGCCGATAGCCGATAGCGCCGATAGCGATGCCCATGCCGGAGATGCCCACCAGCATGACGCCAGCCCACACCAGGGCGGCCGTGTTCGTATCGCTGCTCCCGGGCGTGGCTGCGTCAGCAACCGAGAGTGTTACGAACTGCGATACCGACTTCCGCCCGTTGCGGTCCCCCTCGCTCCCATTCCAAACCGCGAACGCCATGTCCGTCCGCGTCCCATTGTTAAACTTCGCTTGCTGCGGGTTCTTGGCCTCATAGCCGCGTTCGAAGACGACGGCCCACTTGCCATCCTTATAGACGCCCTGCCCAGCGACATCCTGGTCGGTGGAAGGCGAAAGCGTGCCGAACGTTTGCGAAACCAGCGTTTGGACGGGTCCACGGTCGGGCTGGGCAAAGGGGTTGCCGACCGCGCGCGCGGTATAGAAGAGGGCATCCTTGGACGGGTAGCCGTCGATCTGCGCGCCGGCGTACACCTGGAGCGGATCCTTCAGGCCTGCCTGGGAGTCGGCCCGCCAGTGCCAGATGTTGACCCCTGCGTCGGCCTGGCCCATGCACAACGACGGCACGGAAGTCGCGCTTAGGGCGGGAAACTCCACGGCGACCGCATCGGAGAAGTCCTCGACGCGGACCGTGCTCGCGTCGTTTGTCGAGTCGGCCCACTCAACGCGCAGATACAGCTTCCCTTTGTGGTGGAGCGCTTTTGCCGAGATCGTTGGGACGCTCCCGCCTCCCGTTGAATAAGCGCCTAGCTGAGCCGTTAAGGGGACCTGCACCGGAATGGCGCGCGCCCACTCGTTCGAAGCGGGGTCGAGTCCCGGGTCGTCGCGTGACTCGTAGGCCTGCAGATAAACGGTTTGTGAGGCGGCCGGGTTCGCGTTGAAGAACTGAAGCCCCGCGGCGAATAGGAGCACCGCGAAGGTGGAGAGCAGAGTGCGCCGACTTGCAACAAGGCGAGAGATCATGGCCATCACCTCAAAGGACCGGGATTTCATCGAGGCCGAAGACTTGCGGGTCCTCGCCCTCGGGTTCGTTGCTTAGTTCGCCGGGCTCCGGCCATCCGCCGACCGGGTTCACGGGCGCGGCCATTTCCACTCCCAGGAGAGCGCTCTCGGCCAACATCCAGTCTTCGAGGGCGATGCCGAGGGCCTGGTAGAACTGGCTTCCACCGGCGCGGGTTGCCACCCTTCTCCCGAATTCACCGGCCCACGCTCCGAGGTGTTCCACCAGGAACATGCGCTGGGCCTTCTTCGTCTGTGCAACCCGAGGCGCCCCGAGATGTTCGCCGGCATAAATCTCCTTGCGGCAGAGATAGCCCATGAACTCGAGCTCGACCGAGATGTCATCGGGGCGAAAGCCGGTCCCGCCCGTATCGACTCCAAACGCGCGATAGAATCCGGCGATGTCGGCCATCCTGTTCGTCTGCTGCGTCGGATCAGAGGAGAAATACGCCGTCTCAAAGTTGGGGCTGTCAGGAGAAGAACTCAGGCTGAACAGGTGCGTGTGCACCGGCAGCAAGTCCCCGGGAGCAGCCTCCCACGCAAAGCGGCACAGATCGCCGAGGGCGGAATCCGCGAGAAACGGCGCAGCCGCCGCGGCAGCCTCTTGCATTGCGATGACGGCGGCTTCGTCCGGGTTTGCGAACGAGTGCGCCAGCAGGGAATAGCCCACCGCCCGCGCAACGGTGGTCTCGAGGGCGGGAGAAGAGGTGCGTACAGCTCGGGTCATGGCTACCTCCTTAGATCGTGTTCATCGCGAAGCGTTCAGGCCGCTCGATCAGCGGCTCATCGACTTTCACGCGGACGATTTCGCGGCCCTGGCTATCGAAGCCAATGACCGTGTCGTTGAAGAGCTCCCGCTTCTTTCCGGCGATGTTCAATTCGCCCGTCTTCGGACCCTCCTCGACCTTGTAGCTGAAGACGATCTTCTGCGTTGCCCGGAAGAGCTGGAGCACGGCAAGGAGTTCGCGGCTCGGATTCGTGTAACGCTCTATGGCGTCATCCACTCCCGGACCGAACATTTGCTGGAGGTAATCCCGCGGCACCCAGCGCGGCGGGATGTAGTACACGTTGGGTTGCGTGCCGAATTGCGGATAGAGGGGCAGCGCCACCTTTTCAACGTTGACCAAGAAATAGAGCGGGTTCGTGCGATCCTGAAGCCAGAGGCCGTCATCGCCGACCTTGACGAGCCCCTGCAGGCGGATCTTGCCGATGCAGGCGGTCATGCAACGCGTCTCCATCGGAAGCCCCTCGGTCAACGGGTCCGAGCCTTCGACGCGTGGGTAGCAGCCGATGCACTTCTCCGACGTGCGGGTGCTTGGGCGATACATCGATTTCTTGTACGGGCAGGCTTCGACGCATTTGCGATAGCCGCGACAGCGCTCCTGGTCGATGAGGACGATGCCGTCCTCTTCGCGTTTGTACACAGCGTTCCGCGGGCAGGCCGCGAGACAGGCGGGGTAGGTGCAATGGTTACAGATGCGCTGCAGGTAGAAGAACCATCCTTCATGGGTGGGCAGCGTCACGCCGTTCTTCGGGTACATCGTTGCAGTGTCTTCGTAGATGTTCGGCGTCTTCCATTCATCCTCCGCCGGGAGATAGCCCGTCACCACCTGGTTGACGCCGTCAGCGGATTCGAAGATTGTCTTGCCCTCGAACTTGCCGTAGGGCGCTTTTGCCGCGTCCTTTTGCTTCGGGTCCCATACCTGGCCACCCGGGTTCGCCTTCTCCTGAAGGTCGAGGGCCTTCACGTCCCATTGCAAGGGATATCCGCCATAGGGCTTTGTCTCGACGTTGTTCCACCACATCAGTTCCTGGCCGGGAGAGAACGTCCACGTCGATTTGCAGGCCATCGTGCATGTCTGACAGGCGATGCAACGGTTGATGTTGAACACGGCGGCAAACTGGCGGTTCACTTTCCCGCCTTCAAAGCGATAGTCCATTTCGCGGCCAATCTGCCAGTTGTATACCTTTGCCATGTCACGCCTCCTGTAGTACGGCGGGGCCGTAGACATCGTCGATGATTGCCTGGACGAAGGGTTCGCCACGCGCTTCCAGGATCGCGTGTGTGCCCGCGAAGAACTGCGAGTGGAACAACTGCAGCATCTTCAGGCGGGGCATGCCCATCAGGGCGTACTCCTCGATGAAGGTCCGCGCCATGAGCGCGTCCGCATCGACACCCTCGGCCACGGGGAAGCGCACGGCAACGAACTCGTAGGGGTCGTCTGCTTCGAATTCCTTTTCGACCATGGCTAAGCTCCCTTCACCCTGGTCATCCCGCCGCGGATGTAGGTCTTCATGAGTTCACTCTCGGCGCCCGGAGACATCCCCGTTGTGCCCGGCAGCCAAGCGCCGACTCCTCCGAGGCCCCCGGACTCCGCCTTCGTGATCTTCACAAGCGTCTCTTTGGGCACCGTGTTGATCGCGTGGTTGTCGGCCTCTCCGCCGAAGAGGAAGGCCTGCGCGACCTTCGCTTTGTGAAAGAGCGTGTCCGTCTGGTGCATGGGCATCGACCAGTCTCTCGTCGCGCTCTGGTGGCTGCCAAAGCGGAAGTTCGACTGGTATCCCGTGTCCGCCGAAACGGCGCGCCCATCCGGCCGCGTCGTGTGGGCCTTGACCGTCTTTTCCGAAGCGCCAAACCCACCGTGCTTCGTCATGACGACGCCACGAGGATAGGCCGGGTTGAACTTCAAGCGGAGCATGAGGCGGGCGGTTTCGTACAGCTCCTTGTTCTCAGGCTTGTCCCACCCGAAGAACGGCCGGTCTGCGGGGTTCGCATCCACCCAGACGTAGTCGCCTTCGGCCAGGCCGAGCGCCCTGGCGTCGTCCGGGTTCATGTGCAGCTGCTGGTCGCCGACGCTCGCGAGGCGCTTGTCCGCCCGGTATGGGTCCGCGAAGTTGTTCGACCAGAGGTTCATCCAGTCCGTCACCGACCAGGAGGAGTGGACCGTGTGCCTCGTTTTGGGCGTGAGGAAGTAGAAGTTGTAGCCCTGCTCCCAGAGCGGGTTCTTGGTCTTCTTCACCTCTGCCCAGGAGAGCCGGATATTGCGAACGGTGCGCTTATCGGGATCCATCTCCTCGCGGGGAATGCCATAGTCGTTCGGGCGAATGAGGGGGTTCGAACTGACGATCACGTTCGGCAGATAGGGCGTGGCCTCGGGGCCTTCGCGGTGGACGATGAAGTTCTCACCGTATTCGATAGCCTCGGGGATGTCGCTGTAGGAGTTCATGCGGCCCGTGTCCGTGTGGAACGGGATGTTGTCGTGAACCTGCTCCCAGTACGGAATGCGGGGGTAGGTCCGGAACATGAGAAGCGCGGCTCCCGGCTCACCGAACTTGCCGGCGAGGATATCCGCGACCTTGTAGCCGCTCGTCGTCCCCGATGAGTCGAGGAGGCGTTGCATGTACACCTCCGTCTTCCCCTCGATGGCGAACTTCCAATAGTCCGCGAACCGTTTGTCCCCTGTTTCCCGCGTGAGCGCCTGGGCGACCCCGGCCATGATGGAGATGTCGTCCTTTGTATCGAACATCGGCGGGATGCCACCCTTCCAGATCTGGAGGAACGGGTTCTGGCATGAGGCGGTGACTTCAACCTGCTGGGATTCGAGCCACGAGTTGGCGGGCAAAATGAAGTCTGAGTACTCGCAACTCAGCGTCATTTCGATGTCCTGCGTGAGGATCATGTCGATCTTCGGGAGGACGTTGAAGAGCACGCCGTACATCCACTTGGCGTTGTTGAGCAGGTTGACGTTCGTCGTCCAGATCACTTTGGTCGGAGTCGGCATATGCGACTTGCCCGTGAACACTTTGCGTCCGGCCCTGGGGGTATCGACGATCAGCGCCTGGTCCCCATGGTCCCAATACGCAGGCTCTTCGTCCTTTGTATAGGCATGGGCGACGATGTCCTTGCCCCGCGCGTCCGGGTCCAGGTTTGGCTCGAAGGGGTCTTCGGCGACCCAGCCCTTGAACCCGGGGCCAGTCTCCGGCGTGCCCTGGAAGAGGGCGGCCTTGTAGTTGCCTGCCCATGAATAGCAACCGGCGCCAGGGACACCGAAGTTGCCCGTGAGCATCAGCGGCAGGTGCGTTGCGCGGTTGTGCAGCGTGGCATGGAACCAGTGGTTGATGCCCTCGCCGACGTGGATAGCGGCGGGCTTGATGGTCGCGAGATCCGTTGCCAGCTGTTCGATGAGCGCCTTCGGCGAGCCGCTGATCTCGGCCACGGTGTCGAGGTCATAATCCTTCAGGTGCTCGCGGTAGGCTTGCCAGAGGGTTTGCACCTCCACTCGCGTGCCGTCGAGCAACGTAATGGTCGCGCGGTACTCGAGGTCGGGGTCGATACCCTTCTCGTCGAGCTTCGCCCCGACGTCATCACGCGTGACCGCTTTCAACGACTTCGTCTTCGAGTCGTACATGACGTAGTCCTGGAGCTTCGTGTACTGCTCTTTCGTGAGGCCCTGGATCTTGTAGCTCGGCCCCGTGTCGGCGAGGCCGGGCTTGTAACCGGAGAACACGTCCAGGGGGTTGAGCCGCTTCAAAGTGTCGCTGCGGATGAGGAGCGGGAGGTCCGTGAAGCGCTTGACGAAGGGCGCGTCGTAGAGGTTTCGGTCCATCAGGATCTTGCTGATGCCGAGGAAGATGGCCGTATCGCCGAGGCCCGGGCGGCAAGGGATCCAGTAGTCGGCCTTCGTCGCGGGCGGGCTGTATTCGGGCGTGATGGTGACGATCTTCCCGCCGCGCTCCATCATCTCGATGAAGAAGTGGGCATCGGCCATCTTGTTCTCGACGAGATTCTTGCCCACGCCGATGTGCAGCTTCGCGCTGCGCATATCGTTGAAGTCGCAGTCAGCGTTCTGGAGGCCCGTTACGTAGGGCGTGCCCGGGGCCTGGTCGCCATGCCAGGTGTAGTTTGACCAGTTGCGCCCGCCCTTCGCCTGATCGTGCGGAACACCCCGCACGATAATGTCGAGGATGGCGAGCATGTTGCTGTTGCGGTACATGCCGTACTTGCCCATGACACCAAGGAGGCCCATGCCGCCGCGCATCTTGAACGTCCGCGTCCCGGCGCCGCCAACCTCGTCAATCATCTCGGGCTGGTAGCCCTCAGCTTGCAGGATCTTCTTGCCTTCCGGCCCGGAATACCGCTTAGCGGTGGCGATCAGGCCCTTGGCGGCGTACTTGAACGCATCGTCCCAACTCACCTTGACGAAGGTGTCTTTCCCACGCGCATCGAACATGTACCTGGCGCGGTTCTTCGTGTCCGGGGCGAGCGATGGGAAGCCGTCATCCGCCCACTTCTTCCAGCCCGCGCGAATCATCGGCTGCTTGAGCCTGTAGGGGCCGTAGATGCGCCGCGTGAGTGTCGCGCCCTTGTTGCATCCCCGAGGATTCCACGCGTTGGTCGAATGGTTTCCATTCAGGTCGCCCACGGCCTGGCCATCGTAGTTCTGTTCCGTACGCATCACGATTCCGTTGCGGACGAACGCGCGCAGGCGGCAGTTGTGCGTGCAGTTGGGCGCACACACGAACGTGAAGCTGCTATCGTAGTGGTATTGGTCGCGATAGACCTTCTCCCAGCCGCGGTTGGGGTAGGTCGCGAGCGGGTTCGTTATCCCCGGGGCCGACTGAAGGAACGCCAGCTGAGTCTCAAGATAGAGCGCCGTTGCCGCCGCTCCCGCCGCCCCACCCAGTTTCAAGAATCCTCGTCTGTTCATCTAGGCTATCCCTCCCGTTTTAATCTCTCGTTGTCCCGTCGGCGCGCAGGGGCGGCAGCAGGGGCCCGCTTCCGTCGTAACGTCCCTGCCGTCTGACACCTCTTCGCCGCACCGAGCGCAATTGACCCTTCGCCGAGGCGGCCCGGGCAGATCAAACTGCGAGACTTCACTGCTGGCGGGCGAGACCGTGAAGAGGTCTTCGTCCGCCATCGTGAGGTAGGCCTGGCGCTGGAGTTCGTGGCGGCCTGAGCCATCCACCGGGGCGCCTACGCGCGCCCGCAGGTCGCCCCGCGTCGCAATCCGCACCGCACGTCCGCTCCATTCGTCAATAAACGTGGCGGCGAGCTTGCCGTAGTCCAGGATCCTGAGCGTTCGCTTCCCCGGCCGACAGCCCGTCACTGCTTGAATCGCGTCGACTGCGCAGCGGTCCGTCTCTGCTACGACCAGCAGCCGCTTGGCCCGGTCGGGCAGGGACACGCCGAGTTCGCGCGCTCCCCGCAACGCCAGCCGAGTGCCGAGCACAAGCCCGGCGCAGGCATGGCCACCGTGAAGCTGCATTGCAGCGCGCAGCGCCAGGTCGAGCTCGCGATCGGGCGGGAGGAGAGCGAGCAGGACGGGCGCCAGCTTCTCCGCTACGGAATCGAAGCCCGTGCCCGCTGTCCAGGTCCCGATGACGGTCTCGCCCGGCTCAGGTGCAAGAGAGTCGCAAAGGATCGTCGGATAGGCTTCCGCGCTGTGCGTCTCCAGCAGGACGATATCCGTGTCCGGTGGGCAGAAGCGCAGGAGGCTGGCAGCGCTTCCGTCGCCAGCCGGGAGCGTGATCTGGACCCGGTCCGTGGCGCGAAGCACCATCCCTGCCGGTTCGCGTGCCCAGACCCTGCCGGATGCTTTCTCGGGCAAATCCAGCAAGTGATGGGTGCGCTTCAAGTAGACCGTCTGCTGGCCCGCGGCGCCCATCAGCCCGACCAATCGCTCGATCAACGCAGTCTTTCCGGATCGCGAGGGACCGCGCACGCAGACCACCATCGGACCGGGGTACCTCGTCAGTGATTCGCTGAATCCCATCGTCGAACCTCTCTCGCTATTTGGCCTCAACCGCCCAATGGCTGATGTGTCTTCCTGGAGCAAATCTTGGAGGCGCGGTGTTGCGGTGGATACGGCCGGTCGACCCCGAATGCGGGGCCGTTTGTGTGCCATGCGAGGCATTTGTGCTGCATATTCGGTCTCGTGGTTCGAACCGACACGGTCTCCGTCGATGACGTCTACAAGGTCCCGTATTTCGCCTCGCTACCCCCCGAAGCGGTCTGGGCATCCCGGCGCTTGCTCCCGCGCGCGCTACGGACGTACGCGCTCTTAGCAGGATTTACGTCACACGAAGCTTCGCGCCGCACTCCCGCCTTCACGTGGATTATTCGTAGCGCAGCGCGCCGGCGATTGGGACGCGAGAGGCGGCGCGCGCAGGGAGATAGGTCATGAGCATCGATGCGGCGAAGGCGATGGCCGAAACGATCCCGATCTCGATCCGCGGCACGGCGAACGGGAGGCCTTGCGTCGAGTCGCTGATGCCACCACTGGTGAATAGCACCCAGGCCAATGACAGTCCCGGGCCCAGCCCAAGGAGAATACCGGAAACAGCGACGAAGCCGGACTCGAAGAGGAAGCTCAGCGCGACCACATTTCGCTGGTAACCGATGACACGGAGCAGACCGATTTGTTGGCGGCGTTCGACCACGGCGCGCGAGGCAACCACTCCCAGCGCCGCGCTGGAGGACACCATGAACACTGGTTTTCAGCTCCACACTCGCTCCGGCGCGCCCCCAACCCGGAGATAGTGCTCGACCGCGAGCTCCGGCGCCAATTCGCCTCAAGCCACGCGAAAGTCGCCAAAGCGAACAAGGCCCTGCGTCAGCCGCGCCTCCGTGACAAGCGTTTCGTCGATGGCATTCTGAACTCCAATACGCTGGCGGCCGGACAGTTCTTCCGCGTCGGGTAGGGCGGCTTACCAGGCCGTCCATCCGCCATCTACTACAAGCGTGTGGCCGGTGATGTATGAACTCGCGTCACTGGCGAGGAAGATGACGGCGCCCGCGAGTTCGTGGGGCTGCCCCCAGCGGCCCATCGGTGTGCGTTCGGTGATGAAGCGGTTGCGATCCGGGTCTTCGAACAGAGGTCTTGTGAGGTCGGTTTCGAAGTAGGTCGGGGCGATCGCGTTGACCTGCACGTTGGCCGATGCCCACTCTAAAGACAGCACTTTCGTGAGCTGTTCGACCGCGCCCTTGGAACTCGCGTAGGCGCCCTGGTTGGCGAGCGCAACGCGTCCCATGATGCTCGAAATGTTGATCACCTTGCCGGACCCTTGGGCGACCAGGTATTTGCCGACGGCGCGAGAACAGTTGAAGTATCCGTTCAGGTTCGTGTTGAGCACCTGGGTGTATTCCGCGCCAGTGAGTTCGAGCACCGGCTTGCGGATGTTCATCCCGGCGTTGTTTACGAGAATGTCGATGCGGCCGAGCTGCTCCATGGCGCTGGCCGCGAGGGTTTCGCAGGCCGTTTCGTCCGTGACATCGCAGGTGACGGCAATCGCCCGGCGACCGAGGGCACGGATTTCCGCAGCGGCAGCCTCGATCTCATTTGCACTGCGGGCCGTGCATACCACGTCGGCCCCGGCGGCCGCGAGGGCGACCGCCATCACGCGGCCCAATCCGCGACCGGCGCCAGTGACGATGGCAACCTTGCCGGTCAGGTCGAAGAGTCCGGTGCCGCGCAGTTCTGGTCTTTCCATCGCGACAGTCTAACCGAGCCGCAAGGGTTCGCCTTCTCGGCTTTCAAGTTTCACAACCCTCGCGCCCAGGTCTGAAAGGCACTTACCGGCGAACGCGCCAGACACGTCGTCGGCAATCTCGAGTACCACCAGATCGGAAAGTGGGCCGGCGCTCACCGCGAACCGCGAAGGCGCGGATCGAGTGCATCCCGCAAGGTATCGCCAACGAAATTGAAGGCGAGGACGAGAAGAAATATCGCGACGCCAGGAGCAATCGCCATGGCAGGGCGGCGCTGCATCTGACCGAAACCATCGAGCAGCATGTTTCCCCACGTCGGCTGAGGCGGTTTCACACCGATTCCGAGGAAGCTAAGCGACGCTTCCGCCACCACTGCATTGGCCAGCCCGAGCGTGGCTACCACGAGCACCGGCGCCCACACATTCGGGGCGATGTGGCGAACCAGGATGCGCGCGCCCCCGGCGCCCACGGTGCGGGCTGCCAGGATGTAATCAGCGTTTTTCACACCAAGGACCTGGGCGCGTACGATGCGGGCGTATTGAGGCATGATCGCGACGCCGATCGCGATCATAACCACCTCGATGCCACCGCCAAACGTCGCAACCATCCCAAGAGCCAGCACGAGCGCCGGAAAGGCGATGATGGCATCCACAATCCGCATCAGTATGCCATCCACGAAACCGCCGTAGAAACCCGAGATCAAGCCAATCGGGACTCCGATCGATGCCCCAACGCCGACCGCAATGAAGCCGACGTAGATAGAAACTCGCGCGCCATAAATGAGGCGGCTCAGCAAGTCCCTGCCGAGTTGGTCGGTTCCGAGCAGGTGTTGTGCACTCGGCCCATCCAGGGAGAGTCCGGTGGCCACTTTGAGCGGCGCGTATGGAGCGAGAAGTTGGGCGAGCAACGCCATCAGGACGACCAGGCCGATGACGGTGAACCCGAACGCCCCGAGGGGATATCTGCGCGCCTCCCTCAGCAGCCGGCGAGGCGTGCCCTTAAAGCCCGATTGGCCGACGGCGCGGACGAGCTCGCTGGAAACTCGAACGCCCGTCATGATCGGCCCACGCGAATGAGAGGGTTCGCGATTCCATAGATGATATCGACGGCGACATTGATGACGACCACCACGGTCGCGGTCACGAGGACGAAGCCCTGGATGACGGGGAAGTCCCTTGTGAAGATCGCGTCGATGGCCATTGATCCCACTCCGGGAATCGCAAACAATCGCTCGATGATCACCGACCCGCTGAAGACGAAGATGGCCTGGAGACCCATGAAGGTGATCACTGGGAGCGCGGCGTTGCGAAGTGCGTGGCGAAGAACCACGGTGTGCTCGGCGAGGCCTTTCGCCCGCGCTGTCCTCACGAAATCCTGCGCCAGCACTTCCAGCATGCTCGACCGGGTCAACCGCATAAGCGCCGCGGTGGAAAACCCGGACAAGGCGACGGCTGGTAGGATCGAAAGCTTGAACCCTTCCACCGGGTCGTCCCACATCCTCACGTAGGAACCCGGGCCCGGGAGCCATCCAAGCCAGACGACAAACACGAGGATCAAGAGCATGCCAAGCCAGAAGCCGGGCATGGCAACCGTGGTCAGGCTGAATACTGTCGCCGAGACATCCTGCCACGAGTTGCGATTGACCGCTGCGATCACACCAGCCGGGATGGCGATACAAACAGAAATGAGCGCAGACATCAGGCCGAGCGTTATAGTCACCGGCAGTCGATGCCGAATCATGTCCGAAACTTGCTGGCGGGTTGCGATCGAGGTCCCAAGGTCGCCCCGGCTGGCCCGGCCCAGCCACCGCAGATATTGCACGGGCGGCGGCTGGTCCAGGCCGTACTGGTGGCGGACGCGCTGGACAGCTTCTTCGTAGGCCGCGGGGTCCACTGTCTGGTCGCCGACGGGGATCAGCGACCTGACCGGATCGCCCGGCAAGAGTTGCACCATGGAGAACACTGCCACCGATACGAAGAACAGCACTGGCAGCGCTTGAAGGAGGCGGCGGACAATATAAACGAGCACGCGGGATCCTTAGTTGGCAAACTGATCGACAGACCACGCAATCGGCGCCCGCCCATCGGCCACTCTGCATCTATACGGTCGTCATGCCTTCAAGCGGACCTGCCGGAAGTCCGGATAGAAGGTGTCCGGCGCCACCATCGCGAAGCCCTGCCACTCCGCGCGCACGGCGTGTGGGCGGAACGAGTCAACGACCGGGACGAGCGCAACAAGCTCGTTGAAATAGTACTTCTGGGCTTCCCAGATGAGTGGCTTGCGAGCATTGGCATCGAAGGTTGACTTAATCTTGTCGATCATTGCGATCATCTTGGGGTCGTTGGGGTTCTGTTTTCTTGCGGGAGTCGGCGCGGCGTTCGCCTCAAATCCGCCCGTTTCGTTGAGACCGAGGGTACCTGTGAGGGCAAAGAAGGAGTCGCCCTCGACGCGGAGAAAGAGCCGATCGACATACGCGGACGACTCCATCGGCAAGATCTTGATTTTGATGCCGAGAGGCGCCACCTGTGCCTGCATGAACTCGACGGCCTTCGTCCGGGCCCCGGTCGGCAGCACCATCACTTCGAATTCGAATCCGTTGGGGAAGCCCGCCGCGGTCATTTCGTCCTTGGCGCGTTTCGGGTCGTACGGGTAGCCGGTGTAGGACGGGTCAGCCCACTTGGAGCGCTTGGGAATGCCTGCATTCGGTTGCGCCTGTCCGAAGAACACCGTCTTCGCGACGGCTTCGCGATCGATGGCGTAGGCGAGAGCGCGGCGGATGCGGGCATCCTTGAAAATTCCGGACTGGTGGTTCGGGTAGATCTGCAGCGGTTCAGGACCGCCCTTCACGACGTAGATGCTGCTGCTTTCCACGTCAGCCACCTGATCGGGCTCTATCTTCGTGGAACTCACTTTCCCGCTCTTCACGTTAATAACGCGGACGGCGGGATCCGGGAGAGCGATGAACTCCCACTCGTCGACGAACGGCAGCTTTTCGCCCTTGATCTGTTCGTAGTAGTCCGGGTTGCGCTCGAAGAGGATCTTTGAGCCGAAGTCCCAGGATTTGAGCTTGTACGGACCCGTCCCGACAGGATTCTTCCAGAAGTCCTTGCCGGCCGCCTCCGCGGCCTTGCGCGAGACGGCGCCCGACAATCCCGAGCCACCGCTGAAATAAAAGGCCTCGATCGAGTCCACTTTCGGCTTGTCAAAGGTGAATTTGATCGTGAGGAGATCTGGCGTCTCGATCTTGATGATTCCCGCGGCGGACCCCGTGTACTTGCCTTCCATGAAGTAGCCGGACGACGTGATGCGCTCGGCGTTCCACTTCGCAATCTCCGCGTTGTAGTCGGTCCCGTCGTGGAACTTGACACCTGAACGTAGTTTGAAAACAAACGTCGTGGGGTCTGGCTGCTCCCAACTCGA
>DAOTTM010000073.1:0-19205 GCA_034437915.1 Dehalococcoidia bacterium | reverse complement strand
ACGGTCCTCGCCGTCTCATGGAACCTGCGCAACGGCGAACGCCGGGAACGCGCACTGCACCGCGATGACGCCCTCGCGACGATGTCGAAGATGGCCGCCCTCGGCGCCCGCATGCAGGCCGAAACCGAGTTCGAGCCCAGCCCGGGCCCGCCATGCACCTTCTGCGAATGGCAAAACCAGTGCCCCGCCGGCGGCGTCACGTGGGAGCAGCCGTAAAGGTGGGCCGGTCTCAGCTTTGGGCTTCGATATCCAGTCGTGCTGACCGCAAGTATTCAGACGCCGTCAACGCTTCGAGCGAAAGATATTCGGCATCGAAACTTCTGATTTGGCCTTGAGAGCGACACAGATTTATCCAACCATCGACGGCATCGTTCCACTCAGCCTCGGACTTCTGGGCGATATCATCGTTGGTGTCGGCCAAGAAGAGAAGGTGCACGTCAAGAGGATCGTGGGTCCAGTCATCGCCCACGGGCAACGCTCGAACCTCCCGGACGAGGTCCTCCATCGGGGCCTTGATGCGAAACCGCTCTCGAAGTGATGCTGTCGCCGGCTGGAAATCGTCTGGAAAGGCAAATCGCTCGAAATGGCGCGCTATGCGCTGGGCAACATTTGTCCGATCTCTCGCGCTCTGCGGACTGGCGAGCTTCGTGCGGACTGCGATGAGCGACTTCTCTACAGGGAAGATGCCCGACAAATCAGCGAAGACTCCGCTCCCGGCCCATTCGGCTCCCACGAACCGCGGCATACGGCCTTTCCTTGCAAGCCCCGCCTTGTCTGGAGCAAGTTCACGGATAGGTGCGATCAGAATGGTCGGCTTGTCCAAGGGGTCGCTGTCAACGATGTCGCAGGTCTGGCTAACCACCATCGCTCGTCCATCCAGCAACTCAACGAACACGGCCGCCAGTGGTCCATCGGATATCGGGTCGCCGGTCAAGGGGCAAGCTGTGTCGCGAAGGACGCAGGCTGAATCTATGGAAAGGATGTCACCCTGCTCCCAGTCGTCGAGCGCCAACTGTAGCGCCTCGGCAAAGTCGGGATCACGATCCGTCAAGCCGCTTTGCTCCGCCCGGCGCCAATAAAACCACGCCCAGTGCTCGTCCAAATGTAGGAGGATCCCAGGGGACCTCTGGCTCGTTGTCCTCGTCTGCGTCGTCTTCAAACACTTCCCGGCGCATCGGCTTGACTGGAGCCATCGGCAGGCGAACTCGACCGCCCAACGCGACCATGCGATCGAGTTTGCGTTCGACGCCAGCTTCGTCGTTGGCCTTGAAGAGAGTCCGAAAGCTTGCGCTGCCACTGGCATCGTCCAGCCGCGTCCACAGCGGTCGACCGTCCGCAGGTAAACGTTCCGCGACTGAGGCCACCAGTTCCAGACGGGCGAGGTTTGCCGGGCGGACGTTAGAGTCATTCAGCCAGTTGTGAACCGTGCGGCGGCTCACCCCAGCCAGTTCAGCGATGAGAATGACGGGTAGTCCGTGCCTGTCCGTGAGTTCATGCACCGGGGTCTTATGCACTGGCATTCGGGGGATGGGCAAGAACTCTCCGTCTGCGTTTGTCGTGCCGAATGCCGGGGCGTATCGCGGCGCAGAATGTTGAGGCGAGCCTGTCGCATTGGTGCCAATCATGGAACCTAGATAGATCGCCGAGGCAACCAAAACGTTGAGGGCGGCCCTCGGCGCGACGGCCTTTGGAGCCCAGGAAGTGTTGGTCATTTCCTCTAAACCGACTCCAGGTGAGAAATCGCGAGGTGTCATTGTTCGGCCCCAAAGTGGTCCAAAAAATCCTTCGTCACGGACCAACGGAAGAATCGATAGATTCGACTGGCGAACCCGGTTGCCATGTCCACAATCGACGCCGTATCGAATTCCTGTCCAGGATTGTCCGAGAACATGTCTAAATCAAGTAGCCAGCTTTCCACCGTCGAGGCCGGGACGAACGGGTCAAGCGTTGCATTTCCCGGCAGCTGTCCCCACCGGGCGTGAAGCTGAGCGAGCCCCACTCTAAATATCGTGTCGGTGATCGCATGCTGAATGTCGGCGTCTCCTCCCAAGCGCGTTCGACTATGCCCAAGAACCTCAGGCCTCAAAAATCGCTCCAAAGGGAGGGCACTGGGACCCTCGATTCGATCCACATAGCGAACGCCGAGACGATCGAACGTGGCTGGACGAATCGTTTCGGCGAGGGCGGATACAGCGGCTTTGAAATCGTTGAAGAATTCGGTCCTGCTCGTGTAGCGGTCGGTGTCGAGCGCTACGAAGTTTGGCCCGAGGGACACCTGTTGAGTGTCGGCTCGGTTCTTGAACCGCCATGTCACGGACCCGTCTTGAGTTTGGACGCCCTCCGACGTTATTTGAATTCCCGTCTGCATCTCCTTCTTGGCCACGGGATATCGCGCTCTCAGGCGTTCCTGAAACTCAGCGATAAATGCTTGCTTGGAAATCGAGGCAATGAGAGGAAAGGTCACCTGTGCGATCACCTTGACCAAGGGTGCCCGAGTCAACGCTATCTCTCGAACATCATCTCCAAATGGTTCTTCGATGACTTCCATACTTCACACTATACTTCACAGTCCAATGATCTGGTATTCCATTGTGTCAAATGTCCATGACTTGTCACGATGCCGCGACATGGAGTTCCGCCTCGCTTGCAACCCCACGCCCCCTCCCCCATGCTTCGCGCCAATGCGTGATGTCACGCCGGGCGTGACGGATTGGGGTGAAGCATGGCCGAGGGAGCGCTCGTTGGACTCGTTATCGTCGAATGTGGGAGCGGGTTGGCAGGGGCCTTCGCGGGCAAGGCGATGGCCGACCTCGGCGCCGACGTTATCAAGGTCGAGCCGCCCGCTGGTGATCCGGCGCGCCAACGCGGTCCGTTTCCCGGCGATGAACCCCACGCGGAGAAGAGCGGCCAGTTCCTCTATCTCAACGCGAACAAGCGCGGCGTCACGCTCGACCTTGCAACGGACGATGGCCGCGAAGCATTGCATGGCCTCCTTCGCCATGCGGACATCCTCATCACCGATATGCCACCCTCGGAGTTCGGCGCCGCGGGACTCGAATACGACGCCCTCGCAGCCGAGAACCCGCGCCTGATTTGGACTGCCATTACATCGTTCGGCCTCACCGGACCCTACCGCGATTACCGCGGCGGTGACCTCGTCACCTGGCACATGGGCGGCACGGGGCACGGCACGCCGTTCAACGCTGTTACGGACCCCGAACACCAGCCGCCCCTCCGCGGCGGGGGTTACCAGGCGGAATACCTCACGGGCTGGACGGCTGCCTCCGCGACGATGGCCGCCGTCTTCTATAGGAAGGCATACGGTCGCGGGCAGGTCGTGGACGTGTCACGCCTGGAGTCCGTCGCGAACATGATGCGCCCGACGTTTGCCCTCCATTCCTACGACAAGAGCGCCATCCCCGCGCACCGCGGCAAAACGGCATCGCCCTGGATATTCCCCTGCGCAGATGGGTACGTCTCGATCTCGATGCTGCGGGACCACTGGTGGGAGGAACTGAAAGACGTCATGGGCCGCCCCGAATGGGCCGAGAGCGAGGCCTTCACCACCTCGCTGGGCCGCCGCACGAACTCCGACGCGCTCGACCCAATGCTCTGCGAATGGTTCGCGAGATATAAGCGCCAGGAACTGTATTCGATGCTGCAGGCGCGCGGCGTCCCCTGCTTCCCCGTTCACAGCGTGGGCGAAATGACGGTCGCCCAGCAGTACGTCGAGCGCGGCGCCATCGTCGAGCAGGAGCACCCGGTGGCCGGGAAGGTTCGCCAGCCGGGCGCACCGATCCGCTATTCGGCGACGCCCTGGGAGCTCCGGCGCCCGGCGCCGATGCTCGGCGAACACAACGCGGAGGTGTTCTCTACCTCGCCCCATCGCGCGGAGCCCGGGCCGTCCACCCTTCGACCGTTCGACAAGCTCACGGCTCAGGACGAACGGTCCAGCGCGACAGGATCGGCCCCGTTACAGAACACGCCCCTTAAAGGCATCCGCATCATCGATTTCGGCTGGATACTCTCCGTGCCGCATTGCTGCTCCTGGCTTGGGACTTTGGGAGCGGAGGTCATCCGCGTCGAATCGAACAAGAGCCTCGATGCGGTGCGCCTCGGCGGTCCCGCCGATGGCATACCCGGCCCAAATCGCGGCGCCTCCTTCAACGGCCTGAACTACAGCAAGAAGGGCATCACCCTGAACGTCGCCACGCCACGCGGCCACGAACTCGCCCTCGAACTCATCCGCGATGCCGATGTCGTCACCCAGAACTACGCCACGGGCGTCATCGACAAACTCGGCCTGGGCTATGAAGCCCTTCGTGCCGTCAACCCGGGCATCATCATGGTCACCGGCTCCACCCTGGGCGTTACCGGGCCGGAGCGCATGTCAACAGGCTGGGGGCCGAACGTCTGCGCCTACGCGGGACTGCCTTCGATCACGGGGTACGCGTCCGGACCTCCAGGCGACCTCGGCGGCACGTGGCCGGATTACGCCATCGGCACGATGATGGTCTTCGGCATCCTCGCCGCTCTCTACCACCGCCAGGCCACGGGCGAAGGCCAGCAAATCGAAGTGGCCATGGGCGAAGCGGTCACGGGTATGATCCCCGAGGCCGTGCTCGACTTCACGATGAACGGCCGCGAACGCCCGCGCATGGGAAACCGCGACTACCACATGGCCCCGCACGACGTGTACCACTGCGCCGGCGACGACCGTTGGGTCGCCATCGAAGTGGACAGCGACGCCGCCTGGCGAGCGTTCTGTGGAGTCTTGGCCCGGCCGGAGTTGGCGGCCGACCCGAGTTACGCGACGACCGCCGCACGCCTCGCTCACGAGGATGAACTCGACGCGATCGTTGTCGGCTGGACGCGCGAGCGCAGCCCCTACGAAGCGACGCACGCGCTCCAAACCGCGGGCATCGCCGCCGGGCCCGTCATGAACGTCTTCGACCAGGTGTCCGACCCCCACTTCACCGCGCGCGAATGGGTCGTCGAGATGGACCACCTTGAGGTTGGCCCGCGTACTGTCGCCGGCCTGCCCGCGAAGTTCAGCGCCATGCCCCAGCTCGCCTATAGCCCCGCACCCTGCCTGGGCCAACACAACGCCGAGGTCTTCGGCGGCCTCCTCGGCCTCTCGGCGGAGGAGAGGGCCCGCCTGGCGGAAGAGCAAGTGATCTATTGAACCAAGCATGAATTCTCGCGGAGACGCGGAAAGCGCGGAGACGATCGAGGAACTGGATTGGTTCCGGTTAAGCCAAGCGGAGAGTTCACGGAGGAGGTTCCATGCGAGAGTTGGATGAGATCACCGGAACGATCGTGGATGTGGCGGTGAGGCTTCACATGGAGCTGGGACCCGGGCTGCTTGAATCGGTGTACGAGATGGTGCTCGCCCGTTCGCTAGAGAAGCGCGGATTTCAGGTGGAACGACAGAAGCCGATCGAGTTCGAGTACGACGGCCTGGTCTTCGCGGAAGCGTTTCGGATCGACCTCCTGGTCGAGGGCTGCGTTGTCGTAGAGTTGAAATCCATTGAGAAGCTAGCGCCGGTTCACACCAAGCAGCTCTTTACATATCTTCGCCTGATGAACCTTCACGTCGGGTTTCTGCTCAACTTCGGCGCGGCCACTCTGAAGGAAGGGCTCCACCGCGTGGTCAACAATCTGCCTCTCTCCGCCTCTCCTTCTCTTCGCGTCAACCAATCGCCTCAAAAGTCCTCCGCATCTCCGCGCCTCCGCGCCTCCGCGAGAATCAATCCGAGGTCGGCGAAGACGCTTTCGCGGCGCACGGCCCAAGTGTGATCAAAACGGTGTTAGACTAAGACATAGCTAATCGGAGCAGCGCCATGCAGACCGTCAACGTCCACGAAGCCAAGACACACCTTTCACGCCTGCTCGAAGCCGTCGAGCGCGGCGAAGAGGTCGTCATCGCCCGGGCCGGCCACCCAGTCGCAACACTTTCCGCGTACAAACCGCCGCGCCGAAAGATAGCGCCGCCCGGAAGCATGGAAGGGCAAATCTGGTGGATGTCCGAGGATTTCGACGACCCAATCGATGACCTCTTCGAGTGTCTCAGTGATGACCCAACGTTGGAAGACCTCGATGTGATCGCCCTGTCGTCGTGAAGCTGCTGCTCGACACACACCTGGCGTTCTGGTGGCAGACAGGCGATCGACGGCTGGGAATTGAAGCGAGGCAGTTGATTGAAACCAACGAGCAAACGACGTTCGTCAGCCGCGTCTCTCTTTGGGAGCTGGTGATCAAGGAAAAGACCGGAAAACTCAACATCGAGCTGCCAAAGTTTGTCAGGCAGGTGGAAGAGATGGGCTTCGCCTGGCTCCCCATCGAGAACGCGCACCTTCTCCAGCTCGCGGAACTGCCCACCTTCGCCGACCACAAGGATCCGTTCGATCGCTTGCTCGTCGCACAATCGCTGAGCGAGCCGCTTATCCTCCTCACCCGCGACGCCCGCCTGACGCGCTTCGGGACGACCATCCGAGTGGTTTAGCGGCGTCGGTGCCCTCGGTTTATGACGATGAGCAGCGCTGGATCTCGAACTCGCCGTCCGTAGCGCGCGCGGGAGCAAGCGCCGGGATGTCCAGCACCTGGATGATATCCACGACGGAGAAGAACCACGTCTCGGTCTTCTCGTCGTAAACGCGCCGGATTGCGCGCTCTTCGAAAAGGATGGGCTGCACTTCCATGGGAATCTCCGGGATTGCTTGCCGCGTTGGGAAACGGGCGCACTTCCCCGCGGCAGTTTCCCGCATTATATCCGGTTGGCGGGGACATATCCTAAACGGCGTTGTCACAGCTTGCCCCCAACGAGCGAGCAGGCTCGATGCGTGACAGTATTGACCATGTACATACATAGGAGTGACACTGTCTTGATGGATGAACGGCGGCGCATCGGCGGAAGCGACTTCGTTTGGGATTCCGCAAAGGCGAACGCGAACGCGCGTAAGCACGGCATCCGGTTCGAAGAAGCCGCCACGGTGTTCATGGATCCCCTGTTCGTGTCAGTAGACAAGTCTCGCAACGACGAGGCGCGCGACGCGATTATCGGATTCGATTTACACGCGCGGCTGCTGTTCGTGGTCCATATTGAGTTCGACGGAGACTCACTCCGCATTATCTCCGCCCGACCTGCCCAGTCCCACGAGGAGGCTCTCTATGCTCAATGAAACACTAAAAACGCGACTCTCCAAAGTCCGACCGGTGACCAGTATCACCCTGCGTATCCCCGTGGACGTGGTCGAAAGTTTGAAAGCGATCGCCCCGCACAAGGGGTACAGCGGCTATCAGACACTGCTCAAGTCGTACATCAGCGAAGGGTTACGACGGGACGAGGCCATCCATGCCTCCGACGCGGTCGAACGCCTCGTGAACGCACTCGAACAGCGCGGCGTCTCCAAGGCGCTCCTGGAAGAAGCGATGCGCGATGTTGCGGTCTGACTCGTAACGCTAACGGGGCGTGCGGTAAGGGCGGAGCCAACACGGAGGTTGGCGTTCCCAGGTTGCCTAATGGGCGCCGCTCGGGATGCTGGCGGTAACGCCCGCAGCTTCAAACGCGGCCAGGTCGGCATCGTCGTGGCCGAGGAGGTCCCCGAAGACGGCGCGGTTGTGCTGGGCGAAGGCGGGCGCGGGGCCGCTCACGGGCACCGGCGTTTCGCTCAGCGTGAAGGCGACGCGTGGGTAGGGCGCGGGGCCAACGTTCGGGACATTGACATAGGTGAACCCGCCGCGCGCGACGACATGTGGATCGTGGAGCAATTCCAGGCAGTTGAGCACCGCGCCCGCAGGGACACCGGCTGCCTGGAGGGCGTGCTGCGCTTCGTAGTGCGTCCGTCCGCGCGTCCAGGCGGAGATTGGTTCACGCAATAAAGCACGATTTGCGTGCCGGTCCGTCTCGCGGGCAAAGCGTGGGTCGGTCGAAAGGTCGGCGCGTTCTATCACAGCGCAAAGGGCGCGCCACTGCTCGTCGCTTTCGACGGCGATCGCAACCCACGCGTCTTCGCCAGCGCAGGGGAAGGCATCGTGTGGCGCCCACCTCGGGTGGTCGTTGCCCTGGCGGCGGCGTTCGCGACCGTTCGTCGCATAATCGATGTAGGCGTCGCCGAGGATTTGGAACTCTCCCTCGATCATCGCCAGCTCCACGAACTGGCCTTCGCCCGTGGCGTGCCGATGGCGGAGCGCGGCGAGCGTGGCGATGGCGGCGTGGACCCCCGCGTTCTGGTCGCAGAAGAAGTTTCCGGGCTTCATGGGTGGGCCATCGGCGTACCCGGTGAGGTGGGAACAGCCGCTCATGGCATCGATGCCCGGGCCGTAGGCGATGCGTTCGCGATACGGCCCGCTCAGCCCGAAAGCGGGCATGGAGACGCAGATGATGGCGGAGTTCACCTTGCGCAGCTCCTCGTAGTCGATACCGAGGTTACCCATGACGCGCGGCGCAAAATTCTCGATGACGATGTCCGACTTCGCGGCGAGTTCGAGGAAGAGCGCCCTCCCCTCGGCCGTTCCCACGTCGAGGGAGACGCCGCGCTTGCCGTGGTTCAGCTCGTTCCAGGTCATCATGCGGTCATAGCCGCGGTCCTCTCCGCCAGGGAGAAGCGGCGCCGTTCCCGCGGCGTGGAGCGGTCGCGCCGTAGGCGCTTCCACCTTGATCACGTCCGCACCGAGGTCCGCGAGGATGAAACCGGCGATCGGACCGGCGACGGCGTTCGTGAAGTCGATGACACGCACGCCATCGAGGGGCTTGTTCGCTCCCGAGGCAGCATGGCCTCGGGCTGACGCATCGCGGGCTAGCCATCGCGGGGCATCCTGGGCCAACATAGGCGCGGGACTGGTTACCCACGGCGAAGCGGCGAGGCGCATGGGCGCGCCCGGTTGGAGGACTGGCCCCGCGCCGGGATGCTCCACCGTGACGAAACTGCCGCGCGCGATGTTGTGGGGGTCGACCGCCACTTCGCGCGGTTCCAGCACCTCCGTGAAGGGCAGGCGGATCTCCTGGGCGGTCGCGACGATCTCCGCGCGCGTCTTGTCCGCGAGCCATTTGTCCATGATCTCGTCGATCTCGTCGGCATGGCCCATCATCGTTGCCAGCAGGTCCGGTGCTTCCAGCCGTGGGTGGGGGATCATCGCGCCGAGCAGGTCGAGGTGACGGTTGTTCGAATGGCAGTGGACGAAGCCATCCTTGCAGGGGCGGATGGTCGATGGGTAAGAGTGTTCCGCAGGGAAGCCGAGGAGGCGCGTACCGTTGCGCCGGGCGATGCGCCCATAAAAGTGGGCGTTCTGCTCGACCGCGCCGAGCATGAACGTCGCTGCTTCCATGGCGGAGACATCGACGAGTTGGCCTTCGCCCGTCAGTTCGCGGGCGAACACGGCCGCGAGCGCGCCGAGGGCCGCGTGCGCCCCCGCTTTGTAGCCGACGAGCGAGCCATACGACTTCAGCGGCTCGCGGTCGGCGGCGCCGGTGAGCATCATGTATCCGCCCAGCGCGTAGGCGACGAGTTCGCCGCCGAGGTAGTCGGCATACGGACCAGTCAGCCCGAAGGAGGTGACATCGACGATGACGAGAGGCGGGAAATCGCGGAGCAGGTCCGGGATGGCGAGACCCTGGGCGGCCAACTCGGCGGTCGAATGGCTCAGGATGAGGATGTCGCATTCGCGGAGGAGCCGTCGCGTCCCGGCTTCGTCCGGCCCGGGGATGCTCCGTTTGCCCGTGTTCAGGTGCAGGAAGAGGCCGCTTTTCTCTGGGTCCGGCATGTCGCCGGGGAAGGGTCCATCGAGGCGCGTAGAGTCGCCGCCGGGCGGTTCGATCTTGAGGACATCCGCGCCCAGCCCCGCGAGCAGCTTGCCGCAGTACGGCCCGCTGACGCCGGTCGCCAGTTCGAGCACGCGAAGGCCATCGAGCGCGCCAGGCATGGGCCACGTCCTGTCAGAGGATGTCGGGATTATAGCGCTGTTGGAGCCCTTCCCTGAAAAGCCCTCAAATCCGAGCCGCGACCGTCAGGAAGTGGGCTGGGGTTCCCTTGCACCTTCCCGATGCGTCCCGCAGCAACCGTTCCGACGGCGAAGACGATTTGTGAGAGTTCTGGAGGCGTCCCGTTGCCGGGGCCAATCTGCTGCATGACCCGTCGCGGCTCGGACAAAAGCGCATCAGATCGCGTCGGCGACCCGGCTAACGAAGGAGATCACGCCGAGGTCCGCGAGACGGCGCTGGGCGAACGGCTCGATCTGCTCGCCATCGACACGTGCATCGACGACCAGTCCCGCGCGACGAATGATGTCTGCCCGCCTCGCGACGCGCTCAACGTCGTTGACATCGACTGTCTTGGACAACTCCATGACGATCAACCTGTCTTCGCCCCCACCTCTCGGGCGAACCATCGCGACAGCATCAAGCCGTATGAGATCCTGCCATTCCTGTCTATTGATGCTGCCCCCGTGGAGCGCGGCGAGGAGTTCGGGAATGTTCCCAAGAACCAGCGGACGAACAGCGGTGTAGTCGATAGCAAGGTGGCTTGCGAGGCGGTCGCGGTATTCGGACTCGTAACGCCACCCCTCAAGGTTCCCCGTCCGTCCGGCAAGGTTGGAGGTTACGCGAATCAGCTCGTCCATGCGGAGGGTTTGCGCCTCCATATGAACCGCGAGCGCGTCCATGCGTTCGGTCAGCGCGTCCACGCGCTCAGTCAGCCGATCGATGCGTTCACCGATGCGGGCGACGATCCCGGGGAGTGCGAGGAAGTCCTCATGCAAGAGCGCCTTCACGACACGCTCACGCAGCAGCGGGTCGTTGCGGATCGCTTCGATGAGGGCGTCTACGTCGGCGGGAGCAAATGCCATGGGGTCATCATACAGCAACCGCCGATCGTCATCGGTACGAACCCCGGGGCGTTCGGAAGGAAGCGAGTCCCTCCACGGGGCTCTTGCGCGGAACTGTCTGCGTCTGGGCGGGGATACGGTATTAGCCCCCGAGTTGGCCAGCGCGTGGCGTCACGGTGGGCGTTGGTGTGATCGTGGGCGTGGGCGGTATGGGCGTGGGCGTGGGGATCGGCGTCTTCGTGGGGGCGACGGTAGGGCGCAGGTGCGGCGGGATGATGCTGAAATCTGGTGTCGGCGTGGGCGTGGGCGTATGCGTCGCCGTCGGCGTGGGGCTCGTGCTTGTGATCAGTTCACCGTTCGCGTCGCGTTTGTCGTAGGTGAGGGGCGCGCCGGGAGCGATGTGGAAGTCGAGATACTTCTCGGGGTTCACGACGAAGCCCTGCCAACGGATCTCGAAATGCAGGTGTTCGCCCGTGGAATACCCCGTGTTGCCCGAAATGCCGAGCACTTCTTCGAATTGGACGACCTGCCCGACGACGACGTTTGTCGTGCTGAGGTGGCCGTACACGGTGGACCAGTCTTCACCGCAATCGATGACCACGTGGTTCCCGAGCACGCCGTTGTGGGCGACCGTGGCAACCTTGCCTTCGCAGGCGGCAAAGACCAGCGACCGCGGCAAATCATCCAGGGCGAGGTCGATACCCCCGTGGTAAACGCCTTTGCCCCGTGGAGCGCCATAGCGGTCCGTCACCATGAACCACTTTTTCAGGGGCAGGTCGAAACGGCCGACGCGCGCGGGGGCAGCCTTAGCGGCTTCGATCGATGCCCCGGGCACGCTGCCTTCGTTCGAAGCTTCCCCCCCACCGACTTCCGCGTCCGAAGCGATATTGGGGATCTTCTGGCTGTTCATGGCCAGGCTGCTCCCGCCGGTGGCCGGCGGCTCGGCAAGCGGCGCCCGTGGGGAAGTCCCTTCGCCTGCCTTCGTATCGCTGCTGGACCCGCCCAGGGCCTGGGACGCGAACATCGCGACCAACAATGCCACGCCCGCACCGGCCGCCGAGAGGCGGAACGCAGCGTGTGACAAGCGGCGAATGTGCCCGCCGTTGTGGAAGGCGCTTGGCGCGACGAAGAGGGGCGAAACCTGGGTGCCGCGGGCCGAAGCACTCGGCCCCACCTCCACCCGCGGATGGGCCGAGGAGGACCGCGCCTTGTCCTGCATCTCGCGGATGCGGTTCGTCGTTTCCGCCACGGCCGGGGCGCGGTGCTGGGCGGCGGTGGCGGGCGCGCGCCTGCGCAGCGCTGCCAACGCGGCACGCGCGAACCCCTTCCTGGCGGTGTTCTTGTCCGTCATCCTCCTGTACCTTCGACGGTCTCGGCGTTACGGACAGCCGTGGGACACCCCAATTCCTTTCCGCGCTCTTTCCCGCGAGTGCGAATGAGCGCTCCGGGTGGTCCGGGAGCGCTCCCCTTTGTCCCGGGATCGCTGATACCATCGAAGCTACTTGCCGCGCATGGAGTCCATCTTGCTACGCCTTCCTATCGTCGTCTCCGCCCTGGCGGCCGTCTTTCTGTTCGCCATCGCGTGCGGGGGTGGCGATGGCGCAAAGCCGACGCCTTTCCCAACGTCGAGCGACCCATCGCGCAACATCCCCAAGGACCAACTCCGCGCCATCAACGTCGTGATGGCGGGCAGCGACTGGTTCAAGGGCGAAAACAACTTCGTCTTCGGGATCACCAACGCCAAGGACGAACCCGAAGGCGGCGCCCAGGCGACCGCGACCTTCTACGACCTGCGCGACACCAAGAGTCCCAAGCCAGTCTTCACCGCCCAGGCCATTGCGAGCGCGCCTGGCGTAGGCCCGAAGACGGACCACACCCATGCCAACGGCGAAAAACACGTTCACGGTGGCGAAGACGAAAACCGTGTGGGCTACTACGTGAAGGTGAATTTCGACCACGCGGGTTTCTGGGGTGTCGCCGTCGAAGCGAAACTCAAGGACGGCAAGACGGGCACTTCGAACATCGGCTTCCAGGTCCAAGAGAAGGCGTCCGTGATCGCCGTCGGCCAGGCGGCGCCGAAGAGCGACAACCTCACGAAGGCGGACGTCACGAACCTCAGCGAGATCGACAGTGGCAGCCCGCCGAACGACATGCACACGGTCAAAATCAAGGACGCGATCGCGAAGGGCCGGCCGCTCGTGGTCGTGTTCTCGACGCCCGCCTTCTGCACGTCGCGCTTTTGCGGGCCGGTGAACGAAGAGGTCGAGGCACTACAGGCGCTCTATAAGGACAAGGTGGATTTCGTCCACATCGAGATTTGGCGCGACTACGACAAGCGGGTGATGAACCCCACGGTGAAGGAGTGGATTGTGCGCGCCGATGGCGGCCTGAGCGAACCCTGGGTCTACGTGGTCGATGCCAAGGGTGTGGTGTACGAACGCTGGGAGGGTCCGGTCGCCAAGAACGTCATGGAGCCCGCCGTCAAGGCCGTGAGCGAAGGCAAGACGCTGAAGTAGCGGAACCAATCAAATTGGGTGCACCGAAGGCATCCCAATCAGGATATGATGAGTGGGATGCACCTGAACGAACGTCGCGAAGGAACCAGATTCGTGCCGATTTCAGAAGCCCGCGCGGATGAGCTGCGCCGTCTTGTTGGGGACCCGGTCGAGGTTGCGCGCGACCTTGCGGAGTTCCGAGAGCGGGAGCTGGCCCTCTCGGCGATGACACCGATGCTCATCGACCGATATCCGCATAAATGGGTGGCTGTGTTAGCCACCGACGAAGTACTGGCAGCAGATTCGATTGAAGCGCTATTGTTCGAGTTGGAGACACGGGCCATTCCTCGGGATACCGCTGCCATTCGTTACATCGACACAGACGATCGCACCCTGTTCTTTTAGAGAAATACCGATCGTTGGCAGATTTGGAGACACGAGTGGCCGCGCGTACATAGCGGGGCGCCTGATCATTGAACGTCTCAACATTCGACACGACCTTTGGTTCTTGATTGATACGGGCGCAGATGGCGTGTTCATCATGCCATGGGACGCCGCACGTATGAGAGTTGACTACGGGATGCTCGCGATCGCTTCGCACATCTCTCTCGGCGTCGGGGGCGAGACGCGAAACCTCGTAGAGCAGGCCGTGCTCGTATTTGATGATCGCGCCAATCTGTCCGTCTACGAGACTGAGATCACAATCAGCCGGCCTGAGCCAGACCCTTATGCGGATGCCCTCATTGCTGGGCCGTTCCGTGCTGGATCGCTGGAACCTTACCTATCGGCCGAGCCGGGCCATCCTGGCGGTTCTTCGCGTGCTCGAAATCTTGGTGGTCGGAGGTTGGTTCGCGAAACGTTTAGGTTTGGGCGTTCGGTAGCTTCGGTGGAGCCGCAAACGTGCGGCTGTCGGTGTCGGTCGCGGTCGAGATCTGGCAGCATTCATACATGACGCCTACGGCCGGAATTGGAGCGCGCGAGGACCGAGACGAGAGGGCTGCGAGACCACGCGGTAGGCGGTCTCCGCCCATTCGCAGACGAGCCGTCGCGTATCCCGCGGGTCGATGATCTCTTCGATCTGGAAGCGGGAGAGCGGACCGAGGGGCCCACGGGCGCTCTCGATGCGCGCGTTGATTTCCGCGCGCAGGGCCACCGGGTCCTCGGCTTCGGCGAGCTGGCGCTTGTATGCCGCCTCGATGCCGCCCTCCGGGGGGATACCACCGACATCGGCGGCGGGCCAGGCCACGCGCACCATGGGCCGCGAGCGGGGCGTCGCATAGTTGTTGCCCGCGACACCGAAGCTGCGGCGCATAAGCACGGTGAAGATGGGCACGTTCACCTGCGCGAAGGCGATCATCCATTCGCCACCCTTGCGGATCGTGCCAGCGGTCTCGTGTTCGAGGCCGACGGCGAAGCCGGGGTTATCGACGAGATTGAGGACGGGGATGTGGAACAGGTCGCAGACGTCGAGGTGGCGCGTCAGTTTGCTACAGCCGTCCGCCGTAAGCGCGCCGCCGTTGACGTGCTGGCTATCGGAGGCGATGACGCCGAGCGGGTATCCGTTGAATCGCACGAAGCCCGTCACCTGGTCCGTGCCCCAGAGCGAACCCATTTCGAAAAACGAACCTTCATCCGCCATCAGCCGGATAGCCTTGCGAATATCGAAGGTCGTGGTGCGCTTCCGGGGGACGAGCGTGAACAGCTCTTCGTCGCGGCGGTCCGCGGGGTCGCTCGGGTTCGAAGGCAGGATGGGAGGCGCTTCGTAGACATTCGCCGGGAGATACGAAAGGAAACGCCGGGCCATCGCGGCCGCTTCTTCCTCCGTCTCGGCAAGATTATCGACGGAACCGTTCCGGCAATGGATGCGCCAATCGCCGAGGTCCTCTTTCGAGATGTCATACCCCATGGCGTGGCTGACGACGGGCGGCCCCGCGACGAAAAGCTGGGCGATATCGCGCACCATGACGGAGAAGTGGCCGAGGACGGCCTTGGCCGCACCGATACCGACGACGCTGCCCAGGAGCATGTTGACGACGGGGACGGTCGCGAGCTGTTCGGCGAACATCGAACTCCCGAGGTGACCGGGAAGGAACGAACCGCCGCCGCCCGTCACACGGGGCCTCCCGGCAGTGATCGCGCCTGTGCTCTCCTGGGCGGCGCTCTCGCCGTCCTTGCGTTGCGCGGGCACCATGGCGGCGACGCTTCCGCCGCCGGAGGAACCGTCCAGCAGCCGCACCGATGGAGCGAGCATCTCTATGGAAAGGCGATCGAGGTGGCCACTCTTGGCGCCAATTGCGCCGTCGGCGTGCCCCCCGCGGGAAGTGAAATCATCCGCGCAGACGATCGCCGTGCGACCGTCTATCTTGCCCCAGCCGCCCACGTGGTTCGATGGCGTGAATTCGAGGACGTTGCCGTCCTCGTCGTAACTCGCGAACCCCGTTGCGCTGCCAATTTCCCGGAAGGAGCCATCGTCGAGGAGGAGCGAGATGCGTTCCCGGCAGGTCAGCTTGCCGCGGCTACGTTGGCGGACGACACCGGGATCCCGCGAACCGGCGGCGAAGCGGGCGTGCGCTATCTCCTGGAGCGAACTGATCGCGTCGAGGATCGGCGCCCACGTGGCGTCGCCAGATATGGAAGCAGCCGTCCTCGGTGCGCCGTCTCCCGCGGCTGGCGTCAGTACCGCGAGCATTTGGCCTGCCTGGAGCGCGTCCCCGGCCCGCAGTTGTGCGAGCGAGGCGACCACCCCCGTGCAGGGCGCGACGATGACCGTCTCCATTTTCATCGCGTTGATCACCATGAGGGTGTCCCCTGCCGACACGCGGTCGCCGACGGCAACGTTCATCTCCACGAGCTGGCCAGTGAGCGGCGAGTTGGCCACCATCTGCCCGTCGGCGAGATCGAGGGTCGGTGTCGATGCTGTCGTCGCGGGACTACTCCCTCCGAAGCCGTTCGCGTGTTGATTGAGCCGCGCCAGGACGCCGCCCGCTCGCGGCGAAGCAGCAGGTACGAGTCCCGGGTGTTCGGCGAGAAAGGAGGTGCGGGCATCGCCGGAACGCACGATCGGATGGGCGAGGATAGCCTGCAACTGTGGCAAGTTCGTCGCCAGGCCGGACACATGGAACTCGTCCAGCGCACGGAGCGTCCTGTCCAGCGCCGAGGCAAACGAACCCGAAGAATTGGAGACCCCGATGACCTTCGCGAAAAGGGGGTCGAACTGTGGTGGCGGCGCATAACCGAGATACGCGCAGCCATCCACACGCACGCCGGGGCCTGTCGGTTCCTTATAGGCCGTGATTATGCCCGGCGCGTTCGCCACAACGCGGGCCTGGACGGCGAAGCCCCGCGGGACGCCGACCGCCGCCTGGTCCGCCAAACCGATTGACGCCAGCGATGCGCTGGACGCTATCAGGAACTGGGCCTCAACCAGGTCGATACCCGTCACCTGCTCCGTGACCGTGTGCTCCACCTGGATGCGTGGGTTGCATTCGATAAAGAAGTACTGGCCGGAATCCGGTGAAACGAGGAACTCGACAGTACCGGCATTTACGTACCCGGAAGCCGCCGCCAGCGTGATCGCATCCGCATGCAGGCGGGCGCGAAGAGCCTGGTCGAGTCCCGGCGCGGGTGCTATCTCCACGACCTTTTGGTTTCGCTGTTGGATGGAGCAGTCGCGCTCGTGCAGATGGAGGACGGCGCCGGTGGAGTCAGCAAGGACCTGGACTTCGATGTGGCGCGGCCGAATGATCGCTTTTTCGAGAAAGAGGGCGCCATTGCCGAACGCGGCGGTGGCTTCGCCGCGGCAACGCGCGAACGACTCCGCCATGTCTTCCGGTTTCTCGACGAGGCGCATACCGCGGCCGCCGCCGCCCGCTGAGGCCTTCAGCATCACCGGGTAACCCAGTTCGCTCGCCAGCACGACCGCTTCCTCCGCCGAGTCCAGCGGCGCCGCGCTCCCCGGGACCACGGGAATGCCGAGCGATGTAGCGAAGGCGCGTGCCCGCACCTTATCGCCGAAGAGCGAGAGGGCCGCGGCGGTGGGGCCGATGAACACCAGACCTGCCTCCGCGCACATCTCCGCGAAGGCAGCGTTCTCCGCGAGGAAGCCGTAGCCGGGATGGACGCAATCGCAGCCCGTGTCCTTCGCGACGCGAATGAGCGCGGCCCCGTCGAGGTATGCGTTCACGCCGTCGCCCGCGATGGCGACCGCGCGGTCCGCGAAGGTGATGTGGAGGGCCAACGCGTCCACTGGCGCATGGACGGCCACGGACTCCATGCCAAGGGCGGCCGCGGCGCGGGCGATGCGAATGGCGATTTCGCCGCGGTTGGCGATGAGGACACGTTTCAGGGATGTCGGACGTGGTGGTGTCTGGGCCATGGGCTGCACTCCTGGGGCTTCGATTCGATGTCTTGGAGATGTGTATCGAGACTATGGCACCGGCGAGTGGGTAGCTCAATACGCCGGGGTCGATTCACGCCTGGAGAGCGAACTTCCAACGGCGGCGCCGGGGTTGACTCACGCCTCGAGAGCGAACCCTTGCTTACGCGCGGGCTACGGATAGCGCGGGCTACGGATTCTTGAGGGCTGCGGTTCAGCGCGGATTGACAGGCGCGGGGCGGAACCGTAGCGTGCGGGTGTTCGACTGCGCGGAGCCGCGGGCGCATGAAGGGATTCCCAATGACCGAGACACTGGCACGGCCAACCGCCTCGTTTCACGATCTGGTTCAGCCGCACCTCAATGCCTGGGGACCGTTCCGGCTGACGCGCGACGAGGTCACGGAGACGGCGATTCGACGCTTTTGCGAAGTGGCGGAGGACGGCAACCCCGTCTATTGGGATGCTGAGTTCGCAGCGAAGAGCCGATTTGGGCGCGTCATCGCGCCGCCCCAATCGCTCTTCTCGATGACCTTCGCCGCATGGTGGACCCCCGATTACTTGCAGCGGAAGACCGCGGAAGCTGCAGCGGCGCTCAACACTTCCGGCCCCGAGGCGGATCAGGGCGGAATCCACACCGTGTGCGAGCAGTTCGGCTACACCGTGAACACGGTCGCAGGACAGGAAGTTGAGTATGTCGCGCCCTTCGGCCCGGGCGATGGCCGCTTGAAGATGCGCAGCATGACGACCAACGTCTCGGATGAGAAAAAGGTCAGCGTCGGCAGAGGGGTCTTCATCACCAGCGTGACGGAGTACTTCACCGAGGTGGGCGACCGGCTCATCGGCAGATCGACCATGGTGCTGCTTCGATACAAGGCAGAGAAGGAATAACGACGATGGCGATATCCACCGGATCGAAGACTCTCGTTTGGGCGGCGATCAACGAAGGCGACCAGCTGCCGGGCCTCACATTCTCGATTTCGATGCGGACACTGATGATCGACGTCGCGGGGACGCGGGACCTCTACCCAATCCACCACGACCGCGAGTTCGCGAAACGGAACGGCGCACGCGACATCTTCGTCAACACGATGTTCTACGAAGGGCTGTTCGGGCGCATCGCCACCGATTGGGCAGGCCCCGAGGCGTTTCTGCGCAAGCTTCGCTTCACAATGCGCCGCCCGAACTGCCTCGGCGATACGATGATGTCGCGCGGTTGGGTGACGCGGAAATACGGCGAAAACGGCCAGAAACTGTTGGACATCGAGGTCCACCTCGACAACCAGCTCGATGCGGATGCGACTATCGCGAACCTGACGATCGAACTTCCCGCTTAGGGTCTGACCTCCCTCTCGCCCGCGAAGGCGGGAGGCCAACATGGCGCGGCGCCAACGAGAGGGATGACAACTCCGTTCGCCCTGAGCTTCTCGCAAGGCCCGTGCCCTATGAACGATGATCGAGCGCGTGTTCATGCTTCGACCGTTCGACAAGCTCACGCTCAGCACGAACGGTTCGTT